>JBFYZD010000074.1:0-20996 GCA_041309685.1 Gemmatimonadales bacterium | reverse complement strand
AGTGGGCCTCGCGGTAGCCGATCTTCTCCAGCTTCCGCACCGTGTCGTGGCGGATCCCGACGTTGTAGCCGATCCCCAGCTTCAGGACGAGGTGGTACTCGTCGCTCGTCTCCGAGCGGGGCAGCAGGAGGCCCTCGAACTCCCCGGTGCTGGTGGTGGCCCTCACCTCGCACCACACGGTGATGCCGAAGCGCTCCAGCAGCTCACGGCAGGGGCCCCGGTATCCCCGGTACAGGTCCTGTGCGGCCTCGCTCATGCGTCCTCCCCTCCCCTCTTCGTTCGGCGGCCACGCGGGGAGGCGGGCTCCGGCCCGGCCCCTTCCCCCACTCCGGTCGCCAACGCAGCCTCCAGCCTGCGCTCAACCTCCCGGGGGTCCACCCGGCCGGTGAAACCCCTCATCGCCTCCCCCATGGCCCACTCCCGGACGGCCTCCGGGGGCTTGCCGGCAAGGGCCCCTTGGGCGCGTCGCCGGGCCACCTCGGCCAGGGCCGCGTCCAGGCGCTCCGGGTCGTCGGGGCGGGGCCGGAAAGGATCCACGATCGCGGCCGCCATTGCGTTGCCGTCGCCCAGCACCCGGTCCAAGGCCGGCACCAGCGCCCAGGGGAGGATCTCCCCGGCCTCCAGGGCCCGCACCAGGGGGGCGATCCGGTCCGCCGGCGGCAGCTCCTCCCGCAGCCGCGGTTTATGCCGCTTCGCCACTCTGGCGTGATACGGCAGACGCTTTTCCAGGGCCGCCGCCAGCCGCCGGGCCGGCTCGCCGGAGGCGGGGGCGAGGGCGTCGAAGAGGGACGCCCAGGGCGCCGCAGCCAGACGCCGGGCCAGGGGGGCGCCCAACCCCAACGCCAGGTAGCGGTCCTCCCGCCTCCAGGGCGCCTCCCCCATCTGCCCCCGCACCTCGGCGACCACCGTGTCGGAGATGGGAAGAGGGGGGGTGTCGGTATCCGGGTACATCCGGTCCGCCCCCGGGAGGATGCGCTCGAAGCCGTTGGTCCCATCGGGGAAGGCCTGGCGCGTTTCCGCGGGAACGCCCACCCGCGCGTCCTGGGCCCGGAGCAGGATCTCCCGGGCCGCGGTGGCGGCGTCGTCACGGGGAGCCCACACCACCACGATGGCGTCCCCGGGGCCGGCGCCCAGCGCCCGGGAGAGCTGGCTCCACTGCTGGCTGGAGAGGCTTTCCGCCCCCAGGTCCGAGTGGGTCATGAAGGGGTGGTGCACCGGGCAGGCGATCACCCTCACCCGGTCGGCCAGCTCCCGGGCGAAGGTGACACCGGGCTGGGTGGGGTGGACCAGGAGGCCGCCGAACCCCGGCAGGCGTACGGCCGCGGCCACCTCCCCCCGCTGCACGGCCTGGCGCACCGGCTGGTAATGGGAGTTCTTCAGAACGCCGCTCACGTCCAGGACCTGGGGGGAGACGTCCCAGGGAAGCCCCTGGGCAGGGATCGCCAGCACCTCCCTCTTCACCCCCCGCCTGTCCAGCTCCGCCCGCACCCTCAGGAGATTGAGCTGCCGGAAGGCCTCGGTGTGGACCAGGAAGGGGAGGCTCCGGTGGTGGTGCACCCCCTTGATCTCCACCCGCCTTCCCCCGGCCACCGAGACGTTCACGTCCTGGCGGGCGGCACCGGGCCCCCGGAGCACCTTCCCCGTGGAGCGGGCGATGCGGGCCAGGAGGCGGCCCCCGGCCTGGAGCTCGAAGGGGGTCAGGAGTTCGGGCTCCGTCACCAGCTCCGTGAGGGGCATCCCCAGGCGATCGGTGCGGAAGGTGACGCGGTGCCCCACGTCGCTCACCTCCCGGCAGGAATCCTCCTCCAGGGAGAGCTGACGGATGCTCAGCTCCCGGTCCACCCCCAGCTCCGGAACCCGGAAGGGGACGGTACCGGCGAGCCCCACCATGGCCGTGCGCTGGAAACCCGTGGGGATGGAGCCGTCCAGGTACTGCTTGCGCATCACGTGGAGCTCCGAGACCAGGTTCAGGTCGCAGATCAGCGCCATTTCCAGGGCGATGCGCACCGCCTCCTCGTCCATCCCGAAGGGAGGGGTGTCGTCCATCTCATAGGTGCAGACCGTTCCCCGCTCCAGGAGGTAGACGATCTCCTTCTTCGTCTTGAACTCCATGAGGGCGGTGCCGTCGTACTCCCCCAGCTCCGAGAGGGTGGGGCGCATGTGGCGGAGCACCTCGGCGTCCACCCGCGTCACGTAGCGGCCGGCAGGGCAGCGGCAGAAGAGCTTGGAACGGGTCCTGAGCTGCTGGTGCACCTCCAGCCCCGACAGGAAGCCCAGGGCCTCGTAGTCCCCCCGGGTCATCTCGGGAAAGGGCTTCTCGACAAGGTCCAGGGCGGGATCGGTGCGGGGGTTCACGTCCGCCGGCGGGCGGATCCTGGGAGCGTCGAGAGGATCGACGGCGGCGGCGGGGTTGTCGTGTCCTGCCATCTATGGCTTCGCTCGGATGGAGGTCAGGCAGCGGACTGCGTCAGGACCAAGCAAGGAAGATACCAGGGGACCGCCGGTAGGATAGGGAGGGACGGAACGCGGCCCCCACCTCCTCGGCGAGGGCCGCGCCACTCCAAGCGGAGGATCCCCTCAGGGGCACCCGCCCCCGGCGAGGGTCCGTCAGTCGCCTCCCCCCGTCAACCGCTTCCGGTAGGCCTCGCTGGCGAAGATCGCCACCTCCACCCGCCGGTTCTCCTGCATTCCGGCCTCGGTGTCGTTGGCGGCCTTGGGCTCCGTCTCCCCCAACCCCACGGACCGCACCCGATTCGGGGTCACGCCCTGGGCCACCAGGAAGTCCTTGGCCGCCCCGGCCCGCCTCTCCGAAAGCGTCTGGTTGTAGGCATCGGCCCCGCTGGAGTCGGTGTGGCCCACGATGAGGACCTCGGAGTCGGGGTAGCGGTTCAGGCTGGCCGCGAGGTTGGAGAGGTTGGAGCGGGCTTCGGCGCGGAGGGAGAACGAGTCGAAATCGAAGAGGATCCCCGACGCGAAGGTCACCTGGATCCCCTCCCCCACCCGCTCCACCGTGGCGCCCGGGAGCTCGTCCTGGAGCACCTCGGCCTGCTGGTCCATCTGGCGGCCGATGAGCGCGCCGGCCGCGCCGCCTACGGCGGCCCCGATGATGGCGCCCCGGGCGGTGGAGCCGGTCTGGTTCCCCACGACCCCACCGGCCACCACACCGGTGGCGGCGCCGATGATGGCCCCCTTCTGGGTCTGCGACATCGAAGCGCAGCCCGTCAGGAGGAAGGCGGAAAGGAGGGTGAGTCCGACGGCGGGGCGGGAGAACACGGTTCGAGACATGGCAGATCACCTCCGGAAGATGAATCGAGGGAACCTGGCCGTAGCCGGTCCCCTGACCGATGCCTGAAAGCTAATCGAAAATCCCCCCCACCCGAGGGGTCAGCCTCCCCCACCCCTTCCCTTCCCGGGTTGACGGCGACCCGGAGTCACGGGCTCCGAGCCCGGGGGCACGGGGGGTCCCACCCCCCCGCCCCCCCTTCCCTGCATCAGGCCCCGGCGGACCTGCTCGGCCGCGTCCTGGGGAGACTGGCCCTGGCGCATGAGCTGCCTCACCTGGCCGGAGAGCCCGAGCATCTGCTGCTCCCGGGCCCTCATGCGCATGGCCTCCTGGAGAACGCCCAGCGCGCGGTCGGCGGGCACTCCCGCCTCGACCAGATCCGCCAGCACCAGGACGGCCACGGGAGAGGGACCGGCGTCCCCCTCGGGCCGCTGGCCCGGCTCCCGGCCCTCCCCCAGCCTCCGGAGGGTCTCCACCTCCACTCCCCGTTGAAGGGCATCGGCCCCGGCGATGATGAGAGGGCCGTTGGCCAGGGCCCCGAAGGCGCCCTGGGCCTCCCGGAGCCGGGTGGCGTAGACGGTGACGGCCGGGAGAAGGCGATCCGCCGGAACCCGCTTCGCGATCCCCTCCAGCGCCTTGTTGTAGAGGGGGTCTCCCGGAATCCCCAGGCGGGCAGCCTCCGAGGCCAGGGCGTCGACGCCCTGGAACACCGGGGGTGGGAGGAGCTGCTGCGCCCTGTCCCGGGCCGACTCCTGGGCCCCCAGCACGCCCGGGGGCAGGGCCAGGAGGGCCGTGAGGACCAGCATCCATCGGCTCATCGTGCCACCTCTCCTTCCGTGGCGGTTCCCGTCCCTCTCCAGGATCCAGGGCGTCACGGAGCTCATCGTTCGATCACCATCGTTGCGTTTTTCCGGCCCCACTCGTCCGGAACGGCGTCCGGGGCCTCGTCCGGCAGGTACCAATCGCCGTCGGCCAGGAACCCGAAATGATGCGTGCCGTAGGGGACCTCCACCCGGACGGTCCAGAGCTCTCCCTCCCGGGCCATGGCCACGGGCTCCCAGAAGGTGAAATCCCCCGTCAGCTCCATCTGCCGGGCCCCTCCAGGCCCCGCCACGCGCACCTCCACGATGGCTTCCTCCCCTCCCTGCTCCACGACCCGATGGAGAGGGGGACGGGCCCGGGGCAGGGGATCGGAACCGAGGAGCCTCCGCCCCAGGAGGATGCCTCCGGAACCCCCTCCCGGCTCCGCCAGGGTCAGGGGGTCGGGCTCGCTCCTTCCCAGGAACCCCCGGAGGCTCCACCCCCCGGAAGGGAGAATGAAGGCCAACCCTCCGGTGACCTCGCCGCCGAGAGGGGTCCGCCACCCATCCACCCTCACCTCCAGGGCGGGCCCTCCCCCCCCCGCCACCAGGCGGATGCCCCCGGACCGGTAGGTCCCCCCCACGCTCTCGTGGATGCCCGCGGAGACCCCGGCCATGAGCCTCCCGGATCCTGCCAGCAGCTCCGCCGTGGCGCCGTACCTCCAGAGCTCATCGTCCACCACCTCCACCGGTCCCTCCGCGTAGCGGCGCAGCTCGGTCCTGGACCACCCGCTCCCCGCCACACCGCTCAGCGTGGCGGCCACGTGGGGGGCGCTGAACCTCAGGCTGGGGCCGCCCTCGACCCCCAGGGCGCGGTAGGGGAAGGGCTCCGCCACCGCGAAGCCGAACCCCCGGGCCTCCACTCCCACCGACCACCGGGGCCGGAGGGGACGCCAGGCGGAGCCTTCCACCGTGCCGGAAAGGAAATCCCCCCCGAGGACGTCATCCAGCGCCCGTCCCACCAGAAGGGAGCCCAGGACGCCGGACCCACCCAGGGTGAAGCGGGAGGCCCGAAGCCCCGCCACCAGGAAGCGGGCGGGATCGCCCTCCACCCCCACTGGAGGGGCGATGGTGGAGCCTCCCACCTCCAGGGAGACGTCCGTCCCCTGTGCCGACGCGAGGGCTCCCGGTGCCGCGATCAGGAAGGCGGCGGCGAGGAGTCCGCTCCACCGGGGGGGAGGAGGAGGCGCCCTCATATCGTCGGCGCCGCCACCGCCAGGATGGCGTTCCGGTTCCCGAATCCGTCGTCCGCGTACCGCTCCGCGCGGGGGTCCGTCCTCCAGCTCGATCCGTCCACGACGAACATGTAGGCGTGGACCCCGGGGCGGACCGGGACCCTCCCGCTCCACACCCCATCCCCGTCCAGATCCTCCAGGGCGTGGGATCCCTCCCACGCGTCGAAGTCCCCGGTCACGGCCACCGACGAGGCCCCGGGGGCCTCCAGGGCGAACTGAACGTAGACCACCGAAGCCGCCGGGTCCCCACCACCGCCCGACGCCAGCGCGGCGCTCCCTCCTCCGCCGGCAGGAAGGGGCCAGGCTCCCGGCTCCCCCCTTCCCACCAGGAGGATGGCCGTCAATCCCGCCGCCGCCAGCCCCACGGTGAGGGGAGACACCCGCACGGGCCGGGGGCTCAGGAGCCAGTTCCTGATCCGGCCCGGGAGACCCGGCTCCGGAAGGGACTCGATCTCGGCCATGATCCGGCTTTCCAGCCACGGAGGTGCCGAGGCGGGGGGTGCTTCGACCCGGAAGGCCGCCAGGAGCCGGTCCCAGGATTCCGCCTCCCTGCGGGCTTCGTCGCTCAACCCCGCGGCCGGCGCCTCCCCATCCAGGAGGCGATGAAGCTCGTCTTTCACCGAAAGCCCTCCAGCAAGCCCTGCAGCGCCTCCCGGGCCCGGTGGACCCGCATCTTCAAGGAAGCCACAGAGACGTCCAACGTGGCGGCCATCTCTTCGTAGGAGCGCCCTTCCACGTGCTTCAGCATGAAGGCCTCCCTCTGCTCCGGGGTGAGCTGGTCCATGGCGAGATGGAGGCGCGCCCGCACCTCCCGCTGGTGGACGGCCTCCAGCGGGTCGGCCCTCCCCTCGGGAAGCTGCGGGAGCCTCTCGACGGAGACGTCCCCGCGACGGGGGCTCCGCAGGTGGTCCTTCGAGAGGTTGGAGAGGATGCGGAAGAGCCACGCCCCCACCCGCTCCGTGTCCCGCAGGGAGGCCAGCTTCCGGTACCCCGAGATGAACGCCCGCTGCACCAGATCGGCGGCCTCGTCCTGGCTCCCCGCCATGCGAAGAGCGTGGGCATACAGCACGTCCCCGTACCGGCGAACGAGAAGCCGGTAGGCATCCCGATCCCCGGCCAGGACGTCCCGGACGACCTGCGCGTCGGTTCGCTCGGCGGTAGCGGCCATGGACGGAACATAGGTTCGGCCTCCGGTCATGGTCGAGAGAATCGTGGGGGGTGGACTCCCCCCCCCGGGGGAGCCCACCCGCCCGCCCCGCCTCAACCGATGAGATAGGTGCCGATCAACGCCACCTGCCAGAGGGCCCCGAGACCCCTGCAGGTGCCGTTGGCCACACTCCCCTCCCCCATCCCCAGCATCGTGGTGGCCTTCGCCAGGAGAGCCGCTTCGAGGTCCGTGGGCTCGGATCCAACCGCCGCCGTGGCATCGGCCAGGAGGGTCTTGGCCAGATCCAGAATCAACGCCACCTCCTCGTCCGAGATCCCGCCGGGAATCACCACCGCCTTCAGAGACCACCACTGTGCCATGTGGGCGAAGTGAACGGCCCGCCCCCGGTCCCCGGCGGCCAGAGCTTCGGTGGCCAGCGTCTGGTACTCCCCGGCGGCGGCCAGCAGGTCCAGTTGCTCCTGGTCAGGGGTGCCCGCTCCCAGGATCCCTGTCGCCAGATCGACGGCCGCTCCCCCGAGCTCCACCCAGACCTCGGGCCGGCCGCTGAGGGAATGGCTCCCGTCCCGGATGCGCTGGCGCACCGCCTGCTCTCCCAGAACGCCCAGCTGTCCGGCCTGGATCCGCTTTCCCTTCCGGAAGGCGTTCCTGGCGCCCCGAGCCAGCTCACCCATCCGCACCCCCAACCCCTGGGGATCCTGGTAGCAGTCGGGGTCCCCGTTGATGGCCAGGGGGAGGGATTCCAGCCGCTCCACCATGCCCTCGATGGCCCAGGGCCCGCCGACGGCCTCGATCCCCTCGGCGATCAGTTCCCGCCCCACCCGGGCTCGCTCCAGGGCCCGCTGCGTATTGCCCTGGGCCAGGGCGGCCTGAGCGCCCTGGAAGTGAACCGCCGCCTGGAGAGCGTAGCCCTCGCCGCTGCGCCAGGCACGGCCTCTCCGGTGGGCTGCGGCGGTCTGGGTGCCTACCAGATCCAGGGCCGTCTCGGTGAAGGTGGGGTCGGACAGAAGCTCCAGGGTGATCTGGTCTTCCAGGGAGAGATCCTCGAGGGCGGGAGCCGAGGGTCCCCCATCCTGGCAGGCGGCCAGCGCCAGCCCGCCCAGGAGGGGGAGAATGTGGAGGGGTTGGGGGGTCTTCATGGTCAGTCTCCGTAATTCATGAGGGGTCACCTGCTCCTGCACCGTTCGGAGACAAGACGTGGGGAGGGGAGGAAAGGTAACGAGGAAGGCGATAGCGCCGGCGCGACAGGGATTCCCGCGGTTACCGCCGGGCCGGGCCTTCCAGGGTCGGCGCCACCCGGGCCCGGGTGGCCTGCTCCAGGTCGTAGGCCCAGGCGAGGAGATCCGCCTCCGTCCAGGTATCCCCGATGAAGGCCAGGACGAAGGGGGTCCCGTCCCCGTACCAGGCGAAGGGGAGGGTCACCACGGGGAGGCCGATGTGGTTGATGATGTTGCTGGGCAGCTCGGGGTGGTTGTTGGGGTTGTGGTCGGGGCGCTCGGGGTCCTGGACCAGGTCCGGGATGGGTGCTCCCGCCTGGGGAAAGAAGAGGCCGTCCAGATCGTTCTCCTCCAGCACCCTGCGGAAGAGGGTCCGGATCTCCAGGCGCCAGGCCTGGAAGGCGTCCCCCTCCTCCGTGGCGCTGGGCCTGGCGGGAGGGCGGCCCCGGCCTCCCCCGCGGAACTCCCTCCCGGAAAGGGCCTCCCACTCCTCCATGGTGTCGAACGGAGCCCCTGCCCCCAGCCCCCGGAAGTAGAGGAGCATGTCGTGGGCGCCCTGGGAGGGGACCCCGGGCCTTCGGCTGTACAGCTCCTTGAACCCGCTCCCCAGGAAGGGGTCCTCCACCACTTCCGCGCCCTGGGCCCGAAGGGCGGCGATGGCCTCCCGGTAGAGGGTGTCGGTCCCGGGAGCCAGAGGGAGGAAGGAGTCCCGCCACCCCTCCCCCACCAGGCCGAAGCGCCGCCCTTCCAGAGCGGACTCGGAGAGCCCCGCGGTGTACCCTCCTTGGGGCATGTGGTCCACGGCGGAGAAGGTGGCCAGATCCTCCTCCGTGGGCCCCGCCAGCACGTCCAGGGCCGTGGCGGCGTCCCGGACCGTCTTCGCCAGGGGTCCCACCACGTCCACATAGGTGGCGTCCACCGGCACCACCCCCTCCAGGGGCACCAGGCCGAAGGTGGGCTTCACCCCCACCAGGGCCTGGGCGGCGGCGGGGTTCTGGATCGATCCTCCGGTCTCGGTCCCCAGGCCCAGGACCGCGAAGGAGGCATTCACCGCCGTGGCCGTCCCGCCGCTGGACCCCCCCGGGGCCTTGGCCACGTTGTAGGGGTTCAGGGTCGCCCCGGCCACGGAGCTGTTGGTGCGCGTCCCGTGCCCCGCGAAGTCGGGGAGGTTGGTCTTCCCCAGGATGACGGCCCCGGAGGCCTTCAGGCGCTCCACCACCGCCGCGTCGTCGTCGGGGATCATGTCCACCCCACCGGCCGCGGCGCTGAACCCGTCGAAGCCCGCCGTGGTCACCATGCCGCCGAAGTCGATGTTGTCCTTGATGACCACGGGCACCCCATGGAGGGGTCCCCGGGGCCCCCGGGAACGGTACTCCTCGTCCAGCGCGGCCGCCGTGGCCAGGGCGTCGGGGTTCAGGGAGATGAAGGCGTTGTAGCGTTCCTCGTACCGGGCGATCCGCTCCAGGAACGCCTGGGTGAGCTGGACGGCCGTGTAGCGCCCCGCCACCAGGTCGGAGCGGATCCGCTCCGCCGTGAGCTCCACCACGTCGATCCCGCCGGGAACGGGAGACGACACCGGAAGCTGCACTGCGCCCAGCGGACGCCCCGGGACGAGAGCGACCCCCAGGGCCAGCATGGCGACGGCCCCACGGCACGGACTCCGGGTCATTGCGCCTCCATCAACAAGTCCAGGAACACCTGGGCGGTATCCGGGAGGAACCGTTCCCGACCGTCACCGGCCCGGCCAACCCACGGGCGCCGGCGCCCGGGGGTGCTCCACCCCTTCCTCCTGGACCGGAGGAAGGCCGCTCACCATGGTGCTGAGGGTGGTCCGGAAGCGGCCCAGCACCGGCCTCGCGTCCTGCGAACCGGCCAGGTTCTTCAACTCCCCGGGGTCGGACCGGAAGTCGTAGAGCTCCTCCGTCCCGTCCCCGTTGAAGAGATAATGGTAGGCCGAATCCGTCAGGGAGTAGATGGAGGGGCCCCATTCCACCGGATACCAGGCCGGTTGCTCTCCTCCCCGGTCCAGGACGGCGAAGACCGTGCCGGGATCCCCTCCCCCCCTCCAGAAGGGAGCCAGGGAGCGGCCCCCGATGCCGGCGGCCTGGGCGTCCACCCCGGCAAGATCCAGCACCGTGGCCGCCATGTCCTTGAGGGTCACGACCTCCCCGACCCTTCGCACGGCAGGCTCCTCCCGGGGATCGAGAACCAGAAGGGGTACGTGGAGGAGGGGGAGGTAGAGGCTGTTGTTGTGGTTGTAGAGGCCGTGCTCTCCGAGCTGCTCCCCATGGTCGCTGGCGACGATCACGATGGTGTTCTCCAGAGCCCCCCGCCGCTCCATTTCGGCCAGCACCCGTCCCAGCGCCCGGTCGGCCAGGAGGATCCCCTCATGGTATCCGGTGGCGTGGGCCTTCCGCTCCTCCGGGTCCATGGTCCATTTGTCGTTCCGCCACGCCGTCGCGCCCGTCAGCAGACCCACGAAATGGGAGAAATCGTTCCACTCGCTCCCCGGTGGGAGTGCTGTCTTCACCGAATCGGGAACGGGGTAGGGCTCATGGGCATCGAAGAAGTTCAGGAAGGCGAAGAACGGGCGGCGGACACCCCGGGCGTGCCAGGCCAGGAACTGGTCGGCCACCGTCTCGGCGCTCTTCCGGTTCAGGACGTCGTGGGACCCGAGCACCCGGCGAAGGACGTCGCTGCTGGAGAGGCGTCGTCCCAGCGCACAGCTCAGGAGGGTCTGTTGAAGGGAGAGGGTGTAGTCCTCATAGGTGAGGAATCCCCTCACCAGACCGGTCTCGGCAGAGGTGAAGACGAGGTTCCCCACGAAGCCCGCGGTCAGGTACCCGTTCCGGGCCAGGGTCTCGGCCAGGGTCGGATAACGGGGATCCAGGCTCTGGGCCCATTCGGCGCCCAGCCGGTTGGGGCCGGCCAGCTCGTGGGGCCAGCGGCCCGTGAACATGCTGGCGTGGGAAGGCAGGGTCCAGGGCGAGGGGACCATGGCCCGCGTGAACACCACCGAGCGCTCCGCCAGGGCGTCCAGGGCCGGCGTCGCAACGGGAGGCCACTCGGACATCGGGCCCAGGTCGTCCATGAAGCCGAGGCTCGCTCCCCTCACCGTGTCCAGGATGACGAGAAGGATGTTGGGGGCGTCGGGGGGGGGCGCGGGGAGCCAGTTGAGCCAGGTCGACTCCCACACGCCCCGCTTCCACTCGGACCGCGCCATCAGGCCCAGGACCACCAGGACTCCGCCCAGCGCGAGGGCGGGGAGGAGCCTTCGGCGTCGTACGGGTCCGCGGGTCATCCGTCTGACCTGTGTCCCGACCCCCACGGCCAGGAGGAGCACGGCGACAGGATGGAGACGCTCCAGGAACAAGCCCAGGGCGAGGGCGGAGAGGCCGGAGAATGCCCCCGCGACCACCGGACGGGAGGTGGCGGGGCTCCAGAGCCTCCCCACCAGGATCAGGCCCAGGCCGGCCAGTCCGAAGAAGAAGAGATTCCCCAAAGGGGTCATCCAGAGGAATTGCTCGCTCAGGCGGACGACCACCCCCCCCAGGGGCGCCACGAAGACGGGGATCTCCTCCATCAGCCCGGTCCAGACGGCGAACGCCGCGGCCATCAGGAGGATCCGCCCCGCGGCGAGCGGAGCCGGTGGTTCGGTGGGTGGGGAAGGCTCCTGGCCCCTGCCGGGGGCGGCCGACCCCGGCAGGGACCCGGATGGGACCGTTCCCTTCCTCGCTGTCCGTCCCGAGCCTCTCTTCCTGCTCATCCGAGGTACCCCAACCCCTTCAGCCGCTCCCGAACCAGGTGGTCGCTGTCCGGTGGGGGAGGAGGGGGCCGAAGCGTCGTTCCGGGGGGAAGCTCCAGCCCCGGCCCGAGGGACACGCCCGGCAGGAGGTTGGTCCCCTGCATCGAAGCCGGCACATCATACCCCGCCGCGCCGAGGAGGGTGGGGGCCACGTCCAGCAGACGGGCTCCCCCCAGCTCTCCCCCTTCCGGAACGCCAGGGCCCGCCAGCACGAACGCGCCAAGCTGGGCGTGGTTGCAGTCATCCGGACCCGTGTCGTTCTCCTGGACGTGGATCCGCCCGTAGCCCACCCCCCCGATGGCCCGCCAGGCCAGCTCTCCGAAGTGGACGATGAGGTCGGGGGCGATCCCCTCCACCCGGGCATAGATGGCCTCAGGCCTGAAAGCCCGCGTCCCGAGGAGCCGGCCTCGGTCGTCGACCGTGGCCTCGAGACGGGCAACGAGATCCTCCCGAACCGCCTCGTAGTCCTCCCGGGCCACGGCCCCGTCCGGCTCCCGCCCCCTCACATTGAGGAAGACCCTGGCGTAGTACCCCCCGCTGCTCCAGGCGCGGGTCCGGCTCCAATCCACGTCCAGCTTGTCGAAGGAGGTGACGTCCCGAGGGCGGCTCCTCAGGACCAGGAACCCTTCCTCCATGAGCCATTCGTTGATGCAGAAGCCACCGTCGAGGGCTCGGGCACCGTGATCCGAGACCACCAGCACCAGGGTCCTTTCGTCCAGAGCCTCCAGAAGGACACCGATCTCGTGGTCCAGGAGGCGGTAGTAATCCCGGATCACCTCCCGAAAGGGATTCCCCGGATCATGGTGCCGATGACGAGTGTCATGGTGCTTCCAGAACCCGTGGTGAATGCGGTCGAGTCCGATCTCGACGAAGTGGAAGAAATCCCAGGGCTCGGTGGCAAGGAGATGACCCACCACCTCGAAGTGGATCCGGGTCATCTCCAGGATCTCCCGGTGCAGCCGATGCTTGTCCTCGGTACGGAAGTGCTTCACGTCCACGGGATAGGAGCCCACCAAAGCTCGGATCCGCTCCCCCAGCTCCGGCGGGTGGGTGAAGACGTGGGTGGCGGGATCCGGCGTGAGGAAGCAGCCCACCCTCAGGCCGTTCATCCGCCGAGGCGGATAGGAGGGTGGCACCCCCACAAGGATGGACCGGCCCCCCTCCATCGCGATCTGGTCCCAGATGGTCGGAGCCCGAAACCACCGGGAATCCGCGGTTTCCATCCGGAGGTAGGAGTGGTCCACCCGATTCCGGAACCCGTATACCCCCAGGGATCCGGGGTCCTGGCTGGTGGCCATGCACATCCAGGCGGGAACCGTGATCGGCGGAACCACGCTCTCCAGGGATCCGTAGACCCCCGCGGCCATGAGCCTCCGAAGGTTGGGAAGCTCCTCTCCCAGAAGGAGCTCCGGGGCGGCGCAGTCCAGGCCCACCACCAGGATCCTCATGGCAGGAGGGACCCTCCCTCCAAAGCCCCGTCCCCCGGCACGCCCAGGGCATCCAGGATGGTGGGGGCCAGGTCCAGGAGCCGGGCCTGGTCCCCCAGGAAGGGAGCATTCATGAAGAGGATCCCGGGCACGGCGGAGGGGTCCACGATATGGTCCCCCGACCACCGCCGCAGGTTGTCGCTGAACACGCCGGCACCGACGCCTCCCATGGCGGCGGCGGAAGAGGTGCGGTAGCCGGGAGCGTAGGCCAGGAGGATGTCGGGCGCGTCGTCGAGGCGGGCGCCGGAGTACGCTTTCTCCCTGGGCAGGGCATACCGCACCGCCGCCTTCCCTCGGAGAGGGTCCTCCATCCCTCCCAACCGCTCCGCGATCTCAGCCCGCAGGGACCCCGCGGCCTCCACCGGAACAACGCCTTCCGCCTCCCTCCCCCGGAGGTTCAGGTACACCCCCGCCAGCCCCAGGGCATAGGCCCGGGTCCGGCCCCAGTCCACCTCCCGGAGGAGGTCTCCCGCGCCCTCCCCCGGCTCCACCCCGTACCGGAGGGAGAGATACCCGTTCTCGAGAAGCCAGGCGTTCAGGTGGACCTCCCGCCGGAAGCTCGCGAAGCCGTGGTCGCTCGCCACCATGAGGAGCGTGGCGTCGTCCACGTACTCCAGGGCCTCGCCCACCACCTCGTCGCAGAGGCGATAGTAGTCCTCGATGACCCGGGTCCATTCCTGCGGGAGAGGCTCGCCCCGGTGCGCGGGGTGATCCGGCTCCCGGAAGCGCCAGAAGATGTGCTGGATCCGATCCGGTGTGTCGAAAAGGCAATAGAAAAGGCCCCTCTCCATCCGGCCGAGCTCGAGGCGCATCATGGCAAGGCGCTCGTGCATGATGTCGAAACACTGGGCCAGGAAAGCCCCTTCGTCGATGCGCCCGTTGGTGACCCCGTTGTGCTCCTCCGCCATCCCCAGCGTGGCGAAGGGTCCCAGGACCCTCTCCAGCTCCGCCCCGTAGTCCCAGGGGTGGCTGATGGGAAAGAGGGGCACCTGGGGATCGAACTGGACCGGCGAGGCGAAGAGTTGCAGGGGGTCGGTCCCCCCCAGGAAGAACCGCACGAGACCCCGGACCGATTGGAGCAGGCCGTGCTTGAAGCGCACATGCACCCACGGTGTCCACTCTCCCACCCGGACCGGATGCGAAAAGCCACCGTCGGGGCAGGAGATGATGACACTCTGACCCCCGGGATCCACTTCCAGCTCCAGGCTCGAGCGGAGGTCATCTCCCTGGGGAAGGCCGGGGCCCAGGAGGTGGGTGGTGGCCCGGCCCTCCGCATCAAGCTCCACCACGACGACCCTCTCCCCTTCCCCTGCCCGTAGGCCCGGCTCCGTCGTGAAGAACGCCGACGAGCCGAAGCCACCCCTGAGGTCCGGCACACCCACTCCGGCCAGGAGGCGCCCTTTGAAGGGTGCCGGGGGATAGGTGCAGGGGTGCCGGAGGATGGTGCTGGAGACACCCGCCTTCGACAGGCGCTCCCAGACCGGGGTGCCCCCCCGGAGGTTCACGGCCCTGGGAGGAAGGAAGCGGCTCTTCTGCTCGTGGCGGTAGAGGCCTACCTGCGGGAGGTAGGTGGCCGGGTCCCTGGAAAGGAAATCGAAGATCCCGTGCACTCCGGGATTCGCGCCCACCGCGAAGGTGGACCACGCCACCGGAGTCTGGGCCGGGAGGGTCGTCGCCAACCGGGAATATCCCCCGTCCTCCCTCAGGCGAGCCAGGTTGGGTAGCTCCCCCCCCGCCATGAGAGTCTCGGCAAGTCCGGGATCCAGGCCGTCGAAGCCCAGGACCACCACCTTCCGGTATCTCATCGCCACCCCTCCCCAGGCACTCTCACGGCTCCGGGGGCGGGGCCGAGGAGCGGTCCGAGGACAGGGTCCGGGGGGCAGCCGACCGCCGGGAGGACCGGTCCCCCGACCCCCTGGCGACCCGGCTGAGGTACCGGCGAAAGAACCCGACCACGCGCCGCCAGAAGGTCATCAACACCCCGACCAACCCGGCGAACAGCGAGGCCAGAGGGAGGTAGGTCTCGGGACCGAAGTACAGCATGGACGCCTCGGGGCCTGCCGATGCAGAGGATTGAGGCCAGGACGCCTCATCGTTGGGGCCAGGGCGACCCGGCGCGGGCTGGACTCGAAGGCCCACCTTGGCCGCCACCAGGCAATATAACCCTTCCGGCTGGGATTCTGTTGAAGAATCCGATGAAAAGACCCCTCCCGTCTACTCCACCCTGAGCGCCACCACCGGGTCCACCTTCGTGGCCCGCCGTGCGGGGAAGAAGGTGGCCAGAACCCCCGCCAGCAGGAGCACGACCGCCACCGAGGCGAAGGTCAGGGGGTCGAAGGGGCTGACTCCGAAGAGGAAGCGGGAGAGCCCGCGGGTCACACCCAACGCCACCCCCAACCCGATGCCGATCCCCAGGAGGGCCAGCACGGTGCCCTGGCGCACGACCATGGCCATGACGTTCCCCCGCTGGGCCCCCAGGGAGAGGCGGATCCCCATCTCCCGGGTGCGTTGGCTCACGGTGTAGGCCATGACCCCGTAGACCCCGCCCAGAGCCAGCACCAGGGCGATCACCGCCAGGGCGGACATGATCTTGGCCATGATGAGGTCGCCCCCCAGCGCCCGCTCGATCAGATCATCGAAGGACATGACGTCATAGGCCGGGACGTTGGGGTCCACAGCCCGGACCTGCGCGGAGACCTGCTCCACGAGCGTGTGGAGGGGGAGGTCGGCTTCGACGGTCCAGTCCATGAACCGCTGCACGCTCTGGTTGGCCGCCATGAACATCAGGGCGGGCTGGTCGGAGTCGGCGCCGTAATCCCTGGTGTCGGCCGCCACTCCCACGATCTCCCGCGGGCCCGACCCGATCACGATCTGCTGACCGATGGGGTCGCTATCGGGCCAGTGGAGCTGGGCCAGGGTCTGGTTGATCACGGCCACGGGAAGGGACCCGGACCGGTCCGCCTCCTCGATGGCGCGCCCCCGGAGGAGGGGGATGTCCAGGGATTCGAAATACCCGGGCAGCACATACTTGAACCCCACGACCTTCCGGGCCGCCGGGTCCTGGAAGTCCTCCCCCCCGAGCACATACCAGGTGCCGGAGGAGCCCTGGAGGGGGAGGGCCGTGGCCCCGCCCACCCGCCCGACCCCGGGGAGGCCGGCGAGTCGCGCCTGAAGCCGGTCATGGAAATCGGCCACCGATGCCGAATCCGGATAGAGCCCTTCGGGAAGGAGGGTCTGGAAGGTCAGGACGTCGGAACGGTCGAAGCCCAGCTCCGCCATCCGGATGCGGGCGAACCCCTGCACCAGAAGGGCGGAGGAGACCAGGAGCACGAGCGCCAGGGCCATCTCCGCCACCACCAGCCCCTTCCTGAGCCTTCCGCCCCGCGAGGCGGACCCGCCCCGCCCTCCCTCCTTCAGCGCATCCGTCAGAGTGCCCTTGCTCGAGTGCAGGGCCGGCGCCATGCCGAAGAGGATCCCGGTGAGCATGGTTACGGCGGCGGTATAGAGGAGGACCCGGCCGCTCAGGCCGATCTCGTGGACCCGGGGAAAGTCGGCCGGCATGATGGAGATCAGGCCCCGGATGCCGAAGAAAGCCAACCCCAGGCCCAGGACCCCACCCAGCAGGGCCACCAGGGTGGCCTCGGTGAGGAACTGCCGCACGATGCGGCTGCGCCCGGCTCCCAGAGCCCCCCGCAGCGCCACTTCCCGGTCCCGCCCCGTCGCGTGGGTCAGGAGGAGGTTGGCCACGTTGGCGCAGGCGATGAGGAGGACCAGGAACACACCCACGGTGGCGATGAGGGTGCCGGCCTGGAACCCCTCGTCGAAGACCTCCTCGTGGAGGGTGAGCATCATGGCGCCGTGCCCCGCGCTGGTCTCGGGGTACGCCTGGGCGATCCTGCCCATGAGACGCTGGGCCTCCTCCAGGGCCTGCCCCCCGCCCGCCCCCTCCCTGGTCCGGGCCAGGACCTGGAGGTTGTGGCTGTTCCGGGCCTCCGTCCCGTCGAAGGAGAGGGGGGCCCACGCGTCCCCGCCCGGAAAGAGGAACCAGAAGTCGGGGGGCATCACCCCCACCAGCGTGTGGGGCGCCCCGTCCAGCACGATCTGGGAGCCCACCAGGTCGGGATCCCCGCCGAAGCGCCTCTGCCAGAGGCCGTGGCTGATCACGGCCACCCGCTCATGGCCGGGCGTCCCCTCCTCGTCCGTGAACCCCCGGCCCAGGGTCGGCTGCACCCCCAGCACCCTGAAGAAGTCCGGGGTGACGTAGAGGCCGCTCAGCCGCTCCGTCTCGAAGTCGCCCGCGAGTGCGAAGGTCCCGCCCTGGAAGGCCGCCAGCTCCATGGTGCGGCTCTCCTTCCGGAGATCCACGAAATCCGGGACCGTGAAGCTGGCCTGATTCCACCCCCGGTCCTGGTTCGTGAGCCAGAGCATGTGCAGCCGGTCGGAGTCGGGATAGGGCAGCGGCCGCAGCATGAACACGTCCACGACGCTGAAGATGGCCGTGTTGGCCGCGATCCCGATGGCCAGGGAGAGGACGGCGATGGCGATGAGCCCCCGGGTCCGGTTGAGGGAGCGGAAGCCGTACTTCACATCCTGCCAGATCAGGTCCATGGTGTACTCCGTCTTGAACAGGTACCAGGCGTGCTGAAAGGCCCCCAGGGACCAGAAGAGGAGGTCCTGGGCGGGGGGACGGGGCGTTCCCGGGGGCGAGGCGGCGTCGGGGCGGGCCCCGCTGGCCTCCAGCCTCCGCCAGCGGTAGAGGAGCTCCGCCTCCCACTGGGCGGCCAAGTCCTTCCGCCGGGCCCCGGGGGCCAGGGCGCAGGCCACCCGGATCAGCCATAGGCTGAGGCCAAGGCGGAAGGGGCGGCCCCCCGGAATCATGGGCCTCAGGCCTCCCGGGGGCGCAGATGGGGCTCCAGGTCCACCGGGGCCAGGGACCGGTTGCGTTCCATGGCCTCCTGGAGCTCCCGCGCTCCCTCGGGGGTGATGCGGTAGTAGCGCCGGGGCGGGCGCTTCTCCTCCCGGGCGATGAGAGCGTCCTCCCATTCGGACCTGGCGAAACCGAGACGCTCCAGCCGGTCCAGCGCCGGATAGATGGTCCCGCTGCCGAGGCCCGTCTCCTCCATGATGTCGAACCCGTACTCGCGGCCTCGCGCCAGGGCGTGGAGGACGTGGATGGTGCCGAGGCTCAAGTGCTTCTTCCTGGCCAACGGTTCTTCCTCCCGGTCCGGAGGGAAGGGGGACCTATGTCGATTTCCGAGCTATGTCAGCTGGCTAGTGTCAGAATACGAGGGACCGGTTTCCGGGGTTTCAGGGAGGGGGGAAGGGGTGGCAGGGCGGACGAGGGGTCCACCCGACCTCAGACCGAGGCGACCAGGCCCCCGTCCACGAGGATGCTCTCCCCGTTGACGTAACTGGCTTCGTTGGAGAGAAGGAAGCCCGCCACCCGCGCCACTTCCGCGGCCGTCCCGGGGCGCCCCGCCGGAATCGCCCGGCGGGTCGCTTCGTCCACCGGGTAGGTGTCGATCCACCCGGGAAGGAGGGTGTTCATGCGCAGGCCGCCGGCGGCGTAGCGCTGGGCGAAGAGCTTGGTGAAGTTCCCCAGGGCCGCCCGCAGGGTTGCGGAGACGGGGAAGCGCAGCCCGGGCTCCGCCGCCGAGAAGCTCGAGATGTTGACCATGGCCCCCGCGCCCTGAGCGAGCATGATGGGCGTGACGAACCGCGCCATCCTGACCACGTTCAGGAGGAGCAGGTCCAGCCCCTCCAGCCACTCGGCGTCGCTGATCGTGAGCAGCTCCCCCTTGGCGGGGTGCCCGGTGTTGTTCACCACGGCATCGATGCGCCCCCAGGCGCGCATGGCCTCCTCCACAACCCGCCCCAGGTCCGCCTCGACCCCCACCGATCCCCGCACGGCCCGGGCGTCCAACTCCCGGGCCAGCTCGTGCACGTCCTCGGATCGGGCCAGGAGGGCCAGGCGGTACCCCCTCCCGGCCAGCTCGCGGGCGCAGGCCGCGCCCATGCCGCGACTGGCCGCGGTGACGATGGCTACCGGGGGAGCTTCCATGGAGAGCCTCCCTTCGTTGAGGTGGAGGTGGAAGGGCCTGCCCTGAGACCGGCTGGAAGCTGGAGGGACCGGCTCCGGCTCCGCAAGGCGGCGCGGAGGGTCTCCAGCACCGTCCACCGTGGGCTCCCACCGAACAGGCTTGCGCACCCCCCACTCCCGCGGGAGTTTCCGGGCCGGGGCGATGGACGAACGCCGGGCCCTCGAGACGTTGGTGGAGAGCGGAGCCCACACCGGAGGGGGATGAGGATGGACAAGCGGACTCTCGGAAGCAGCGGCCTGGAGGTCAGCGCCCTCGGCCTGGGATGCATGGGGCTGAGCTTCGAGCTCGGTCCGGCCGTACCCAAGGAGGACGGCATCCGGCTGATCCGGGCCGCCGTGGACCGGGGCGTCACCTTCTTCGATACCGCCCAGGTCTACGGCCCCTTCTCCAACGAGGAGCTCGTGGGCGAGGCCCTCGCCCCGGTCCGGGACCAGGTGGTCATCGCCACCAAGTTCGGCTTCCGCTTCGAACGGGGCGCCTCGGCGGGGCTGAACAGCCGACCCCGGCACATCCGGACGATGACGGAGGGATCGCTGAAGCGCCTGCGGACCGACACCATCGACCTCTACTACCAGCACCGCGTCGACCCCGACGTCCCCATCGAGGACGTGGCCGGGACCGTCGGTGAGCTGATCCAGGAGGGCAAGGTCAGGCGCTTCGGCCTCTCGGAAGCGGGCGTGAAGACGATCCGCCGTGCCCACGCGGTCCAGCCGGTCACGGCGCTCCAGAGCGAGTATTCCCTATGGTGGCGGGAGCCGGAGGAGGAGATCCTCCCCACGCTGGAGAAGCTGGGAATCGGGTTCGTACCCTTCAGCCCCCTGGGCAGGGGTTTTCTCACGGGCAAGATCGACGAGACCACCACCTTCCACGACTCGGACTTCCGCACCACCCTCCCGCGGTTCTCGGTGGAGAACAGGAAGGCCAACCAGGCGCTTGTGAGGGCGGTTGCCGGCCTCGCGCATGGCAAGGGAGTCACGCCCGCCCAGATCGCCCTGGCGTGGCTTCTGGCGCGGAAGCCCTGGATCGTGCCCATCCCCGGCACCACGAAGCTCCACCGGCTGGAGGAGAACCTCGGGGGAGCCGAGGTGGCGCTGTCGGAGGCCGACCTCGACGAGATCCAGGGCGTCCTCGATGAGATCACGGTGCTGGGACACCGCTACGGAGAGGCCTCGCAGCGGATGATCGATCGCTGAGCCCCCGGGGGGGGGACGGCGTACCGTTCCGGGCTTGTGAGGTCTCGAGGGGGTCGGGTAGTCCCGGGTCCTCCGGCATCGGGCCGGCTGATCCCACCGGTGCACCGCGGCGAGGTGTTGCTGGAGGAGTCCCCCAAGCCGCCCCAACTCAGCCAGGACCGGCTGGCCATCCATCTCGGTTTTCCCCCGAGGCGGATCAAAGAGATCGTCCCGGGTGAGCGCCGCATCGAACGGGTTCCGGCTCTCCGGAACCGACCACGGGCGCACGGCGTTAGGGGAGGGGCGGAGGCCCCGGGTCCTCGCTCAATACGCCCGACAGGATTGAGCTGCGTCGCTGCGCTCCTCGCTCGTCTCGCGGGTCAGCCCGTGGGAAACGCCCGATCCCTCGCGCCGCTCGGCTCGAACCTGAGCACAGGCGCCTCTACGGCGAACCTATGAAGCGAAAGGCCCGGGCGGTTGCCCGGGCCTTTCGCTTTATACGCCCGACAGGATTCGAACCTGTGACCTCTGCCTCCGGAGGGCAGCGCTCTATCCAGCTGAGCTACGGGCGCAACACGTGAAGGAGCGCACGGAATAAGCCGAGTTCTGTCCGCCGCGTCAAGCTCGCCTTTCAGCAGAGCTCGAGCAGGGAGGGATCATTTCTCTGGGAC
>JBFYZD010000073.1:0-19480 GCA_041309685.1 Gemmatimonadales bacterium | reverse complement strand
GCCGCGATCCTCCTGGTGGTCCTGGGGCTCACCGATGCCCGGGGGGTGGCTGGTGTTCTGGCTGTGGCTGGAGTGGTATGCTGCGCCGCGGCCATCGCCGGGGACATGATGCAGGATCTGAAGGTCGGGCACATCCTGGGGGGCACCCCCTGGCGGATGCAGGTCGCCGAGCTCGTGGGGGTGGTCGTGGCGGCTCTGGTCCTCACCCTTCCTCTCATTGCCCTTCACCGGGTGTACACCATCGGCTCGGCGGAGCTGCCGGCGCCCCAGGCGGGCCTCATGGCCCTCATGGCCAACGGGATCGTGGCGGGGGAGATGGCCTGGCCCCTGGTCATCGTGGGGATGTTCTTCGCCCTGGGGCTCATCCTGATCAAGGCCCCGGCCCCGATGCTCATCGCGGTGGGGATGTACCTCCCCTTCGAGTCCACCTCCGCCATCTTCGCCGGCGGCCTGGTGAAGTGGATCCTGGAGCTGACACTGAAGCGGAAGGGGGCCACCGAGGAGGAGAAGGCCAGGGCCGAGAACACCGGCGTCCTGGTGTCCTCCGGGTTCATTGCCGGGGAGTCCCTCATGGCCGTGATCCTGGCGCTGCTGGTCATCGGAGGGGACTTCTACCCCGGCATCCTGGCCTTCCAACGGCTGACCTTCCTGGCGGAGCCTAGCTATTTCCTGAGCTTCCTCGCCTACGTCATCGTCCTGGGGATGCTGGTCTGGATCCCGGTGAGCAAGATGAAGCAGGGAGGCCTCCCCTCTGCGCATATGGAGCACTAGGGAGCCTTGAGCCGGAGCGGGAGGGCAAGAGACAGGGAGAAGCAGCTGGAAGGGGTCAACCTCCTGGGGTTGGCCCCTTCCCGCCTGGGGAAGTGGGAGGAGAAGGAGGAAGAGGTGGTTCTCCTCAGACCCCCCCCTGCGGGCCGGGGGCTGGCCTTCCTCTGGCCCTGGATCAGCTACGGGCTCTCGGCCCGGCGGGTACGGCTGGATCCGGTGGGGAGCTTCGCCTGGCTCCGCCTCGACGGAAACCGCACGGTGCAGGAGGTGGCCGAGCTCCTCCGGGCGCGCTTCGGGGAAGCGGTGGAGCCGGCGGAGGAGCGGCTGGGCTACCTGGTCCAGGTTCTGAGGAGGGAGGGTTTTCTGGCCTACCCGGGGTGGGACGAAGACGGGTAGTCGCGGCGCCCCAACGGTAAGGGGGGCCGACCCCAAGGTCGGCCCCCCTTGCCGTATCCGCCCGGCCTTCGGGCTTCAGTGGGCCTGACCGGCGCCCACCCGCACGTCCGGTAGGGGAGTGTTGGCGGTGTGGGTCGGGAGGACCGGGTACTCCACGAGAGGCTGATCCCCCGTCAGGGTCCGGAGGAAAGCCACGATGAGGCCTACCTCCTGATCGGTCAACTCGGCCCCGAGCTGGGCCACCCCCATGATCCGCACCGCTTCCATGAGGTCCCAGACCTGCCCGGAGTGGAAATAGGGTGGGGTCAGGTCGATGTTCCTGAGGGAGGGGGATTTGAAGACGTACTCGTCGCTGGCGGTCCGGGTCACGGTGAAGCGCCCCTTGTCCTCCGGCGGGAGGATGTCGGCCCCGGGGCGCTGGACCAGGCCGAAGGGGAAGTACCCCGTTCCACCCACGTTCACCCCATTGTGGCAGGCGGTGCACCCCTTCGTCACGAAGAGTCCGAGCCCCTCCTTCTCCTCCGGCGTCATCGCCGCGGCGTCGCCGACCAGGAACCGGTCGAAGGGGGAATTGGGGGTGAGGAGGGTGGCCTCGAAGGACTCGATGGCTTTGGCCATGTTGTCGAAGGTCACGGGATCGGCCTCTCCGGGGAACGCCTCCCGGAAGTACTCGACATAGGCCGGGATGCTCGCCAGGGTCCGGACCGCACGGTCCGGCGTGTTGTTCATCTCCACCCCGGCCTGGACCGGTCCCTTGGCCTGCTCCTTGAGGTCCGCCGCCCGGCCGTCCCAGAACTGGGCCAGGTTGAACACCGCGTTCAGGACCGTGGGGGCGTTTCTGGGTCCCTTCTGCCATCCATGGCCGATGGACGTCTCCATGAGGTCCACCCCGCCCAGGCTCAGGTTATGGCAGGTGTTGCAGCTTATGAGCCAGCTCGCCGAAAGGCGAGGCTCGAAGTAGAGCTTCTTCCCCAGCTCCACCATGGCCGGTGTCAGGAGGTTGTCCGGCAGGGCCTGGGGCTCCTGGGGGATGGGCGCGAAGAGGGCTCGCGCCTGCTGGATGAGGGGGTCCTGTGTGGGAGCCATCTCGGTCTGGCGGGCGGCGGATCCTGTGGCGGCTCCGGCTCCGGCCCCCTCCTCGGATGCCGGGCCGCAGCCCCACAGCACCCCGGCGGCCAGCGCCACGGCCGGCAGGTATCGGTTCATTCGGTTCACCTCGGGGAATGGAGGGTGGAAAAGAAGGATCGCTGTCCCGGTAGGATAGGGACCCCGGCAGGGGAACGGAAAGGCCCCGGCCAGGGGAGGGACCCCGGGAGTCCCTCCTCCCGGGTCCCTACGGAAGGCCCACCCCGGGGGGGAAGGGTCAGAGGGCGTCGAAACGGCGTCCGGTCTCCTCCCAGCTCACCACGTTCCAGAAGGCCTGGACGTAGTCGGCGCGCCGGTTCTGGTAGCGCAGGTAGTAGGCGTGCTCCCACACGTCCAGCCCCAGGAGGGGGGTGAGCCCCCGGGAGAGGGGATTGTCCTGGTTCGGAGTGGTCACGATGTCCAGCCGGCCGCGCCCGTCCGCCACCAGCCAGCTCCACCCGCTCCCGAAGACCGAGCCGGCGGCGGCGGAGAACCGTTCCCTGAACGTCTCGAAGGAGCCGAAACCGCTGCGGATGGCTTCCCCCAGAGGGCCCCCGGGCTCCCCCCCGCCCGCCGGGGAGAGGGAGGTCCAGAAGAGGCTGTGGTTCAGGTGGCCCCCGCCCTGGTTCCGCACCGCGGTCCTTACCTCCTCCGGAAGGGATTCCAGCGAAGCCATGAGCTCCGCCAGGGTCCGGGCGTGAAGGGAGGGCTGCCCTTCCAGCGCACGGTTCAGGTTGTTCACGTACCCCTGGTGGTGGCGCCCATGGTGGATCTCCATGGTCTGGGCGTCGATGGCGGCTTCCAGCGCATCGGGGGGGTAGGGGAGCTCAGGAAGGGAGAAGGGGAAGCGGGCATCCTGAAGCCAGGGGAGGGACGCCGGCCCCCCCCGCCCTTCTCCGGAACCGGACACGGGATTGGAGCCGGTACCCAGCGCCCGACCGGGGAGGGCCGCGGTGGCTGCCGCGGCAAGGGAGGCCTGAAGCAGCCGGCGCCGGCTGAGGGGGGTTCTGAGGGACCACATGATCTTTGCCTGCTCCTTGCCGATGGTTTGGATACCCTCCGTGGGTCCGGGTCGGGTGTGGCCCCACCGTACCCCCGAGGTGACGGGAAGTGCGCGCTCCCCCCTCCCCCCGGGTGAAACCGCCCCCTTCCCCCGCCCGTAGAGGGTGCCGGCCCTGACCCTCGTCCCCTCCCTGGCGTGGGCCCCTCCCCGGTCGTGCTTCTGCTTGGAGCCCCAGGATGCTCGATTCCATCCTCCAGGACCTCCGGTTCGCGGTCCGGTCCCTCTCCCGGCGCCCCCTCTTCCTGGCCGTTCCGGTCCTTTCCCTGGCCATCGGCATCGGGGCGAACACGGCCATCTTCTCCGTCGTGGACCGGTACCTCATCCAGGCGCCGGCGGGGATCCCCAACGCCGGCCGCATGGTGGAGCTGGGACGGGGGGATGACGGGCACGGATTCGATTCCTTCTCCTACCCCGACTTCCTGGAGTTGAGGAAGGAGGCCGGTCCCCTGGAAGCCCTGGCGGGCTACACCATGCAGATGCTCACCCTGAGCCGGGGGGAGGAGGGAGACCGGGCGTTCGGAATGCTCGTGTCGGCCAACTACTTCGAACTCCTGGGCGTGCGGCCGGCGCTGGGCCGGGCCTTCCTTCCGGAGGAGGATGAGGGAGCCGACGAGCACCCGGTGGTGGTCCTGGGTCACACCTACTGGGAAGACCGCCTGGGAGGAGACCCGGACGTGGTGGGTTCCACCCTCTACGTGAGCCGGCAGCCCTACACGGTGGTGGGGATTGCGCCGGAAGGGTTCCGGGGTCACTTCCCCGTGGCGGACCCCGACGTCTACGTGCCCCTGGTCCAGCATCCTTCCCTGAATGAGGGGAGGAACTACCTCGGTCGCCGCGGTGCTTCCTGGTTCCAGGTGCTGGGGCTACTCCGCACGGGTGCCTCCCTGGAGGAGGCGAACGCCGCCGTGGCCACGGTATTCAGCCGCCTGGCGGAGGAACACCCCGAGACCAACGGGGATCGGACGGCCTCCGTAAGGGCCTTCGGGACCCTCCCGGCTGCGGTCCGGGGGCCGGCCGGGATGTTCCTGGGGGCGCTGATGGCCTTCGTGGGGCTCCTCCTCCTCATCACCTGCACCAACGTGGCGGGCATCTTCCTGGCTCGGGCCAGCGGCCGGCGGAAGGAGATCGCGATCCGCCTCTCCGTGGGATCCGGCCGGGGCCGTCTCATTCGTCACCTCCTGACCGAGTCGCTCCTGGTCTTCTCCCTGGGTGGGGTGGGAGGCGTGTTCCTGGCCGTGTGGGGCCTGGACCTTCTCGCCTCCTTCGACCTGCCGGCTCCGGTCCCCATCCGGTTGGACCTCTCGCCGGATCTGGGGGCCGTGGCCTTCGCCGGCGCCCTTACCCTGCTCACCGGTTTGGTCTTCGGCCTCCTTCCGGCGAGGCAGGCCCTCGACCTGGACCTCCTGGGCACGCTGAAGGACGAAGGGGCCCGGGGCGGATCGTCCGAGGGCCGCCTGAGAAGGGGGTTCGTGGCCGCGCAGGTGGGTGCCTCCGTGGTTCTGCTGGCAGCGTCGGGCCTCCTCCTTCGCGCCCTCCAGCGTGCCGGCGAGATCGAGACCGGGTTCGAGGCCGGGGGCGCCTACATCACCTTCCTCGACCTCAAGACCGAGGGACTGGAAGCCCAGGAGGGGAAGGACTTTCAGGATGAGGTCCTCGCGTATTTCGCCGCTCGGCCCTGGGTGGAGTCCGTAGCCCTCTCCATCGACCTTCCCCTGGACCTGGGTTCCCACGGCACCGGGGTCGTGCCGGAGGGTTGGCGGAGCACCGACCAGGAAGAGTACGTCGGAATCGGGTTCAACTCCGTTTCCCGCGAGTACTTCACAACTCTCCGGATCCCGGTGCTGGAGGGCAGGGTCTTCGAGGCCACCGACGCGGAAGGGGCGCCGGCCGTGGCGGTGGTGAGCCGCGCGTTCGTGGACCGGGTCTGGCCCGGGCAGTCCCCTCTGGGCCGGAGGGTCCTCTGGGGTACCGAGGGAGAGCACTGGCTCACCATCGTGGGGGTCGTCGAGGACGTTCAGAATCAGATGCTCACCGATTCCCCCGAGCCCTTCCTTTACATGCCTTTGAGGCAGCACTACGGGGCCGAGAACAACCTGGTGATCCGCTCCGCGGCGGACCCGGCGCTGGTAGCCCGGGAGCTCACCGCCGGCCTCCGGGCCCTGGACCCCAGGATCTCCCTCTCCCCGGTCATCGACCTGGAGCGCTACACCGCCGTCGGCACCCTCCCTCAACGGATCGCCGGGATCGTCGCCACCACCCTTGGGTTTCTGGCGCTCCTCCTCTCCGGGATGGGCGTGTACGGGGTGATGGCCTCCACCGTGACCAGGAGGACCCGGGAGATGGGGATCCGGGTCGCCCTGGGGGCCGAGCCGGGATGGGTGCTCCGGAGTGTGCTCCTGGGGGCTCTTCGCCTCGCCCTCCCGGGGCTCGCGGTGGGTGCGATCCTCGCCGCGGGCGTGGGGGTGCTGATGAGGAACCTTCTGCTGGGGATGAACCCTCTGGATCCCCTGGCCATCGGTGGAGTGGCTCTGGCGGTGGTGGGCATGGTCCTGGCCGGAACGGTGGTCCCGGCGCTGCGGGCCGCGGAGGTGGACCCGGCGGAGGCACTCCGGCACGAGTAGCGAGGCAGGAGGGGGGTCGGCGACCGGCCCCTCACCTGGAGCCCCGAGCCGGTATCCCGACAGGCCGGGTATGCCGTTTGAGTCTCTTCTCCCTGCCCCTATCTTTCCGGCGCACCGAGCCCGTCCCTCCACAACCGAGTCCGAACCCGGGACCCCCCTGATCCATGCGGCCCCTCTCTCTCAGAAACGCTCTCATCGGGCTCTTCTTGCTGGGTGCCCTGTACGTGGTGGGGATGGTGTCCTTCCTCTCTGTTTCCATGACCCGGGGCGCCCGGGAGAGGATGGAAGACACGGAGAGGCTCGCCTGGGAGTTCGAGGGGCTTGGGGCCCGGGCCGACACCCTGAACCAGGCGTTGGCCCTGGCCCAGGAAGGGTTGAGGGACCAGACCCTGGAGACGTTGGCGGAGGCCGAGGGGGCGGGAAGGGAGCTCACCGCCCTCCTGGGCCAGGTCCAACGGTCCGGGCTTCGCCTGGTCCTCCAGCGGCAGCAGGAGGCGGTGGCGTCGGCCCGAAGGCTGCGGGCCCTGGCCGTCTTCTGGGTGGTGGCGGGGGCCTTCCTGGTGGGAGGCGCTCTCCTCTGGCTCCATTTCCGGATCTACCGCCCCCTGGGGGCCCTGGAGCGAGGCCTGGCGCGGGTAGGCGCCGGCCGCTTCGACGAGCCCGTCTCCGTGTTTCGCCGGGACGAGCTGGGACGCCTCGCCGAGATCC
This sequence comes from Gemmatimonadales bacterium, assembly GCA_041309685.1. Taxonomy (GTDB): domain Bacteria; phylum Gemmatimonadota; class Gemmatimonadetes; order Longimicrobiales; family Gaopeijiaceae; genus JBFYZD01. The sequence goes on along the minus strand of JBFYZD010000073.1, from coordinate 12,799 downwards.
TGAATTGGGCCGCCGGAAGCCTGAAGGAGCGGACGGAAACGCAGAGCCGGGTCACCCGGAGCCTTCTGGAACGGATCGGGCGGCTCATGGAGGACTCAGCTCGGGAGATCTACATCTTCCACGGGGATGACCTCCATCTGGTCCAGATGAACGGGACGCTTCGGGAGAAGCTCCAGTGGGGTGACCGGCCCCTGGAGGCCGCCACCCCCTTCGACTTCATCGAGCGGGGGGAGGAGCTTGCTCACGGCCTCGAACGGCTCCGGTCCGGGGAGCTGGCCCTCCTTCCCTTCTCCGTCCGGCACCGGAGGCGGGACGGCACCCACTACCCGGTGGAAGGGAACTTCCAGTATTCCGGGGACGAGGAGCCCCCCGTGTTCGTGGCCGTGGCACGGGACATGACGGAGATCTATGACCGGGAGGACCGCCTGAGGCAGGCCATGAAGCTCCAGGCCGTGGGGCAGCTCACCGGTGGGGTGGCCCACGACTTCAACAACCTCCTGACCGTCATCCAGGGGAGCCTGGACCTGATCGGGGACGACCTTCCGCCCGGCGACCCGAACCTCCCGCTCCTGGAGGAGGCCATGGCCGCGGCGGAGAGGGGAGCGGCGCTGACGCACCAGCTGCTGGCGTATTCCCGGAAGCAGGCGCTCCGGCCCCGGGCGCTGGACCTGAACCAGCTCCTGGAGGAGATGGAGCGGATGCTGGATCGAGCCCTGGGGGAGGGCGTGGAGATCGAGGTGGTGAGGGCCGCCGGGCTCTGGCGCTGCCAGGCGGACCCGGCGGAGTTGAAGAACGTGCTCCTGAGCCTGGTCCTGAATGCGCGGGACGCCATGCCCCTGGGCGGGAAGCTCACCATCGAGACCGGGAATGTCCGGCTGGACGCGGGGTACGCCGCCATCCAGGAGGATCTCGAGCCCGGGCAGTATGTGGTGGTGGCGGTGACGGACACGGGGAAGGGAATGTCGGCGGAGACCCTCTCGCGGGTCTTCGACCCCTTCTTCACGACCAAAGGGGTGGGGGAGGGGAGCGGACTGGGCCTCAGCATGGCTTTCGGGTTTGCCAAGCAGTCCGGTGGGCACATCAGGCTCGATTCCGAGCTGGGGAAGGGGACCACGGCGCGCCTCTACCTTCCCCGCGTCCGGGCGGAGCAGATGGAGTTGGGGGTCCCGGACGCGCCCGTACCCCCGCGGCGCCCGAAGGGGGGAGGGGAACGGATCCTGGTGGTGGAGGACGACCCCCCCGTCCTGGAGATGGCGTGCCGGACCCTTGCCACCCTGGGCTACCGGACCGAGGAGGCCCGGAACGTGGAGGAAGCCCTGAAGTCCCTGAGGGCTTTTCCCCCGGGGACCTTCGCCCTCCTCTTCACCGACGTGGTCCTTCCGGGGGGCAGGAGCGGCCGGGACCTGGCCCGGGAGGCCAAGCTCCACGATCCGGACCTCCCGGTGCTCTTCACCTCCGGTTACACACAGGACACCGTCATACGCAAGGGGCGGCTCGACCTCGGCGTCCACCTTCTGGAGAAACCCTATCGGGTGGAACAGCTCGCTCGGAAGGTGCTGGAGCTGATCCAGCGCTAGCCGAACAGCCCGGCATCCCTCCTATTCCACCCCCACCACCAACCCCTTCAGGTAGCTCCCCTCCGGGAAGGCCAGGGCGGTGGGATGGTCGGGGCCCTGCTCCAGCCTCCGGAGGATCCGCCCCTCCCGTCCCGCATCCAGAGCGGCGTCGGCCACGATCTTCTGGAAGAGCTCCGGGCTCATGTGCCCGGAGCAGGAGAAGGTGAAGAGGAGGCCCCCGGGGCGGAGGAGGCGGAAGGCCTGGAGGTTGATGTCCTTGTACCCCCGGCTGGCCCCCTCGACCTGGCCCCTGGAGTCGGCGAACTTGGGTGGATCCAGAATCACCAGGTCGAAACTCCGTCCCTCCTCCTGGAGGGCCCGCAGGACCCGGAAGGCGTCCCCGGGACGAGCCTCCCACGCCTCGGCCGGGTGTCCGTTCAGCGCCCGGTTCCGGTCCGCCAGGGCCAGGGCTTCCACGGAGCTCTCCAGGTTCGTGACCCGCCGGGCGCCTCCCTGGAGGGCCGAGATTCCGAACCCCCCGGTGTAGGCGAAGGCGTTCAGCACGTCCCGTCCCCGGGCGGCCCGGGCCACCGCCCTCCGGTTCTCCCTCTGGTCCAGGTAGAACCCCGTCTTGTGGCCCCCCCGAACGTCCACCAGGAAGCGGGACTCCCCCTCACGGACCTCCACCAGAGCGGGCGGCTCCGCGCCCCAGGCAGCTCCGGCGCGTGGGGCCAGACCCTCCTTCTGGCGCACCTCCGCGTCGGACCGCTCCCAGATGCCCTCCAGGGCGTCCTCCGGAAAGGTGGAGGCCCACCCCTTCCGCAGGGCGTCCAGGAGCGTCTCCCTCCAGCGCTCCGCTCCCGCGGAGAGAAGCTGGAACACCAGGAAGGATCCGTACCGGTCCGCCACCACCCCCGGAAGGCCGTCGTTCTCCGAGTAGACCAGGCGGAAGGCGTTCCCCTCGCGAGCCCCCAGGAGCGATGGCCGGCGCAGAAAGGCCGCTTGTACCCGCCTGTCGAAGAGGCCGGGATCGACAGCCTCGGACTCCAGGAAGGTCCACACCCGCCCGGTGATCTGGGAGGCGGGGGAGAAGGCGGCCCGGGCCACCCAGCGCCCCTCGGCGGTCCGGACCTCCACGGTCTCCCCCGGGGTTGCGGGGCCCGATACCTCCGCCACCGCCCCGGAGAAGATCCAGGGGTGGTGGCGGAGGAGGGAGCGCTCCCGGCGGGGCTTGAGGGTGAGAATGGCCATTCCCCGGAAGCCCTCCCTGGCCCTACCGGGGTCCCTTCTCGTACATGATCCGGCCTCCCACGATGGTGTAGACCACCTCGGCGGTGGGAATCTCCTCCTCAGGGATGGTGAGGATGTCCCTGGACAGGACCGTGATGTCCGCCAGCTTCCCGGGCGTGAGGCTCCCCTTCACCTCCTCCTCGAAGGCGGCGAAGGCGCCGTTCAGGGTGTAGGCTTTCAGGGCCTCCATCCGGCTCAGGCTCTGGTCGGGGAAGAAGGTGGAGCCGTCCTTCAGGCGCCGGGCCACGAAGGCGTAGAACCCCGGGAGGGGATCCACCGCCTCCACGGGAGCGTCGGTGCCGTTGGCGATGACGGCGCCGCCCTCCATGAGCTTCCGCCAGACGTAGGCCCCTTCTCCGGCCCTCGTCTCCCCCAGGCGCTCCAACACATAGGGGGCGTCGGAGGTGCAATGGATGGCCTGCATGGAAGCGATGACCCCGAGAGCGCCCACCCGGGAGATGTCGGCCGGGTGAAGGTGCTGGGTGTGCTCGTCCCGCCACCGCCAGTCCGATCTTTCCGGGTGCGCCTCGAAGGTGCGTTGGAATACGTCCAGAACCTCACGGTTCGCCCGGTCCCCGATGGCGTGGACCGAGAGCTGGAAGTCGTGCTCGGCGGCGATGCGGGCCGTCTCCTCGATGACGCCCATGTCGGTGGTGTTCAGCCCGGTGTGCCCCGGAAGGTCCTGGTAGGGCTCCAGGAGCCAGGCCCCCCTGGACCCCAGGGCGCCGTCGGCCAGCCTCTTGATGGTCCGCACCGTCAGGTGATGGTCCCCGTACCCGATGATCCGGTACTGGTCGATGCGCTCCTCCAGCTCCGCGTTGGAGGCGCCCAGCATCACGTTGAGCCGGACGCCCAGCTCGCCGGCGTCGATCATGGACCGGTAGAGGTCCACCGTCTGGAAGTCGACGCCGGCGTCATGGGCGGAGGTGATTCCCTGGGAGAGGAGTTCCTGGGCGGCGAGCTGCGCCACCCTGCGGGGGTCCTCCGGGGCCGCGGCCTCCCGGGCTCCGGCCAGGAGGGCGTCGGCCTCCTCGCGAAACACGCCGATGGGGTTTCCCTGGGCGTCGTGGAGGATCTCGCCGCCGGGGGGGTCGGGAGTGGTGGCCGTGATCCCCGCCATCTCCATGGCCCTGGCGTTCGCGAAGGTGGCGTGCCCCGAGGCGTGGGTGAGGATCACGGGGTTGGCCGGGGATACCGCGCTGAGGGACTGGTGGAGGGGGAACCCCTCCACGTTGGGCTCCGGCACCCGATCCCACTTCTCCTGGTGCCAGCCCCGTCCCTGGATCAGGGTCCCGGGGGCCGCTTTCGCCACTGCCTCCGCCACCATGGCGATCACCTCGTCCCAGTTGGCCACCTCCATGAGGTCGAGCTGGAGCTGGGCGTAGCCCACCCCCATGAAGTGGAGGTGGCTGTCGATGAGCCCCGGGATGGCCAACTGTCCCTGGAGGTCGATGACCCGTGTGTCCCGGCCCACGTGACCCTCGATCTCCGCGTCGGACCCCACGGCCAGGATCCTCCCGTCCTTGACGGCCAGCGCCTGGGCTTCGGGCACAGCCTCGTCGACCGTCACGATCCTCCCGTGGGTCAGGACAAGATCCGCGCTGTCGGCGGATGAGCCCGAGCAGGCGGCGAGCGTAAGAGCGAAGGCGGCAGGCAGGAAGCCGGCCGGGGAGAGTCGGAGGAGGGACTTCGGCATGTGTGCCTCCCGAGGGTGAGGGCGGACTGGCGTGCCCTGACAGCCTACGGCGTCGCCCCGGGTTCGGCAAACCCTCCAGCCGCTCGGGCGGATGCCGGTTTGCAGGAGGCCCCGCGAGGAATCAACTTTACTGAATGAAGCCGATCCCTCCCGAACGGCGCACGCCGCCTCCCCCCCCGCCCCCCGTGGCCCGGGGCGAGATGGCTTCCGCCCTGGCGGACGTGCTGGAGGATCAGGCGACCAAGGCGAAACGGCGGGCGAAGGCACCGAGGCCCACCGAACGGCGGGCCGGACCGGCTATCCTGGGCCTCCTGGCCGTTCTGGCGACCGTTTCCGCCTACCTGTGGTTCGGGAACCCGGCCTGGCTGCAGCCCGATCCACCGGAGCCCCTCCCTCTCCTCGTCCAGGACGCGGGCCTCCGGATGGAAGTCTACCTCCAGGCCCTCCGGGTGGAGGAGTTCCGGGAGAGGGAGGGCCGCCTCCCCAACACCCTGGAGGAGGCCGGGGATCCCTTCAGCGAGGTCGGGTACGTGCGCCTCGATGGGGCCCGCTACCGCCTCAGCCTCTCCCGCTTCGAGCCGGACCTGACGGTGGAATACGACTCCGGGCAGCCTCTGGGGGAGTTCCTGGGCAACGCCCCCCAGCTCATCCGCGGGGTGGGACGATGACCGGGGAGGACCGGCCGGCCCCGCCGGGGATCGGGGATACCCGGGGGTTCACCCTGGTGGAGGTCCTCCTGGTGGCGGTCATCATCAGCCTCCTGGCCGCCCTGGCCCAACCCTCCCTGCACAAGGTGCTCCTGCGGGCCCGGGCCGCCGAGGTGGTGGGGGACCTCAACGTGGTGAAGGTCGCGGTGCTGGCGTACGAGGCCGACCAGAACGCCTTCCCGGCGGACCGGGCGCGAGGGGTGATCCCTCCCGGCCTGGCTTCCTACCTCCCGGACGGTTTCAGCTTCGTGAGGCCCAGCTACCTCCTGGATTACGAGAACTGGACGGGGTCCGGGGTGCTCAACATCGGTCTCACCTTCGTCACCACCGACCGGGAGCTGGGGCTGGCGGTCCTGGACCTCCTGGGAACCAACGTCTGGACCGACGGCGGATCGAAGTACACCTGGGTCATCGACGGTTAGCTCCCGCCGGTCCCCTCGTCCCCTGCGCGCCCGCCGGCGCGGGTCTTCCGCAGCGAGTCCCTACTCCCACTCGATCGTGCCGGGGGGCTTGGAGGTGACGTCCAGGGCCAGCCCGCCCACACCGGGCAAGGACAGGATGTCCCTTCTCAGGTCGTCCAGCGCGGGCCCGGGCATGGGGAAGGGGCGGGCGGTCATGGCCCGCTCCGAGGTGATGGGCCGGATCACCACCAGCTCTCCCGGCCGGTCTTCGAGCCGGAGGGGAACCAGGACGGTGGGGCACTGCCAGATCTCGTCGTAGAGTCCGTGGCGCCGGAGCGCATCCATGACCAGGGCGTCCGCTTCCCGGAGGAGGTCCAGCCGCTTCCTGGTGACCGTGGCGGCGATGGGGACCGCCCGGCTCGGGGCCTCCGACGACAGATTCCAGATGCAGCGGTTGATTCCGGGGACCCCCTTGGTGATGGCCGACGCCGCCAGGATGAGCGTGTCCCAGGGGGCGTCCCCGCTCAGCAGGACCGGGTGCTCGTAGGCCCTGAGGTCCGCCTTCACCCCCACCGAGCGGATGGGCAGGAGAAGGGCCTGGAGCCCGAACCGCTCCGCCACCCCCGGGAGCGCCGGGGCGGCCTTCTCGAAACCCGTCCGGTCCGGCTCACCGGTGTTGCAGAGGAGCCGGACTCCCAGCCCCGGCCCCGGGAAGGGGTGGCGCCACAGGAGCTCCCGGGAGATGCCCATCCGCTCGCCCAGCTCCCGGACCTCCACCTTGTAGAGCTCCTTGAGGGGCTCCACCACCTTCCCCTGCCGGATCATCTCCTCGATGATGGGGACACGGTTGTGGTGGGTCTTGATGACGTCGGCCCGGCGGGTTCCCCCGGTCTCGATGGTGTCGGGGTAGATGGTGCCCTGGCCCAGGAGGTGGCCCTGGATCCCCAGCTCCAGGGCGGTGTCCTGGAACACCTCCACGAAGGTGTCGCCGATGATGCGGCGCTTCACTTCGGGCTCCACCGCTCCCGCCAGGGCGGCCAGGAAGGCCTCGCTGGCGTCCACGAAGTGGAGGTGCTCTCCCAACCCCATCTCCCGGAACCGCTCCAGGACCCGGGCGCTCTCGTCCTTTCGCATGAGCCCGTTGTCGATGTGGAGCAGGTGGAGACGCCCCGGTCCCAGGGCTTTGCCCAGCATCACCGCCGCCACCGTGGAGTCCACCCCCCCCGAAGCCAGGAGGAAGACCGATTCCTCTCCCACCTGGTCCCGGATCCTCTTCACCTCCTCGTCCAGGTACTGCTCCATGCTCCAGGACGGCCGGCACCCGCAGATCTCGAAGACGAAGTTCGAGATCATCTCGGTGCCGTGGATCGTGTCGTCCACCTCGGCGTGGAACTGGAATCCGTAGCGCTTGAGGGTGTCGGAGCCGATGGCGGCGAACCGGTGCTCCCCGCCCCCCGTCACCGAGTACCCCAGCTCCCGGAACTCCGGGCCCACCGAGGCCACGGAGTCGTAGTGGCTCATCCAAACCTGTTCGGAGCCCCCCAGCCCCTTGAACAGGGGATGGTCCCCCTGGATCTGGAGATCGGCCCTCCCCCACTCCCGTCCCCCGTGGATCACCTCTCCGCCGTAGTGCTTGGCGATCTCCTGGTGCCCGAAACAGAATCCGAGGATGGGGATGTCCAGGTCATAGATCCCCTTGTTGTAGTCCTGGTCCTCCCCGTGGGACGAGAGGGACGGGCTCCCGGAGATGATGATCCCCTTGTAGCCCGCAAAGGCCTCGGTGGGGTCTTCCGGTTGGCGGATCTCCCCCAGGACGCCCAGGCGGCGGACCTTGTTGGCGATGAGGTGGGCGTACTGCCCTCCGAAATCGATGACGGCGATGCTGTCGTGTGGCATGGAGGCTGGAGGTCTCCGAGAGCCGGGGGAAGCCTGGTGTTCCGGATCAGGAAAGGATACTGAAAAACCCGGCCCGAACCCAGGGGCTGCCGGGCAGGAGCCCTCCTCACCCTCCCCCCCTTCTCCCCGGCTCCGGGAAGGCCCACATTGGGGCCGGTCGCACCCTACCAGAAACGGAGGTTGTTCCATGTCCGATCCGTGGCGTGAGGTTCGTTTCCTCCCCGGTCTTGTGGTCTTCCTGGCCCTGACGGCGCTCCTGGCCCCCGAGGGTGGGGTGGCTCAGAGCACCCGGATGCTGGGGTCTCCTACCGTGAGCTCCACCCACGTCGCTTTCGTGCACGCCAACGACCTGTGGATCGTGGGGCGGGCGGGTGGAAACGCCGTGCGTCTCACCAGTGGGCTCGGGGCGGAGACGGCGCCCCACTTCTCTCCCGACGGGGGGTGGATCGCCTTCACCGGGAGCTACGCCGGGAACAGCGACGTCTACGTCATTCCCTCCATGGGCGGCGAGCCACGGCGGTTGACCTGGCACCCGGGGGGCGACCTCGTCATGGGGTGGACCCCGGACGGAGGGAGCGTGCTCTTCCAGTCCGGCCGGGAAGGGTATCCCACCGCGACCACGAAGTTCTTCACGGTCCCGGTGGAGGGGGGGCTGCCGAAGGCGCTTCCCCTTCCCCGGGCCACGGACGGGGAAATCTCCCCGGACGGGCGCTGGGTCGCCCACCAGGAGGTGGGGTTCTGGGACCCGGAATGGCGTAACCACCGGGGCGGGCAGGCGCAGCCCGTCTCCGTGGTCAACCTCCAGACGCTGGAGCGGCTCACCCCTCCCTGGGAGGGGGAGCGCCACATGGCTCCCGTCTGGCTCGGGGAGGTGGTCTACTACATCTCCGAGAGGGATTGGGCGGCCAACGTCTGGTCCTGGAACCCCCGGACCGGCGAGGAGAAGCAGCTCACCTTCCACGCCGACTTCGACGTGAAGAGCCTGGGGGCAGGGGGCGGGGTGGTGGTCTACGAGCAGGCCGGGTACCTCCACGAGCTGAACCCCGCCGCCGGGACCACGCGGCGCCTGGACATCATCGTGGCCGGGGACATGACCTGGTCCATGCCCCGATGGGAGGCGGTCCCCGCCACGGGACTCCGGGACGCACGCCTCTCCCCTACCGGCAAGCGGGCCCTCTTCGAATACCGGGGTGACCTCTTCACCGTGCCGGTGGAGGACGGGAGCTGGCGGAACCTCACCCGGAGCTCCGGCGTCGCCGACCGGCACGCCGTCTGGTCCCCGGATGGGGAGAGGATCGCCTGGTTCAACGATGAGGGCGGGGAATACGGGCTGATGGTGGCGAACCAGGACGGCTCCGAGCCCCGGCGCATCGAGATCCCCGACCCCTCCTTCTTCTTCGTTCCGGTGTGGTCGCCGGACGGGACCCGACTGGCCTTCACCGACACCGACTACCGCGTCCTGGTGATGGAGTTGGAGACGGGCCGGCTCACCCATGTGGACACGGACCGCTACGCCAATCCCGAACGGTCCATGAACCCCGTGTGGTCCCCCGACTCCCGGTGGATCGCCTATGCCCGGCGGCTGGACAGCCAGCTACGGGCCGTCTTCGTCCATGACACCCGCACCGGCGAGACCTATCAGCTCACCGACGGGATGGCGGACGCCATCAGCCCCGTCTGGGACGCCTCCGGGAAGTACCTCTACTTCCTGGCCTCCACGGACTACGGGTTGAACACCGGTTGGTTGGACATGACCGCCTACGACCATCCCGTGACCCGGGCCCTCTACCTCGCCCTTCTGAAGGCCGGCGAGCCCTCCCCCTTCCTGCCCAGGAGCGACGAGGAGAAGGCGGTCTCCAAGGACTCGGCGGCTGCCGGGGGTGGGGGCTCCGGCCGGGGTGGGGCGTCCCCGGGCGGGTCTGCGAACCAGGCGGGTCCGGCCCCCAAGGTCCCTGACGTGGTCATCGACTTCGAGGGGATGGCCCGGCGCATCGTGGATGCTCCCGGGCTCCCCGCCCGCAACTACGCCGGACTGCTGGAGGGCCCCGAGGGGAAGGTCTTCGTGGCGGAGTCTCCCCCCAGGGGGCAGGGAGTTACCCTCCAGCGCTACAGTCTGGAGGACCGGGAGGCCGCGGAGTTCATGACGGGGGTGACCAGCGCCACGGCCTCCCACGACCGTAAGAAGCTCCTGGTCCGGGCCGGGAGCAACTGGAGCGTGGTGGACGCCGGCGGTGCGCCCCCCAAGGAGGGGGGCACCCGTCTCTCCCTCACGGATCTGCGCATCCTGGTGGAGCCCAGGGCCGAGTACGCCCAGATGCTCCGGGACGGGTGGCGCTTCATGAGGGACTTCCTCTACGTGGACAATGTCCACGGGGCCCCCTGGGACGAAGTCTGGGAGTGGTATTCCGCCTGGCTCCCGGACGTGAACCACCGGGCCGACTTCAACCGCTTGCTGGACATGGTTTCCGGGGAGGTGGCGGTGGGCCACTCCTACGTGTCGGGGGGGGACTATCCCGACCAGGAGAGCCCCGGCACGGGGCTTCTGGGCGTGGACCTGGAGGAGGTGGACGGATACTACCGCATCGGGCGCATCTACACCGGCGAGAGCTGGAACCCGGGGTTGATGGGGCCCCTGGCCGTCCCCGGGATGGCCGTCGAGGAAGGGGACTGGCTGGTGGCCATCGACGGCCATGAGCTAAGGGCTCCCACCAACCCCTTCATGCTGCTGGAGGGAACGGCGGGACGGACCATCTCCGTGAAGGTGAACGACCGGCCGGGGCTGGAGGGCGCCCGGGAGCTGCTGGTGCAGCCCACCGGCAACGAGGGCCAGCTCAGAACCTGGGCGTGGGTGGCCAGGAACCAGAAGATGGTGGACGAGATGAGCGGGGGCCGCCTGGCCTATGTCTGGCTGCCCAACACCGGTCAGGGCGGCTACCAGTACTTCAACCGCATGTACTTCGCCCAGCAGGACCGGCAGGGGGCCGTGATCGACGAGAGGAACAACGGCGGTGGCTCCGCGGCGGACTACATCATCGAGGTCCTGGCCAGGGAGCTCACCGGGTACTTCAACTCCCGGGCCGCGGACCGGAAGCCCTTCACCCAGCCCATGGCGGGGCTCTGGGGTCCCAAGGTCATGATCATCAACGAGAGCTCCGGCTCCGGGGGCGACCTCATGCCCTATCTCTTCCGCTTCCGCGGCGTGGGCCCCCTGGTGGGAACCAGGACCTGGGGCGGGCTGGTAGGCACCTGGGACACTCCCCCTCTCATCGACGGCGGTCGATTCGTGGCTCCCCGGGGCGGCTTCTTCGACGTGAACGGCGAGTGGGCCGTGGAGGCGGAAGGGGTGGCCCCGGACATCGAGGTCCGCAACGATCCCCGGCCCGTGTCCGAAGGGCGGGATCCCCAGTTGGAGGCGGCCGTCCAGGAGGCGCTGCGACTCCTGCAGACGGAACGGGTGGAGCTTAAGCCCGAGCCGCCGGCGCCCCTCCGCTGGAGGAGGCCCGGCCGAGGGGGCGGGGGGGGGGAGTGACCCGTGGAGGATAGGGAAAGCCCCGGGGGAGGGAACCACCTCCCCCGGGTTCTCATCGCCGCCGAGCTCAGGCACCTCCTCCCCGCCGATCCCTTCCCGGGCTGCGAAGTGGTCTGGATCGAAGGGCGGGAGCCCACCCCCGAAGGGGATTTCGTGGCCCTACTTTCCCTGTTGCAGCGGCGCCTGGGGGAGAAGGAGTTGGCGGGGCTGCCCAACCTCAAGGTCCTGGCCCAGTGCGCCGTGGGGTACGACAACATCGACCTGGAGGCTGCCGTGCGCCGGGGGATTCCCGTCACCAACACCCCTGGGGTCCTGACGGAATCCACGGCCGACCTCGCCTGGGCGCTCATCCTGGCCGTGGCGCGGCGCCTGAAGGAAGGGCAGGAGATGATCTCCAGCGGGACCTGGACGGGATGGGGTCCGACCCAGCTTCTGGGGTTGGAGCTGAACGGCGCCACCCTGGGAATCGTGGGGGCCGGGCGCATAGGGCAGGCCGTGGGGCGCAGGGCGATGGGGTTCGGGATGAGGATCCTCTACGCCGACGCCGAGCCCCAACCCGAGTTCGAGGGCGCCACGGGAGCGGGACGGTTGGACCTCCCCCACCTCCTGGCGGCGAGTGACGTGGTCACCGTTCACGTCCCCTCCACCCCCGAGACCCGGGGGCTCTTCGACAGGGAGCGCTTCGCCCTCATGAAACCCGGGGCCCTCTTCATCAACACGGCCCGGGGGGACGTCGTGGACGAGGGCGCCCTTCTGGCGGCTCTGGAGGAGGGGACGCTCGGCGGGGCGGGGCTGGACGTCTTCAGCCGGGAGCCCGAGGTGCCGCCGGATCTGGCGGCCCACCCGAAGATCGTGTGCCTTCCCCATCTCGGGAGCGCCACCACCCACACCCGCCGGAGCATGGCGGAGCTTGCGCTGAAGAACGCCCTGGCGGTGCTGGGGGGGCGGCCCCCCCTCACTCCGGTGATGGGCTGAATCCTCTCCGATCCTTTTCATGGAGGGCCACCGTGCCCGGGACATCTCCTTCCTCGCTGAACCGCATCCCCCTTCTGGGGTTGGGCGCCGCCCTTCTCCTCTCCGGCTGTGCGTCTGCGGGCCACCTGGGGGAGTACGACTTCCGTGACCGCGCCCTGGCGGTGGTGTCCACCCACCCGCCCCAGCCTCGGGTGGTCATCGTGGATGCTCCGGAGGTCGAGGAGCGCAGCTGGTGGCGGGCCCTCATCCGGGTCGGGACCGAAGTGGTCCGGGACGCCCAGGCCGACCGCGCCGGCGAGAAGATGGCCCGGGCCGCCGAGGCGGTGGACGTGTCGGCGCTCATGGCGGATGGGGTCCTGGAGCGAGCGGCCACCCTCCTGCGGGCCAGGGCGGTGTCCTCCGTCCAGGATGCGGACTTCGAGATGGAGGTGCGGGTCACCGAGTACGGGATTCGGGCCGACTCCTGGGACTCCGCGGCCGGCTTCTTCATCAAAGCGGAGGTTCTGCTCCTGGACGGGGAGACGGGGAGGCGCATCTGGGGGGAGGAGGTGGATGCCTGGGACCCCATCAACCCGAATCGCTGGGGACTGGGCGGTTCGCTGGGGAACCTCCTCACCGCTCGGGCTCTTTCCGACCTTTCCGTGAGCGAGATCGAAGGGGCCCTGGAGGCGCTGGGGGCGTACTCCGCCATGGAAGTGGCGGAGAAGCTGGAGGCGGGGCTGGAGAGGGCCGGCGTGCGGTGACACAAA
>JBFYZD010000072.1:0-6138 GCA_041309685.1 Gemmatimonadales bacterium | reverse complement strand
GGGGATCGGCGCCATCATCACCGGGTTCACCACCGTGTCCCGGGAGGGCCGGGCCATGCACCCCGCCCAGTGCGGCCTGGACACCCCCGAGAAAGCCCGGGCCTGGGCCCGGATCCTGGAGATCACCCGGGCCTCGGCCCCGGGGGTCCCCATCCTGGTCCAGCTCGCCCACGCCGGCCGCCAGACCCGTGGGGAGGTCACGGGGCAGCCGGTGGTGGGAGCCTCTGCGCGCGCCTGCACCTACTTCAAGCAGCGGGTCCGGGCGTTGGACGAGGCCGGGATCCGCCGCATCCTCCGGGCTTTCGTGGACGCGGCCCTCCGGGCCCGGGACGCGGGCTTCGACGGGGTCCAGCTCCACGGGGCCCACGGGTACCTCATCCACCAGTTCCTCTCCCCCTGGACCAACCGGCGAAACGACGCGTGGGGGGACCGGGACCGCTTCTGCGTGGAGGTGGCGGAAGGGGTCCGCCAGGCCTGCGGGCCCGGCTTCCCGGTGTGGGTCAAGCTGAGCGGCGAGGAGGACCGGAGGCCCGGCATCCGCACCGCCGACACGGTCCGGACCGCCCGGAGGCTCCAGGACGCCGGCGTGGACCTCATCGAGATCAGCTACGGGACCATGGAGACGGCGCTGAACATCATCCGGGGGGATTGTCCGGTGGACGAGATCCTCCGGGTGAACCCCCTCTTCTCCGGCATCCCGCCGGCGCTGCGCCCCCTCTGGAAGGTCCTGGCGGGCCCCCTGCACCTCTGGCGCCTCAAGGAGTTCACCCCGGCCTACAACCTGGCCCCCGCCGTGGCCGTGAAGGCGGCCGTCTCCGTCCCCGTGGCCGTGGTGGGTGGGATCCGGACGGTGGACCAGGCCGTCCGTTGCCTCTCCGACCATGGGCTGGACGCCGTGGGGCTCTGCCGGCCCCTCATCCGGGAGCCGGACCTCCCGGACCGGTGGCGGAGGGGGACGGCCACCGGGAGCACCTGCACCAACTGCAATCTCTGCACGATCCATTGCGACAGCGGGGAGGTGACCAAATGCCGCTCCCTGCCCGCGCCGTTGAAGGAAGGGAGGTCGTCATGACCGTCGTGATCGCGCCGGAGCGTACCCGGCACTTCGAGGATTTCCTGGCAGGGACCGACGGAGGGGAGCTCTTCGAGAAGGTCCGGAAGCTGAGCGAGCTCTTCCGGCTGGATCCCCCGCCCTGCACCGACGGCCTGGGGCTCCTTCTCCAGCAGGCGCCGGGGCCCATCACCCCCATCGTGGATGACCATGGTGGGTGCCACGACGTCATCATGATGGGCTCCAACTCCTACCTGGATCTCACCACGCATCCCCGGGTGGTGGCGGCCTCCCAGAGGGCGTGCCAGCGCTTCGGCTACGGGATGGGGGCGGTGCCCCTCTACGCCGGAAACACCCCCCTGCACCGGGAGCTGGAGGAGACGCTGGCGGCCTTCCTGGAGAAGGAGGACGCGATCCTCTTTCCCAGCGGGTACTCCGGGAACGTCGGCGTCATCTCCGCCCTGTGCGGTCCCGGGGACGTGGTCATCAACGACGCGGCCAACCACGCCTCCATCTTCGACGGCGCCCGCCTGAGCGGGGCCGAGATCAAGGTCTATCTGCACCGCAACATGGTCCACCTGGAGCGGGTCCTCCGCCGCCTTCCCGCCGAGGTGAAGGGGCGCCTCATCGTCACGGACGGGGTGTTCTCCATGGACGGGGACGTGGCCCCCCTGGACCGGATCGTCCCGTTGGCCCGGGAGTACGGCGCCCGGGTCATGGTGGACGACGCTCACGGGATCGGTGTCATGGGTCCCACCGGCCGGGGGACGCCCGAGCACTTCGGCTGCCCGGGAGGGGTGGACGTGCTCTATGGCACGCTGAGCAAGGCTCCCGGAGGGGTCGGCGGATACTGCGCCGGGTCGGCGGAGCTGATCCGCTACCTTCGCCTCTACGCCCGGACCTTCTTCTTCTCCACGGCTCTGCCGGCCCCGGTGGTGGCCGGAGCCCTGGAGGTCTTCCGCCTCCTCATGGAGGACCCGACCCTGCACCGGGACCTGTGGCGCAACGTCCGGTACCTCCGTCAGGGGCTCCGGGAGCTGGGCTTCGACACGGGACAGAGCGAGTCGGCCATCATTCCCATCATCGTGGGGGACGAGGAGAGGCTGGCCCGGTTCCAGAACGAGCTCCGGCACCGGGGGGTCTTCACCAACCTGGTGACGTACCCCGCGGTGCGGAGGAAGGATTGCCGCCTGCGGGTGAACGTGATGCGGACCTTGACCCGGGCGGACATGGATCGCGCCCTGGTCATCTTCGCCGCGGTGGGCCGGGAATGCGGGGTGATCGGCCCTCGCTGACCATGGATCCCGCAGGCAGGTTCCCGAACACCGCCCTCATCACGGGATCGGCGGGCTTCATAGGATCCTGGATCGTGGAGGAGTTCGTGGCCCGGGGGTGGCGGGTCCTGGCCCTGGTGCACCGGAAGGGGACGGCCCGGTGGGAGCGGCACGTGGAGGCCGGCCGAGTGGTTCCGGTCCCGAGCGACGTCACGGACCCCACCCGCCTCCGGGCGGACCTCACGGCGGCCATGAAGCCAACCGGCCAGCGCCTCGACGTCATCGTCCACGCCGCCGGCCGGGCCTCCGACGTGGGGCGGCGGCGGGCCTTCGAACGGCTGGACCTGGGTGGGGTGCGGAACGTGGTGGGGCTGGCGACGGAGCTGGACGTCCGGCGGCTGGTGTTCATCTCCACCACCGACGTCTATGGCGTGAGGGATTTCCACGGGGAGTCGGAGGAGGAGCTCCCCCTGGGGATGACCGTCCCGAATCCCTACCCCGAGTTCAAGATCCTGGCCGAAGGGTGGATCCGGGAGAAGCTCCCGCCGGACCGCTACGCCATCCTTCGTCCCGCGGCGGTGTGGGGAGCTGGCGACACCACCCTCACCGCCCGCATCCTCGCCTTCCTGAGATGGACGCCGGCCCTGGTGCACTTCGGCCCCTGGCGGGGAGCCAACCGCTGGCCCCTGGCCCACGTCCGCAACGTGGCCGCCGCCGCGTTCCTGGCCGCCACCCGTCCCGAGGCCGCCGGCCGGGCCATCAACGTCCTGGACACGGAGCGCACCAGCATCGACGCTTTCTACCGCCTCCTGGCCGGGGCATTCCTGCCGGAGAAGCGGTTCCGCACCTTCTGCCTCCCACTCTGGGCCGGCCGGACCCTGGGCCGGTTCGTGTCCCTGGTGTCCGACACCCTGAACCTGGACCAGCCCTTCATGGACCCTTCCTTCTATGCGGTCCATCATGTGAGCAGCGACATGGACTTCAGCAACCGGCGCCTGCGGGAGCTCTTCACCGCCGCCGGGCTCTCGCTGGTCTCTCTGGAGGAAGGGATGAGGGAGGTCGGGGAGGGGGACGGAGGGTAGGGGCGGGCCCAGGGGCGGAGCGGTCCGGCACCCCACCTCTCCCCCGCTCTTGTCGGTGGAGCGGCGAGCCCCCCACTTTCCCGACCGGTTCCCCATGTCCCGTGGGGCCCCCGATCCCTCTGCCCCTCTCAAGCCGGCGGGGAGGCGCGGGTCCAGACCCCGGCCCCGAAGACCGGCACCGGAGACAAGACCGTGACCGCAGCCAGACCCGCTCGCTCCTCCGCTCTCCTGCCCCTGGCCCTCTTCGTGCAGGCGTGGATCCCCTGTCCGTCGGCGGCCCAGCCGAGAATCGAGCACGGCCCCTACCTGCAGCTCCCATCGGCCGAGTCGGTGACCATCGTCTGGCACACGAACCGGCCCTGCGTCTCCCGCGTCGAATACGGGATCGGCGAAGAGCTGGGGCTGACGGCGGTGAGCAGCCGTCATGGCTTGATCGACAACGACCGCACCAGCCACATCATCCGTCTCACGGGCCTCCGGCGGGGAACGACCTACCGCTACCGGGTTGTTTCCACCGAGTTCCTGGGGTACGCGCGCCAGCACCTCGCCGCCTTCGGCGAGACTGTCGCCAGCCCGGTGTACTCCTTCACGACCCTCGATCCGGACAAGGAGGCGTTCTCGTTCAGCTTCGTCTCGGACCTCCACGAACGGGCCGACGACCTGGCGGGACGGATCGCGGGGCCGGCGTGGGAGGGGATCGATTTCTCCTTCTTCGGCGGCGACATGATCAACGACTTCATGGAGCCGGACCAGATGTTCGACGGCTTCATCGACGTCTCGGTGGAGGGGTTCGCCCGGGAGATCCCGTTCCTCTTCACCCGGGGAAACCACGAGACCCGCGGGCGCCATGCCCGGGACCTCTTCGACTACATCCCCACCGCGGATTCCCGGCCCTACTTCTCCTTCGATCACGGTGGCGTGCACTTCGTGGTGCTGGACTCGGGGGAGGACAAGGAGGACGGGCACGAATACTACAACGGGCTGGTGGATTTCGACCGCTTCCGCAGGGAGCAGGCGGAGTGGCTCGCGGGGGAGACCCGCAGCGAGGCATGGCGCAACGCCCGCTACCGGATCGCCCTCACCCACATTCCCCCCCGGGGAGGGGACGGATACGCCATCCAGCAGGTCAGGGACCTGTTCGGGCCCGTCCTGGATGGGGCGGGGGTGGACCTTTGGCTCTCCGGCCACGCGCACAGCTATTCGCACCTGGCTCCGGCCCCGGGGGACCACGGGTACCATCTGGTGGTGAACGACGATCACACCACGCTGAAGATCGACGTGACGCCGCGGCACCTGACGGTCACCGTGCTGAACGCCGACGGCACGGTGGCCGACACCTTCCGGATCGAGGCGCCCCGGGGCCGGCGATGACACGCCGCGTGGTCGTGATCGGCGCCGGCGCCGCGGGAACGATGGCCTCCATCTTCGCCGCATCGGCGGGCGCCGAGACGCTCCTGATCGAGGGCACAAAGGACGGCGGGCGGAAGATCCTGATCAGCGGAGGCGGCCGCTGCAACGTGCTCCCGATGCGGCTGGAGGAGTCACGCTACGTCACGGACTCCTCGCCGAACACGCTGCGGAGGATCCTCCGCACCTGGCCCCTCGCCGAGCAGCGACGGTTCATCGAGGAGGACGTTGGAATCCCGCTGGTGGACGAACCCGAGGCGCTGAAGGTCTTCCCTGCCTCCCACAAGGCTCGGGACGTCCGGGACGGCCTCCTCGCCCTCGCCCGGCGTAGCGGCGCCGCCCTGCGGCTGGACACCCGCGCGCTCCAGGTACGTCCCGCCGACGGGCGATGGGAGGTCACGCTGGAGGGGGCGCCTCCACTTCTCCCGGATGCGGTGATCCTGGCCTGCGGCGGGCTCTCGGTGCCGAGCACGGGGAGCGACGGGAGCGGCCTCCGCATGGCCGAGGCGCTGGGGCATAGGATGCACCCCACCTACGCGGCTTTGACGCCCTTGCTCGCCGAGCCGTCGGCCTACACGGCCCTCGCCGGCGTCTCGCTCACCGTGACGCTCACCGCCCGCTCCCAACGGCACCAGGCCACCGCCACGGGGGGGTTCCTCTTCACCCACCGCGGCTACAGCGGGCCCGCCGTGCTCGACGTCTCGCACGTCGCGGTCCGTTCCCGCGCCGAGGGTGGCGCTCCGGCGCGGATCCAGGTGAGGTGGACCGCCCTGGGCGACACGGAGTGGGACGCGGCCCTCAGGGCGCAGGGCACGCGGACCGTGCTGGGCGCGCTGCGGACCGAGATGCCGGACCGCCTCGCGAGTGTGCTCACCACGGTCGCCGGCGTGGAGCCCGCCCGCACCCTCGCCGCGCTGCGGCGGGACGAGCGCCTGCGCCTGATCGACACCCTGGTCCGCTGCGACCTCCCCTGGAAGGGCGACGAGGGGTACCGGAAGGCCGAGGTCACGGGCGGGGGGGTGAGTCTGGCCGAGATCGATCCGGGCACCATGGAGAGCCGCCGGCATCCGGGACTCTTCCTTTGCGGCGAGATGCTCGATGCGTTCGGCCCCATCGGCGGCTACAACTTCTGCTGGGCCTGGGCTACGGGGCGCGCCGCGGGGCTGGGGGCGGCGGCCGGGTCCGGTCCAACCGGTGCCCCGCTCCGCACCCCTCGCGCCTGATCCGGCTTCGGGTTCCTGTCCCGGGGCCGAAACACCCGGGATCGAGCCAACGGACCGGGCATTGCCGAACGGAACCCGAAAGCCCCCCCCCTTCCCCCACG
>JBFYZD010000071.1:0-4727 GCA_041309685.1 Gemmatimonadales bacterium | reverse complement strand
CTTGGTGGGGAACCCGACCCGTTCCTGGAGTTCCGACTCGAGCGCATGGCCGAACGGGCTGTCTCCCTGGACAGCGTCATCCCTTCCCCCATGGAGCTCCTGTTCGAGGTCTGGGCGCAGGCCGGTCCCAGGGAAGACCCGCTCCCCCTCTGGCTCACTCTCTGGTCCGCCGGGGACCTCCCCGGCGAGGACCTGGCCATGGGCGTAAGGGGGTCCCGCCCCCCGGTGGCGGATGACTTCCTGGACCTGGCGCGGGAGGAAGAGCGCCCTCTGGTGCGCTATCTGGGCATGGAGGATGCCCGCTACGTCCTGGTGGTGCCTCTGGAGGGAAGGAGAGTTCTCTCCGCCGTGGTCCCACCGAGCGGCTCCCTGTCCCTTTCCTCTCCCCTGGGCCCTGTCTTCACCGCCTGGGGACCGGAGGAAGCGAGCCGGCCCCGGTTGGTGCCGGTCAGCCTCGACGAGCAGGTGGAGCGCCAGGATGCGGTCCGGTGGGAACGGGACGACCAGGGGTGGCGGGGACGCTGGATGATCTCCTTCGGGGGAGAGGGGGAGGGGGTTCGGTACTTCGCCAGTCACACCGTGAGCCTCCCGGGGAACCTCCACCTTCTGGCGCGGGGGACCCTGACCTTCCTCCTGGACGTGACCGGGATCCTCGCCCTCTGGGTGTTGGGTCAGGTCATCGGCCGGGGCCGGGAGATCCGACCACGGGAAATCTGGAAGATTCTGGGGACCTTCCGAGCCAGGGTCACCCTGGCCCTCTTCGCGTTCTTCCTTCTCTCCATCGCGATCTTCGGTACTCTGGCGTTCCAGACCCTCTCCGGTGCAGCCCACCGGACGGCTTCGGCCCTGGCCGAACGGGTGGTGGAGGACGGCGCCAGCTTCTACCTGGACGTGCAGGGAAACATGCAGCAGCTTGGGCAGGAGGTCGGGGCGGACCTCCTGGAGTACCGGGACGGCGAGCTCCGGGAAGGGTCTTCCGCGGCCCTGGTGCAGCTCGGCCTCTACGAAGGGTGGGTTCCGGAGCCGGTCTTCAGGCAGCTGGACGGAGGTCAGGAGGTGGGGGCAACGGTTCGGTCGGCCCTGGGTCCATGGGACTACGTCATGGCGTTCCGGCGGCTCTCCGACGGCGACATCCTGGCCTCGCCAGTGCCGGTGGAAGCGGGGGCCACCGCGTTGCGGCGACGGGAAGTAGCGGATCTTCTGGGCTTTGCCTTCGTGCTGGGGGCGGCCCTTTCCCTGGGCCTGGCTCTCTGGGTGGGGCGCACCCTGACACGTCCCATCGAGATCCTGAAGGTGGCATCGGAGCGGGTGGGAGCCGGAAACCTCAGGGTGAGGCTCCCGGAGAGGCGGGGAGACGAGTTCGGAGCCGTCTTCGAGGCTTTCAACCGGATGGTCTACGGCATCCGCCGGGCCCGCCGGGCCCTGATCAGGACGACCCGAAGAACCCAGGCCATCGTGGAGGAGGCGGCGACCGGGGTCCTTGCGCTCGACGCCCGCGGCCGGGTGACCCTGGCCAATCCCAGGGCCGAATCCCTGCTGGCCGAGCCCATCCCCGTGGGCGAGCCCCTTCCGGGGAGGGAGGGCAAGGCCGCGGAGCTGGTCCGGTGGGTGGACCTGTACTTCAGGGATGGGCTGAGGGAGGGGGCGACGGAGCTCCAGATGGGAAACCGGCGCATCCGGATCCGGGCCCGGCGGATCCCCGGCGAGGAACCGTTGGGGGGAGCGGTGCTGAGCCTGGAGGATGTCACCGACGAGCTCAGATCCGAGCGGATCCTGGCCTGGGGGGAGATGGCACGGCAGGTGGCCCACGAGGTGAAGAACCCTCTGACCCCCATCAAGCTGAGCGTTCAGCACCTCCAGCGGGCCTGGGAGGACCGCCGTCCGGAGTTCGGGGAGATCCTGGGAAGGAACGTGGAGGTGATTCTGAGGGAGATCGAACACCTCGCGGCCATCGCCCGGAGCTTCTCCCGGTTCGCCGCCCCTGGGATGATGGGAGATGTCCCTCTGGAGCCGGTGAGCATCCACCGCGTGGCGGAGGAGGTGGTCAACCTCTACCGGGGAGGGACCGGAGCCCTCACCTTCCGGTGCATGGTGGCCCCGGGGCTTCCCCTGGTCCGTTCCCGGGAATCGGAGCTTCGGGAGGTGTTGATCAACCTGCTGGAGAACTCCCGTGTGGCCATTCCGGAGGAGGGCGAGGTGGTCATCGAGGCCGATACCGGGGCCGAGAAGGTGGAGCTCCGGGTGCGGGACAACGGAACCGGCATCCCACCGGGTCTCCTCCCCCGGATCTTCGAGCCCCATTTCTCGACCCGTTCCACGGGCACCGGATTGGGGCTGGCCATCGTCAGGCGGCTTGTGGAGTCGTGGGGCGGAGGGGTCGCTGCCGAGAGCAGGATCGGGAACGGCACGGTAGTGAGAATGACCATCCCCCTATGGGAGGATTCCGGGGAAGGGCGTGGAGACGACGAGACCACGGGAAAAGAGGAATCATGGGGTTGAGGCGGTGGCTGGAGGCGCATGAGGAGGCGATTGCCGAGCGGTGGTATGCCCAGGTCAAGATCCGTGAGGACCGCCGCCCGGATGCCGGGGACGGGCTCCTGGAGTCCTTCCTCGAGCACCTGGCCGGCCTCCTCCCGGGAACCATGGGGGACCGGAGGGAGGAGGGTGAGGAGGTCTGGCAGGCGGCCACCCACCTCTACGGCTCCCTCTCCCTGCGCAGAGGACTGGCTTCAGGGGAGGTGGTGGAGGAGATCCAGCTCCTGCGAGAGGTGGTCCTGCGCCTCCTGCTCCAGGAGCCGCCCATTCCCGGGTTTGGAGACCCCGGCTTCTCCCGGGAACTCCTCATTCTCAACCGGATCCTGGACCTCGGAGTGGTCCAGGCCAGCGTGGCCTATCTGGACGATCTATTCTTTGCCCACCTTCAGGAGTCGGGAATCCCCGAGCCGCTGACGCCCGAGCTGGAGGAGGAGATCAGGCGCCAGCTCTCCCTCTTCCGCAGGGAGATGGACGCGCTCCGGGGAAACCCGGGAGGAGCACCATGAGACCAGCCGGGAAGGAACCCCTGATTCCGGATTCCCTGGGGGATATGCCAGGGGAGGAGCTGGCCCCGTCAGCGGCGGCGGTAGCGAGCTGGGTGGCGGAATACCTCCAGGGGGTGGGGGAGTTTCCGGTCCTGGCGCAGGTGCGCCCTGGAGATCTGCGGAAGAAGCTACCTCCCTCCCTCCCTGAGGAGGGGGAGCCCTTCGAGGCCATGTTCCGGGATTTCCAGGACCTGATCCTTCCGGCGGTGACCCACTGGAACCACCCGGCCTTTTTTGCCTATTTCTCCATCACGGGATCGGCTCCCGGCGTCCTGGGGGAGATGCTGGCCTCGGCCCTGAACGTCAACGCGATGGTATGGCGAAGCTCACCGGCGGCCACCGAGTTGGAGGAACACACGCTGGCCTGGCTTCGGGACTTCCTGGGCCTCCCAGCCACCTTCGACGGCACCATCAACGATACCGCTTCCTCCTCCACCCTCTATGCTCTGGCCGCCGCCCGGGAGGCCAAGATTCCCGAGGCCTGGAAAGCGGGGCTGTCCGGTGCCCCCCGGGGACGGTTCTACGCCTCGGAGCAGGCCCACTCCTCCATCGACAAGGCGGTCATCACCCTGGGCTTCGGGCGGGAAGGAACGCGCAAGATCCCCACCGACGAAGCCTTCCGGATGCGCCCGGAGGCCTTGAGGTTGGCCGTTGAGGAGGACCTGGCGGCGGGACTACGGCCCTTGGGCGTGGTCGCTACCCTGGGGACGACCTCCACCACCAGCGTGGATCCCGTGGCGGAGCTGGCGGACCTGGCGCAGGAGTTGGGGCTTTGGCTCCATGTGGATGCCGCCTACGGCGGGCCGGCCGCCGCCCTGCCGGAGCTCAGACCCCTCTTCGCCGGGTGGGAAAGGGCCGACTCCATCGTGGTGAACCCCCACAAGTGGCTATTCACCCCCATCGACTGCTCTGTCCTGTACATGAAGGACCCCGGGAGCCTCCCTCGGGCTTTCAGCCTCACGCCGGAGTATCTCCGGACCACCGAGGAGGGCGTGGCCCGGAACCTCATGGACTACGGGGTTGCCCTCGGGCGCCGCTTTCGTTCCCTCAAGCTCTGGTTCGTGCTCCGCTACTTCGGGGCCGAAGGGATCCGGGCCCGGATCCGGCACCATATCGAGATGGCCAGGCAGGTGGCGTCCTGGATCGATGAGGCCGCGGACTGGGAGCGCATGGCCCCGGTGCCGTTCAGCACGGTGGTGTTCCGCTTCGCGCCCCTTGGGAAGCCCCCGGAGGAGCAGGATCGCCTCAACCGATGGATCATGGATGGAGTGAACGGGTCGGGGGAGGTCTTCCTCTCCCATACCGTCTTGAAGGGCCGCTTCTGCCTGAGGATGGCCCTGGGAAACCTCCGGACCGGGTGGGAGCACCTGGAGCGGGCCTGGGCGCTCCTGCAGGAGCAATCCCGGACCCTGACCGGGAGCCCCTCACCCCGGGACGGCTGACTCGGCCACGCTCCGGATCCCCCGGGGGGAGGTCCTCCCTCACCGCCCGGGGATCTGGTCCTCCCTCGGCCAGGCAAGGACCATGGCCACGACGGCGAGACCGGCCATGGCCAGACCCCCAGCCGGCCTTCCCGTGAGGAGGGCCCCCACCAGAGCCGCGAAGGCACCCCCCTCCCGCAGAGCGAAGGCGATGAGGGTCACCAGC
>JBFYZD010000070.1:0-10170 GCA_041309685.1 Gemmatimonadales bacterium | reverse complement strand
CTCCCGTCATTCGACCGTCCAGGGCCAGCTCCCCAGCCAGGTAGCCCACCCGGGAACGGCTGGCGGGGTCATGGGGTGGGAGGCCGAAGAGGAGGGACTCGCCCCGGGAGGGGCGGATGTGATCCAGGAGGAGGCGGATGGTGGTGGTCTTCCCCGCTCCGTTGGGACCCAGGAACCCGAAGACCTCTCCCCCTTCAACCTCCAGGGTCAGCCCCTCCACCCCCACGGTGGAGCCGTAGTACCGGGTCAGGTCCCGGGTGTGGATGGTGGGGGGGATGGTCATTTCGCCTCTCCGGAATCCCTTGTCTGCCCGAATGCCTACTTCAGCTTCCCGCATACTCCCCGATCCATGACCAGTGTGGCCCCCTCAAGAGCCACACCGTTCAGGGTTACACCTCCGGGGCCTGCAAGAAGGGAGTTCTCATGGAACCCCGGGAAGGTGATCTCGGGGTCCGGCGGGGGGCCCCCAGGGACTCCCAGGAGAGTGCCGGGCTCCGCCTCCGGGGCATGGAGAAGTCCCAGGCGCCCTTCCTCGTTCTCTGCGGCCAGGAGCATCCCCTGGCTCCACTCCCCGCGGAGCTTGGCGTGCTGGAGGTTCGCCACGACCACGATGGTCCTCCCCGGGAGGTCCCCGGGGTCGTAGTGGCCCCGGATCCCGGCCACGATCTGCCGCTCCTCCCCTCCCAGGTCGATCCTCATGACCAGGAGGCGATCGGCGTTGGGGTGCTCCTTCGCCTCCAGGATCCGGGCCACCCTGAGGTCGGGCACGGGCTTATGGGAGGCCGGGGTGGGGGCCGGTGCGGGTTCTCCCGCGCCGCCCGGGGCGGTCTCTTCGACCTTCTCGTCCGTGAACATCAGTTCCTCCTCACGCCGGCAGCGGCGTCGGCTTCCGCCTCGGTGCGGAAGAGACGATGGGTGAGGATCTCCTGCACGATGCGGTCGGCGTCGTAGACGTTGTCCATGGCCTCCTTGATGGCCCGGACGTCCACCATGATGTTCCGCCCCCGCTCCGGCAGATAGATGAAGTCCCGGCTCAACCCCTCGATGTTCCGGTCGAAGTTCAGCCCCACGATCTCCAGCTGCGGTGTCACGGCGGGGGAGCCGGAGTTCCCCCCGTAGGTGTCGGCGGTGGAGATGAAGTTGAGAGGGGTAGTGAGACCCAATCCAGCGGGTGGAGGAAGCCAGCGTCCCGGCAGGCTCCAGTCCGACTCGGGGCCGTAGGAGTGGAAGTGGTCGTAGAGGCCGAAGAAGGTCGTATAGACCGGGGAGAGGGTGCCGTTGTACTCGTAGGGGATCACCAGGCCATCGGTGATGCGGGGGGAACTGGAGGCGTCGGGGGGTACCTCGGTGCCGTAGACCTCGAAGCGGGCCCGTCCCAGCTCTGCCGCCAGGGGCTGTTCCCTGTCTCCCAGGGCGGCGAATTCCGTGGCGTAACGGGCATAGGTCGCCGCCAGGGCGGCTCCCAGGCGGACACCGGGATCGTCAGGGGGAGGGGATCCGGCTTCCATGGCCCTGACCGTACCCTCCCGGGTCGCCAGGGAGGACCGGGCCAGGAGGCTCGCCGCCGCCCCCTCCACGGTGCGGCCGTCCAGTGCCTGAAGAGTGAGGGGGTGGTCGTCCCCCAGGTGCCGCCGGAATCCCTGGAGGCGGTCCTCCAGGAAGGCCTCCTCCAGCGCCTCGGG
This sequence comes from Gemmatimonadales bacterium, assembly GCA_041309685.1. GTDB lineage: Bacteria > Gemmatimonadota > Gemmatimonadetes > Longimicrobiales > Gaopeijiaceae > JBFYZD01. The sequence continues at coordinate 8,488 of JBFYZD010000070.1, read as the reverse complement.
GAGGTCGGCGACCCGCTGGATCTGCTGCCGGAGGGCGGCCAGGGTGTCGGCTGCAACCCCGGCGGCCTGGGCCCCCTGGTACTGGGCGACCAGGAGGGCCCGGGAAAGGAGCGCCGACTCCGTGTCTCCGGTGCCGAAGCGCACGAAGGCCTGGTACTCTCCCGCGAGGGCCAGCTTCTCAACCTGGATCTCGGCCAGCTCGGCGATCACCCGACCCCACCGCCCCCCGAGAGCGGGGTCCCTGTCAAGGGCTTCCTGGAACAGGCGCTCGCCGGCGGCCTTCCGCACCATGAGGACCGGGTCCTTGAGGGCCTCCAGGCGACCCGTGTTGGCCTTGAGGGAGTTGGACAGGGAGAGGATCCGGGTCATGAGGGCCGGGTCGGGGCGGGCGGCGTACATCTCCCGCATGGCGGCCACGCGGCTGGCATAGAACGCCTTCTGGGCAGGCACCAGGACGTCCCGCTGGAACTCCAACTGGGCCACGGTGTTGAGGCGGTTGGTGGGGCCGGGGTTACCGATGACGAATACCACGTCCCCCTCCTCCACCCCGTCCCGGCTCCAGGTGAAGAAGTGGTCTGTCTTCAGAGGCTCGCCGTCCCTGCCGTACACCCGGAGAAAGGCGAAGTCCAGGGCGTATCGGGGAAAGGTGAAATTGTCCGCGTCCCCTCCGAAATTCCCCAGCTGGAGCTCCACCGCCGCCACCAGGCGGACATCGGTGTGCCGCCGGAAGGTGTAGGCGGAGTAGCGGCCCCCGTTGTACAGGGCGGTGACGTCCACCCGGACCTCTCCCTCCCCCCCGGTGTGCCGGTCGGCCAGGCGCTGCTGGATGGCGGAGCTCACCTCCCCGCGGATCCGCTCCCGCTCGGCTACGCTCCCGGCCCTGTCCATGGCGCCCAGGAGCTCATCGCTCACGTCCTCGGCGGCGATGAGCTGGTCCACCCAGAACCCCGGGATCGGGCGTTCGTCCTCCAGGGAGGAGGATTGGAACCCGGTCTCCAGGAGGTTCTCCCCCTCTCTCGCCACCCGCACCACCTGACCCCGGACACAGTGGTGGTTGGTCACCACCAGCCCGTTGGGGGAGACGAAGGCCGCCGAGCACCCCGAGATGCGCAGGGCCGCCATGCGGGCTCTTTCGAACCAGTCCTGGTCGGCTTGAAAGCCGTACGTCCGGGTGAAGTATTGGGAGGGGGCGTGCTCGAAGGTCCACATCTTCCCCATGTCGAAGTGTCCCGCCCGGATGGTGTCCAGCAGCACCCCCCCGGTCTGGGCGGACAGGGGTGAGCAGAGCGGGAGGAGAAACAGAACCGCTGACAGGGCCCGGGATCGGGGGAACGCCCTCGGGATGGGCCGGTTGTGGGCGGACCGGATCCCGAGCAGCCGAGTCGGGTGGTAGCGGGAAGCGGGTGGAGCGGGCATGGTGCTCATCCTGTTCAGTGACCGGGTGATCGGCTCGCTTGAGGGACGAAGCCCCCTTCGGAGAGGTCGAAGCGGGGCGGCTGACGTACATTACCCCTTCGGGGGCGCCCGGGGCAGCCCCCCCAGGTCGGGAACCCATGGACCGCCCCGAAACCCAGGAGTCCGCTGCCATGACTCGGTCTCTCGTCCGCGGGTCGGGTGCTCTGGTGTTCGGAGTGCTTCTTTTCCTTGAGGGGTGTGGCGCCGACGATGCATCCTCCACCCCACCCGACCTCCAGGTGGTGGGAGGTTGGGTGAGGGCCATGACCGCGATCCAACCCCCGGGGCCCTCCGGCGGGTCGAATTCCGCAGCCTACTTCACGGTTCGAAACGGAGGCGGGATGCCCGATCGCCTTCTGGGGGGGGAAACCACCGTGGCCTCCGCCCTGGAGATCCACGAGAGCAGGGAGGAAGACGGGGTCATGCGAATGCGTCCGGTGGAGGGCATCGACCTTCCTCCGGGCGGCGAGGCAGAGCTTCGTCCCGGGGGACTCCACGTCATGCTCCTGGGCCTTACCCGAAGCCTGATGCCGGGGGACACGATCACGCTGACGCTCCGGTTCCAGCGCTCCGGGGAGGTTGTGGTGAGGGTCCCCGTGCGCTTGGCCGGTCCCTCCCAGGGGTGATCATGGGAAGGCGAGGAGATCCGGATTGGCGTGACCGGGCCTCGGGGGAGCTCCTTCTGGGCCTCCTGCCGGCGAGAGCCGCTGAGGGGGTGGTTCTGGTGGCGGGGGATCCCCGCCCGGAGGTAGCCCAGGCCCTGGGGGCCCGGGGGTGGAAGGTGGTGACGTGGAGCCGGCGTGCCCTGGGGGGCCGGGTGGCCACGCCCTGGCCGCCGGCCGGGCCCTTCGCATGGGTGGCCCTCCGCCTCCCCCGGGACAAAGGGGAGCTGAGAATGACCGCCCATGCCTCCGCCTCGGTCCTGGCCCCCGGGGGAATCCTCCGGGTATTCGGTGCCAAGGATGAGGGCATCGGGGCGATAGGTAGAAGTCTGGAGCCCTGTTTCTCCGACCTCCGGGTGTTGGGGGTGGGGGGTCACTGCAGGGTGGTGGAGGCGCGGCGGGCCTCGGCGACCGGGGAGCTCAAGGGGACCCTGGAGGCCTGGCGGGAGGCGGTGGACACGGGGTTCAGGGGTCTGCCGGCCTCCTGGGCTTCCTATCCAGGGGTCTTCGCCCACGGACGCCTGGATCCCGGGACCCGCCTCCTCCTGGAGGCGTTACCCCCCTTTCCGCCGGGGGCCAGGGTCCTGGATTATGGGTGCGGCTCGGGGGTGGTGGGGGGGTGGTTGCGGGAGCGGGAGGAGGGGATCCGGCTGGATCTTCTGGACGTGGACGCCGTGGCTCTGGAATCTGCCCGGGAGAACGTTCCAGGTGCCCGGTTCCTGCTGCGGGACGGCCTCCCTCCCCGGGAGGAGGGTCCCTGGGACGCCATCGTCTCCAACCCTCCCTTCCACCGGGGGAAGGTGGAGGATCCGAGCATGATCACCGCCCTGGTCCTGGGGGCGCCGGAGGTGCTCACCCCTGGCGGGCGCCTGGTGCTGGTGGCTCAGCGCCGCATGGGGCTGGAGGGGGTGTTCCGGGAGGCCTTCCGGTCGGTCACGGCCTTGGGGGAGGACCGGGCTTTTCGGGTGTGGGAGGGGACCGGACCGAGGCGTCCTTCCTGAGATGGTGGACTCCGCGAACCCCTGGGAAGGGAGCAGGGCCATGGATCGCAGGCGTTTCTCCAGAGCATTCCTGGGGGCCCTCGGGGCCTCGGCTCTGAGCCCTGGCATCCTCCCCGGGGAAGGGGGGTCGTGGCCGCGTGACGGACGGCACGGACCGCTCAGGGAGGAGGACGCCCCCCTTCTCCCGCAGTCCCGGGAGCCGCCCCGGATCGATGGCTCCCGTCTGGGCCGGTGGCTGGAGGAGCTCTCCCGCATCGGGCGGCGTCCCGACGGGGGGGTGGACCGGATAGCCTTCAGCGATGCGGACCGGGAGGGACGGGCCCACGTCCGGTCCCTCATGCGGGAGGCGGGGCTGGAGGTGGAGGTGGACGAGGCCGGGAACCTCCTGGCCCGACGACCCGGGCGGGAATCCCTCCCTCCCCTGATGCTGGGCTCCCACATCGATTCGGTGCCCGCAGGGGGGAACTACGATGGCTCGCTGGGATCCCTGGGAGCCATCGAGGTTGCCCGGACCCTGGCGGAGGCGGGGGTGGTCACCCGGCACCCCCTGGAGGTGGTGGTCTTCGTGAACGAGGAGGGGGGGAAGACCGGGAGCCGGATCATGTCCGGGGAATTCCGGCCTGAGGAATTGGCGCTGGAGACGGCCAGCGGATTCACTATCGGAGAAGGTATCCGCCGCCTGGGGGGTAACCCGGAGGCGCTCGACAGGGCCCGGCGGGAGCGGGGTTCGGCGGCGGGTTTCCTGGAGCTCCATGTGGAGCAGGGGGGCGTGCTGGAAGCCGAGGCGATCCCCATCGGGGTGGTGGAAGGGATCGTGGGGATCAAGCGGTGGAACGCCACCGTCCGGGGCGCGGCCAACCATGCCGGGACCACCCCCATGGACCAGCGCAGGGATGCCCTCCTGGCGGCGGCGGAGCTGGTCCAGGCGGTGAACCGGGCGGCCACCTCCCTCCCCGGAAGCCAGGTGGCCACCGTGGGGTGGATCCAGGCGTTTCCCGGTGCCCCCAACGTGATCCCCGGGGAGGTGGCCCTGAGCGTGGAGATCCGGGCCCTCTCCATGGAGCGGATCCAGGAGGTCTTCCACCGGGTCCGCCTGGGGGCGGACGCCATCGAGGCCACCCACGGCACGCCCATTACCCTGGCGGAGTCCTACTCGAGTGCGGCGGCCCCCACAGACGAGCGCTTCCGGAGGTGGGTGGAGGCGGCTGCGGAAGGGCTGGGACTGGCTTCCATGCGTCTGCCCAGCGGGGCGGGCCACGATGCCCAGGCGGTGGCCCTCTTCGCCCCGGTGGGGATGATCTTCATCCCCAGCGTGGGGGGGTTGAGCCATCACCCGGACGAATACTCCCGCCCCGACGACGTCGAGGCGGGAGTGAACGTCCTGCTCCGGACCCTCCTGAGGGCGGACGAAGAGCTGGATCAGCCCGGCACCTACTCCGCCAGGACCACGTCCTGGTAGGCGTAGAGTCCCGGGGCGCCCCCGGTGTGAAGGAAGAGGACTTTCTGCCCCTTCTTGAAGTGCCCGCTGGCAATCAGGTCCAGCAGGCCGGCGGCGGCCTTTCCCGTGTAGACCGGGTCGAGGAGGATCCCTTCCGTCCGGGCGAAGAGCCGCACGGCCTCGGCCATCTCCGGGGTGGGGAGGGAGTAGCCGGGGCCGACGTAGTCGTCGAAGATCTTCAGCTCTCCGGGCTCGGCCTCCTCCGCGAGCCCCAGGAACTTCCGGGTCTGGGCCGCCAGCCCGCCGATGAGGGCTTCCTGCTCCGCCACGGGGCGGCGAACGCTGATTCCCGTGATCGGGATCCTGCTGCTCATGGCACCGATCCCCACCAGGAGCCCGGCGTGGGTTCCGCCACTTCCGCTGGCGCACACCAGGTGGTCGAACTGGATTCCTCTTTCGAAGGCCTGGGCCAGGATCTCCTGGGCGCAGGATGCATACCCCAGGGCCCCGAGAGGATTGGATCCGCCCCCGGGGATGATGTAGCCCTTCCGCCCCTGGGCGGCGAGCTCGTCCGCCTCGGCCTGCATGGCGGCTCCCAGGTTCGCCCCCAGGTCCACCACCGTGACCTTCTCCACTCCCAGGAGCCGGAAGAGGAAGTTGTTGCCGCTGGCATCGGGGTGGTAGGAGTTGGGCACCCGCTGCTCCAGGACCAGCCGGCACTTCATGCCTTCCTTGACCGCAGCACCCAGGGTAAGCCGGCAGTGGTTCGACTGAACCGCCCCCACCGTGATAAGCGTGTCCGCGCCCTGGCGGAGGGCGTCGGCCACCAGGAACTCCAACTTGCGGGTCTTGTTCCCCCCGGCCGACAGCCCCAGGAGATCATCCCGCTTGATGAAGATGTGGGGGCCGTCCATGTACCGGGTGAGGTGGGGCAGGTGCTCCAGAGGGGTGTGTCCCTCGGTGTATCGGCGTCGGGGAAAGCGAGCCAGATCCATGGTGGTCCTCTCAGGTAGGAAGCAAGGGTGTGACCGCTGGAGGAGAATGGGGAGGGAAGTTCCCGTTGGCCATAGGCGGGCCCGGGGATTGGAATCCTGGAGGCGCCCCGGGGAGGGAAGTTGGAGGGGCGGAAAGGCGTGATCGGGAGGGTCCTACCGGGTGTCCAGGACGAAAGTGTAGTTGCCGGCCAGGGTGAAGTGGGGAAACTCGGTACCCAGGATCTCCTCCAGGGCTGCTCCCAGAAGGGGATCCTCTGTGATGATGGAGAGGCCCAGCAGTGCCCTGGCCCCGGGGCGGGAGGGAAGACCGTCGGGGATCTCCCAGCTCTGGAAATCCAGCCGGTACCGCCCTCGGTTGAAGGAGAAGCCGTCCTGAAGGTGGGGAACGAGCTCCGGGGGGACCTGGCCGGGCCCGGAATCCCGGGGCCAGTCCTGGTGGTCCGATCGAAAGGCCTCGAGAGCCTCCTGGACCACCCGGAGGTCACCGGCCGCCCGGACCGCCTCAGTCCTGGAGAGAACACCCTGATAGTTGGGGATTCCGATCCGGACCACCACGCTGGTGATCATGAGGACCGTCAGGACCTCGATCATAGTGAAGCCCGCCCGCTCCAGGAGATCGCGGGGCCGGCTCATTGGTCCCCTCTGGAGAGAACCCTCGCCACGGCAGCCACCAGGGAGTCCATGGGCTCCCCGGATGTGTAGGTCACCGCCACCCGCCGGTCCTGCCCCTGGACCCGGTAGGTCCTGGCATCGAGGCGAGCGTAACGAACACCCGGGACCCCAGGGCCGGCCTCCTCCAGGAAGGCGGGCAGGCGGCCGTTACGGGCCCGGTAGCCCTCGATCCGTTGGGTCTGGAGGTACACGGCCGTCGCCACGTGGGCTCCTTCAACCTCCAGGGGGGGGAGGGGGGGGAGGGCCGGGCCAAGCCACCCGGGAGACCCGAACCAGACGTATACGGCGGCGGCGGTCGAGAGGGCCAACGCCGAGAGCTGGGGAAGAAGTGGCTTCTTCCCCACGGGCTTCACGGCTTCCTGGGCTTCTTTCCGCTCCGCCTGATGCCTGAGGACCGATGCGATGGCCGACGCCCGCTCCATCTCGGAGCTCAGCTTCAGCGATGCTCTCTCCTCGGCTTTCTGCGCCGGTGCTTCCTCGTCCTCCGAATGCATCCCCTTCGCCGATTCCGGACAAGACAGAACCGCCCCCTCCCGCGACGTCCGGAAGGGAGCACCCCATCAAAGGTAAAAGCAGGCCGATGTTCCTGCACAGGGTTTCTTCTCCTTCCTTGACCCCTTCGGCAACTTCCTTGATTATGGATGTGCTTGAAACTCGTTCTCAACTAGCTATGGGAATCCATGCGGGATTGGGGTTGGCTCAAGGGTAAGAGTAGACGCGGACGCCACCGGCGCCGGCGCCGGGGTCCGCCGTTGTCGCTGGCGGAGCTTCCCGAGGGGGAAGCCGGGGTCCTGGACGTCCTGGACCTGCCCGAGGATGTGGCCCTTCGCCTCATGGAGGTGGGCTTCCTCCCCGGAACCACCGTCGTGGCCGGTCGGGCCGCCCCCGGTGGTGACCCCCGGGTCTTTCGGGTGGACGGAAGTGAGATTGCCCTTCGGAACGAGACCGCGCAGCATCTGATCCTCAAGCTGCCGGTATGAGCCCCGCCTCCCCGAGGGCTCCCGCCCTTCAAGATCTTCCCATCGCCGGACCTCCCCTGGGGTCTCCGGCGGCGACGGTGGCCCTGGTGGGGCCTCCGAATTGCGGCAAGTCCACCCTCTTCAACCGCCTCACGGGGCTCAGGCAGAAGACCGCCAACTTCCCCGGCGTCACGGTGGAACGCCACCACGGCTCCGTTCGCCTCTCCAGCGGGAAGGTTCTGGAGCTCCTGGATCTTCCGGGCACCTACAGCATGAACCCCCGATCCGAGGACGAGCGGATCACCGACGACCTGCTCCGGGGAAGGATGCCGGAGGTCTGCGTTCCGGATGCGGTCCTCCTGGTCCTCGATTCCACCAACCTGGGCCGGCACCTGGTCCTGGCGGCCCCCATGCTGGCTCTGGAGAAGCCGATTCTGGTGGTGTTGAACATGGCCGACGAGCTCCGCAGCCGTGGGGGGGAGGTGGATGCGGACGTTCTTTCCCAGCGGCTTGGGGCCCCGGTGGTGTTGGTGAGCGCCACCAGGGGAGAAGGTCTGGAGGGGATCCACCGTTTTCTGGAAAGCACTTTCCGGGCTCCTGCCCCGGTGTCCCTCCCCGTGCTCCAGAGTCCTCCCTCCTGCCGGCAGTGGGCGGGCCAGATCGCTGCCGGCTCCGCCTATCGCGCACCCGTGGCCCCGGTGTGGACCCGCCGGCTGGACGCGGTCTTCCTCCATCGCTGGCTGGGCCCTCTGGTCTTCACGGGGGTGGTGGTGGCGGTGTTCCAGACGATCTTCTACGCCGCCATTCCCTTCATGGACGCCGTGGAGTGGATGATCACGGCCTCCGGGGCGTGGTTGGAGGGGGCCATGCCCCCATCGCCGGCGAAGAGTCTTCTGGTGGAAGGGGTCTGGGGGGGGGTGGGGTCGGTCCTGGTCTTCCTCCCCCAGATCCTCCTCCTCTTCCTCTTCATAGGGGTTCTGGAGGACTCGGGGTACCTGGCCCGGGCCGCCCTCATCGCGGACCGGACCATGGCCAAGGTGGGGCTCCAGGGGAAGTCGTTCATCCCCCTCCTGTCAGCGTACGCCTGTGCGGTGCCGGCCATCATGGCCACCCGGACCATCGAGAACAAACGGGATCGGCTGGCGACCATCCTTATCGCGCCGTTCATGACGTGTGCGGCCCGCCTGCCGGTCTATACCCTGGTCATCGCTGCGTTCCTGCCCAGTCGTCCCCTTCTGGGCCCCTTCCTGGGGAGCCGGGCTGCGGCCCTGCTGGGCCTCTACGTCCTGGGGTTCGTCGCTGCCCT
>JBFYZD010000069.1:0-6303 GCA_041309685.1 Gemmatimonadales bacterium | reverse complement strand
CCCGACGGGGAGTACGTCTTCTTCTCCCGCCCGAGTCCCGACGACGGTCTGGGACAGGACGTCTACTGGGTCTCGTCGCGGGCGCTCACCGGCGCCGTGGCCGGAACGGGTGGGGGCAGCTGAACCCAACGCCAGCGAGTGGAACGAACATGGACAACCCTGAATCCGATCGCATAGACCATATCCGCAAGATGCGGCAGTTCGGTCACAACTACTACATGGAGCGTTCCGAGGTCTACCGGAAGTTCGTCGAGCTGGAGGCCGTGACCTTCAAGGAAGGAGCGTTGAGCAAGAGGGAGAAGGAGCTCATCGCCATCGGGATCTCCATCGTGAACGACTGCGAATCGTGTCTGGAGTGGCACATCCGGGAAGCCATCCGGGCCGGCGCCGACGAGGCGCAGGTGGTGGAGGCCATCGGGGTGGGGCTGGAGATGGGCGTCGGGCCCACCACGGTCACCGCGCGCTTCGCCGCGGCCGTGCTGGAGCACCTGGTCCGCCCGGAGCGGTAGCGGGGGGCACTTCGGACCCGATCCACAGGGGAGCCAACCATGCACATGAAGGACATCCCCTTCCAGGTCACCACCTGGTCGGAGGTGGAGCCCACCGAGCACGCCGGAGAGCGCGGCACCGCCACCTGGCGCACGCGCCAGTGCGGGGAGATCCGCGTGCGCATGGTGGAGTACTCCCCGGGGTACCTGGCCGATCACTGGTGCTCCAAGGGGCACATCCTCCTTTGCCTGGAGGGGGAGCTGCACACCGAGTTGGAGGATGGGCGGACCTTCGTGCTCCGCCCGGGGATGAGCTACCAGGTGGCCGACGGCGCCACGCCGCACCGCTCGAGGAGCGAGACGGGAGCGGTCCTCTTCATCGTGGACTGACGGCCGCCGCGCGGCTCGCGGCCCTCCGGCCCCCGGGGGGCCACCCTCCTTGCCCCTCCCCCCCACCTCCCTTATCTGTCCCACATCCGGAGCCCAACAGGAGCGACGACGATGAACGACCGGAAGCGGAACCTCGCCTTGGGGTTCGTGGGTGTGCTGGTCCTTTCCCTACTCCTTGCCCTGCCGGGAGCCTCCCGCGCCCAGATTGCCGATCGGGCCTGGGTCAACGGGAACATCTACACCGTGGATCCTGCCTTCAGCACGGCCACCTCCATGGCCGTCCTGGACGGCCGTTTCATCTACGTGGGCGACGGGGAGGGCGTGCGTGCCCACATCGGGCCCAAGACCCTGGTGGTGGATCTGCGAGGGAAGACGGTCATCCCCGGCCTCCATGATTCCCACGTCCACATCCGCTACGGCGAGCGGGAGCTCTATCCCCAGGTGCCGGACATTCGCACCGGCATCGGCGAGTGGGCTTCGGTCGAGAGGATGCAGGAGGTCATCCGGCACGCCCTGGCCACGGGGGAGGGGATGCGCCCGGGTCCCGAGCCCCGCTGGATCGTCCTGAGCGGTTGGATGTCCGACGTCTGGGACCCGCCCGTGTTCCGCAAGGAGCTCCTGGACGCCGTGGCCCCGCACAACCCCGTCTATATCACCCGCTACACCCATGGGAGCGGGGCCAACAGCAAGGCCCTGGTGCTGGCGGGCATCACCCGGGACACGCCTGATCCCGAGGGGGGCCACATCAAGAAGGACGAGAGCGGCGAGCCCACGGGTGAGTTCGTGGAGCGGGCCCCGCCCCAACTGACCCGCCTGATCCCCCCCCTCCCCCCCCTCACGGACTTCGAGCAGAGCCGGAACCTGGTGGAGGGCACGCAGCTCGCCATCGCCAGCGGACTCACCACCATCCACGGCGCCAGCATGACGGACTACGAGGAGGTCCAGCGGCGCCTCAAGCTCTACGAGGTGGGCCTCCTCAGGATCCGCATCAACGAGATGGTGCACCCCAGCGCCGCCCGGAGGCTGGGTGAGCCCCTGAACTACGAGAACAGGTTCTTCGTGCGCTCCGTGAAGGAGTTCGCCGACGGGGCCCTTGGCTCCCGGGGCGCACTCTTCATGGAAGACTACAGCGACTATCCGGGATACCGGGGGGAGCCCAGGAGAACCGAGGACGAGCTGGCGGCCCTGGGTACCGAGCTCCTGCCCATGGGCTTCAATCTGAGGGTGCACTGCATCGGAGACGGGGCCAACCACGCGGCCATCAACGCCTTCCAGCGGGCCATGGAGGCCACGGGAACCCGCGGCGAGGACGCCCGCATGTCCCTGGAGCACGCCCAGGTCTTCATCCCGGAAGACATCCCCCGGCTGAAGGAGCTGAACATCATCGCCGCCATGCAGCCGCTCCACGCCACCGAGGACATGAACTTCGCCGAGGCGCGCATCGGGCCCGAGCGCCTGAAACGCGCCTACATCTGGAGCGACCTCATCGACCTGGGGGTCCACGTTCCCACGGGAACGGACTACTCGGTGTCGCCCTACAATCCGTTCTACACCCTCCACGCCGCCGTCACCCGCCAGGACCGGGACAACAACCCCCCGGGCGGATGGATCCCCGAGCAGGCCATGACCCGGGAGGAGGCCCTGCGGGGGGCCACCATCGAGAGCGCCTACGCCATGTTCGCCGAAGACATCCTGGGCTCCATCGAGGTGGGGAAGCTGGCGGATTTCGTGGTGATCCCCGTGGACTACATGACCATCCCGGCGGAGGAGATCTGGAAGATCAAGCCGGACATGACGGTGATCGGCGGGGAGGTGGTGTTCAACCGGGTGTCGGGAGGGGAGGAGTAACCCCGGGCGGGAGACCCGGCGGGCTCACCCGCCCCTACTCCACGCGCAGGCTCTCCATGGGATCGGCGCGGGCGGCCCGCAGCGCGGGGAGCAGGGAGGCGGTGGCTGCCGCGGCCACCAGCAGCCCCACCCCGCCGGCCATGGCGAGGGGGCTGACCGGGCTGATCCCCATCAGGATGGAGCGCATGAGGAAGGCCGCACCCGTACCCAGGAGCAGCCCCGGGATCACCCCCACCAGGGAGAGGGCCACGCCCTCCCGCACCACCATCCCCACGACGGTGCCGGGGTGGGCCCCCAGCGCGATGCGCAGCCCCACCTCCCGGGTTCGCCGGCTCACCGAGTAGCCGATGACGCCGTAGATCCCGAGCATGGCGAGCGCCATGGCCAGCACCCCCGTCACCCCCAGGACCCTGGACAGGATCCTCTGCGGGGCCGTGGCGTTGGCCGTGACGTTCTCCATGAGGTCCACGCGCTGGACGGGAAGCTCGGGGTCGAGCGCCTGGAGCTCCCGCCGCAGGAGGGGCAGGAGCACGCGGGGATCCCCGGAGGCGCGGACGTGGACGATCACCGCGCTCTGGTACGCCTGGGCAAAGGGGAGCCAGAGGTGGGGCCGGGGATCCTCCCCCACGGAGCCGTAGAGGAAGTCCTTCACCACCCCCACCACCGTCACGCTGCGCTCGCCCCCGCTCATCCCGATGCGCTGGCCCACCCCGTCCCGGCCGGGCCAGTAGCGTTCGACGAAGGCCTGGTTCACAAGCGCCACGGGCACGCCGCCCGCCTCGTCCTCGGCCCCGAAATCCCGCCCCCGCGCCAGGCGCATCCCCACCACGTCCAGGTAGCCCGGGCTCGCCGCGGCGAAGGCGGCCTGCACGTGCTCCCCGGGGCCGGCCTCGTACCCCTCCGGCTCCAGCCCCCCGTAGTACGTCCCCCCTCCCTGGAGGGGGATGAAGGTGCCCAGCGCCACCCTCTCCACGCCGGGGACGCTCCCCAGGCGCTCGGCCAGAGCGGCCAGCAGGCTCCGCCCCTCCGCCTCCCCGTATCCCCCGTGAGAGAGGTCCACCGACAGGATCGCCACCCCCCGGGGCTCGAAGCCCGGATCGACGGTGCGGGCGTGGGAGAGCCCCTGCACCAGCAGGAGCGTCACCAGAACCATGACCAGCGAGCCGCCCACCTGGGCTCCTACCAGGAGGCTGCGCAGGCTCGAGCGGCGGACGCGCCTCCCCTCCGTGGAGCCCTTCAGGGCAGGCACCAGGTCGGCTCGGGATGCCTGCAAGGCAGGCAGGAGCCCGAAGGTCAGCCCGGTCAGGAGGCTGAGCCCCAGCGCGAAGGCCGCCACGCGCGGGTCCACCGCCAGGTTGATCCCCGGGACGGCGAGCCCCGGCCAGCCCGAGAGCGCCACCCGGGTGAGAGCCCACGCCAGGAAGAGCCCCAACCCGCCGGCGGCGCCGAAGAGGAGGAGGTTCTCGGTGAGGAACTGCACCAGGAGGCGCCGCCGGGGCGCGCCGATGGCGCTGCGCACGGCCACCTCGGTGCGGCGGCTCAGGCCTCGTGAGAGGAGGAGGTTGGCGACGTTGGAGCAGGCGATGAGAAGGAGGAGGGCGACCACGGCCAGGAAGGCTCCGGCGATGGCCGCGAGAGGAACCCCCTCCGGCATGCGCGCCTGGAGGGGCGTGAGCGCTTTCAGACCACGGGGATCGTCACCGTAGTGGTCCCAGGAGTCGGGATGCTCCTCCACCATGTGCGCCGCCAAAGCGTCCAGCTCCGACTGGAGCTGCGGGAGGCTCGCCCCCTCCCGGAGGCGAGCCACCACCCTCAGGGACTGGTGCCCGCGCTCCTCGCGCGCCTCCATGACCGGCACGGCCACCTCCAGGACGGACGGGTCGTCGAGCCCCGTCATTCCCCGCGGCCCCACCCCCACGATGGTGTGGAGCTTTCCGTCCACGCGGAGGGTGCGGCCCAGGATGCCCGGGTCGCCGCCGTAGTCCCCGTGCCAGAGCGCCCAGCCGATCACGGCCACTGCTCCTCCGGCGTCCACGTCCTCGGGCAGAAAGCCCCTGCCGCGCGCCAGGGGGATCCCCAGGAGGTCGAACCAGTTCTCCGACACCTCGAGCCCGCGCAGGATGCGCGAGTCGTCGGAGGTGGTGGCGACCACGGCGTTGGCGTTGCGGAAGGCCACCAGGTCCTCCACGGATGCCAGCCCTGCCCGATAGTCCTCGAAGTCCGGGTAGGAGGCGGGCCCGTGGCCCCGCCCGCGGTGGGTGGACACGATGTGGACCAGGGCGTCGGGATCGGCGACGTGGGCCGGGGGGCGGAAGAGGACGGCGTTGGCGAGCGTGAAGAGGAGGGTGGAGCCCCCGATCCCGAAGGTGAGGGAGAGGAGGGAGACGGCCACGAACCCCGGGGAGCGGGCCAGGTTGCGCAGCGCCAGGCGCAGCTCCCAGCGCAGGTAATCCGCCGCAGCGGTGGCGAGGCGCCCGCCCTGAGGGCGCTCCGGCGGCCCCGGAGGCGAGCCGGTGCCCGCGGCTCCCCGCCGCCGCGCCCGGTCTTCCCTCTCCTCCCGGGCCGTAGCAAGGAGGGCGCGCGCCTCCCGGGCCAGGAAGGCGGCCCGGGACGCCACCCCTTCCCCTTTCGCCTCGCGCCAGAGCGCCCCGAAGGTCCCCGCCGCCTCGGCGCACGAGCGCTCTCCCAGCGAGGGGGCGAGTCGGCGCAGGAGCGCGCCGTAGAGTCGCGGCAGGAAGGGTGCCCCCCCGGTTCGGGTGCCGGCTCCCTTCGGCGCGAGCCCGCTCATGACCCCTCCTCCTGGCCGGCCGCGCGCCCCAGGGCGTCGAAGAGGGAGCTCTCCGCCACCATCCGGTCCAGGCGCCGGATGCGCAGCGCCTCGGCCCGCGCCACCGCCCGTCCCCCCGGGGTGAGGCCGTAATACTGGCGCTGCGGCCCGCCCGACTCCGCGCCGCGAGGCGTCTCGACTTCCGCCAGTAGCCCGCTCTCCACCATGCGGCGGAGCGCGGCGTAGAGCGTGCTCGTCCCCAGCGTCATCTCGCCGCCCGTGCGGCGGGCGATGTCCTTGAGGATGGAATACCCGTGCATCTCTCCGTCCAGGAGGGAGAGAAGGATCTGGAAGACGTGGGGCGCCAGCGGAAGGTGGTCGCCCGGATTGGTTTCCTTGCTCACGATGCTGCCTTCTCCCTTTCTCCCGGCGCCGTCCGTCGCGCAGCGCTCGCTATTCCATACGGTGGAATAGCGAGGGAGGTTTCGGGGCCGGGGAGGTCGCCGCCCTGCGGCATAGCCGATGCGACCTGGCACCGCCACGGGGTCGGTCCTGGGCATCCTCACCCACACCCCCCCGAACCTTTCCCCCGACGGGAGCGTCCAACCTCTACAGCCCGCGCCTATGGGAGGGGACAGGGGTGAAGACCGGGAGAGGAGCGCGGGAGAGGACACCATGGATGCCATCGTTCGCGACATGAAGCACGCCCTCCGGCAGCTCGTCCGGTATCCGGGCTTCTCCCTGCTCCTGATCCTGACCATCGCCGTGGCCATCGGCGGCAACGTGGCCATCTTCTCGGCCCTGGAGGGG
>JBFYZD010000068.1:0-2553 GCA_041309685.1 Gemmatimonadales bacterium | reverse complement strand
GGACCCAGCGTCAGGTAGAAGGCGTTGGGGCCCGCCAGCCCCAGGACCCCGGCGGCGTCGTGCTTGACGGCGGGGTTGGGCGTGAGGGGGAGATCGGCGACGGCCACCGACCGTTGCGCGTCGGACTCCACCACCCCTCTCACCACCCCGCCGGCCACCTCCCGGATGCTCCCCACCGGCGCTGCCCGGCCCCCCGGACCTCCCGGAGGCCCTCCGGCGGCCGGCGGCTGAGCTCCGTTCCCCTCGGCGATGCGCACGAAGTTGGCCACCTGGAGGGGGGCGCTCCGGAAGTCCAGGGAGGCCATGACCCGGGCCCCGGAGGCGGTCGTGATGTCGGCGTAGAGCCCGTCGGGGAGGTACACGCCTTCCCGGGTGAGGGGCCGGTCCAGGTTGGCGATCCCGTAGGCCACCACGGCGGTGACCAGCGCCGAGTGCTTCTGGTGGTCCATGTAGGGGACCAGCTCGCTGTAGATGTCGAACAGGGTGTGCCAGGCCCGGTTGTAGACGTAGTCCGTTTCGGTCCGGAAGCTCAGGAGCGGTACCCCCACCATGGAGAAGGAGGCGTGGTCCGAGCCCCCGGGCCGGTCGGGCTTCACGCTGGGATAGTCGTTCCGGACCAGGGTGAAGGGCCATCGGGGGTTCAGGTTGGCCAGTGGGGCCGCGATCGCCTCCATGTCGGCGAACCATCCTCCGGGAACCGTGGCCCCGGTGATGGCGCTGGGGCTTCCGTCCCGGTTGATCATGGCCACGATCTTCTCGTGGAGCTCCGGGTGGTCCCTCACCCAGGCCTGGGATCCGACCAGGCCGTTCTCCTCGGCGGCGAAGAGGATCATGGCGATGGAGCGCTTGGGGGCGGCGCCGGCGGCCTTGATGAGGCGCAGCGCCTCCACCCCCGGGGAGAACCCCGACCCGTCGTCCACGGCGCCGGTGCCCCCGTCGAAGGAGTCGAAGTGTCCGCCCAGGATCACGTACTCGTCGGGGTAGGTGGTGCCGGGGATGACGGCCACCACGTTGTGGTACTTCACCGGCCCCATCTTGAACCAGTTGCGGATGTCGAACTCCAGCTCCACCACCTCACCCGCCTCCACCATGGCCCGGATCTCGTCGTGCTGGGCGTCCTGGAGCTTGATGTCCGGGAGCTCCGGGAGCTCGTCCCAGGAGTCCGCGTGGCCGTCCAGGATCCGCATGGGCACGGTGGAGCGCTGCACGGTGCCCAGCGCCCCGGCGTCCAGGAGCGCTTGGGTCAGGGGGGGCATGAGCTCCGAATCGGAATACTCCGGGGTGCTCCGGCGTCCGTCCCGGCCGAACCCCGTGCTGGTCCCGGCGATGAGCACCCAGGCCCCGTCGAAGGCGCCGGGGTTCGCCCTGACCTCCGCGATGGCCTCCGCCACGGCGGCCCGCTTCCGTTCCACCTCCTGGGGGGAGGGGTTCCTTCCGTTGATGGAGAAGGGATCCGCCTTGAGGATGGCCACCCGTCCCCTCTGGAGCCCCTTCGTGCCGGCGGTGAAGGAGGGGGTCCCGAAGTAGAGGGACCTCTCCACGGGAGCGACCATGTGCCCGAACCAGGGGCCCCGGTTGAACCCGACCGGAACCTCCCCCACCTCGTGGAGCTCGGCGTGGATTCCCCACTGCCGGAACTGCCACAGGGCCCAGGCGGTGGCGTTCTCATAGGCGTCGGAGCCCGTGAGGCGGCCTCCGAAGCGGTTGGTGGCGATGTCGGCCCAGGTCATGACCTGGTTGTCGTGGGTGCCCAGCTCGATGATCCTGCGGACCACGGCGTCGTCCTGGGCGCGCAGGGGAGTGAGGGAGGAGAAAACGGCGGCGAGGGCCAGCAGAAAGGCGGTCAGCCTGGAGGCGTACTTCCTCATGGATCCTCCGATCCTTCCAGAGGTTGGGATGGCGGTACCCTTGGGGTGGGCTGTCCTGGCGAGGTCGGGGCCGGGCCCACTTCCCCTGGCAGGATAGGATTGGTGGGCCGCTCTGACAATGAGGCGGGGCGAACGACAAGGGCGGGGCGAACGGCGGGGCGAACGGTCCCGGTCCTCCCCCGGCTTTCCCCTCCGGGACCCCGCCGCGAGATTGTGTCCGGATCGTGAGGCGGCTTCTTCAAAGGCTGGAACGTCCCCATGCGAACGCCACCCTTCCCTCCCCGGGCCCTCGCCCTGTGCCTCCTCCTCTCGCCCCTGGCCGCCTGCGACCTCCTGGGGCCGTCGGGCCCGGAAGGCCCCGGATACCTGGACATGGAGCTCATCTCCCCCCACGACCTGGAGGGCGCCGCCCTGTTCCGGCTGGTGGGGGGCGCGGGGCTGGGGGAGGTGACGTGCGAGGGAGGGGAGGCCTTCTACCAGCACCATGGGGACTTCTCCGACGTGGTCATCGTGCTGGAGGAGCCGGGGCGGATCCGCTTCAGGGTGGCCACGAACGACGTCGCGAAGAAGCCCGAGGTGACGGTGGTGCAGGTGGCGGGAGGCGACAACGTCCTCCGGTCCTCCCTCTCGGAGCACGTCGTCGAGCTGGAGCAGGTGGAGGGGACGGGAGGGGGTGCGCCATGAG
>JBFYZD010000067.1:0-5191 GCA_041309685.1 Gemmatimonadales bacterium | reverse complement strand
CCAAGGAGGTAGTCCGGACCGATCTCCAGGACCTGCATGGACTCGGGAAGCGCCACCCACCCCACGACCCCTCCCTCGGGATCCAGGATGTCATAGACGGGGGTGTCGTCTCCGGGCCTCCGGTACCGCTCGACCCACAGGTACCCCAGGGCGTCGGCCTCCAGGCTGGCAAAGGCCGGCATGAGATCGGGGAGGGGCAGCCCCTCCAGGCTCTGCCGGATGCCCTGGGCTTCGGAGGGATCGGAGGCTTCGGCCACCCTCGCCTCCACATACGCCTCCAGGTCGGCGGGGGAGACCGGGGTGGGCGCCCTGTTCCAGCGGATGACCCGCTCCAGCCGGCCCGAGGAGGAAAGGGCCCGGATCTCCCAGGCGTCTCCGGAGGCGAGGTAGAGGTGCCGGGGCCCCACCGCCTGCATGGCGTACTTTCCGAAGGGGATCAGCCGGGCGGCCATGGAGACGCTCCCTCCCTCGTTCCTCACCTGCATGAAGAACTCCGAGCCCGGGAAGGCGCCGAAGTCCGTCGCCAGCTCCCCGCCCAGGGAACAGGACCGGTAGCTGGTATCGCGCCGGGTGTACCCGTTTGCGAGCTGATCCCCGGAGTCGCTGCTCCAGTAGAATCCCCCCCCCAGCACGATGGTCCGGTTCTGGAACATCCCCCGGGGGTAGACGCCTCCCCCCAGCTCCTCGCTGATCCGGGCCGAGGTGAGGAAGCCCTCCCGGGCCTGGAACAGGGAGACGCGGAGCAGCTGGTTGTCCACCACCACCAGGGTGTCCCCACCCAGCTTGCCGGCCAAAGCCAGTTGCTGGAACTCCCCGGGGCCCTCCCCCTTCCGGCCGTGGGCCGCCACGAACCTCCCGTCGGGCCCGTAGATTCGAATCTCCCCGGAGCCGGCGTTGGCCACCGCCACCCCACCGTCGGCAAGCCTGGCGGCCCCCTCGACCTGGTAGAGCTGGTGGAGGGAGTCTCCCTGGAAGGTCCCGATGGAGAGGAGAGGCTCCGGCGTGAGGCTCCATCCGCCGCCGTCGGGACCCGCCTCTCCCGTGTTCAGTACGAGGGCGATGCCGGCGGAGTCCTTCACCTCCACCCGGGGTCCCGGAGCCTCCCCCGGGCCGCATCCGAGCGGAGCCGCGAGGGGGAGCCCGGCGACAAGGAAGGTCGAGAGGAGGCAGATGCGGGAGGGCGCGGAGGCGAGGCTCATGGTCGGCTCATCATCTCGGGTGGGGAAGCAGAGTCACCCGTTGGATAGTACAGCGCCCCCGCGTGGTTGTCCCCTCCCCCGAAGGGGGCGGTTCCACTTCGGGCCCATCGCGGAGGCGGCGGGACGGCTCCCCGCCCCGCCGCCACCCGAAGCGTGGGCAGCCGACCCCTCCCTACCTGCCGGCGGCCTCCCCAGGGAGATCCCCGCCCCCGGGTGGGATCCGGATCCGGATCCAGAGTCCGTCGGCGTTGATGAGGATGGTCCGGGCCCCGCCGAGCTCCGAGACCGTCACCGGCCTCCCCCTGACCTCCACCTCCACCCCCGCCAGAGTGCCCGAGTACCGGAGCGGCAGACCCGCGGGAGGCTCGGGGGCATCGGGGGCGTCGGGGGCGGCGCGCAGGCCCACCGGGGGCGGAACGGCATGGCCGAGGCTCCGGGGCTGGGGCCGAGCGACCGGAGCCGCCCTGGCCGCCGGAGCCTCCGGAACCGGTCCCGCGGCCACCGCGGAGCCCAGGAGGGGAGGCTCGTCCTCAGGGACCACCCGCACCTCCACCTCCCTTCCGTTGCGCTTCACCACCGTGAGGCGGGCGGGCTCACCGGCTGAGAGTCCGGAGAAGGCCCGGCCGCCGGCGTCGGTCTCCAGGGCATGGCCGCCGATGCCCTTGATCTGGTCTCCGATCTGGATGCCGGCCTCGTCCGCGGGCCCGCCCTCCGTCACCCCGGTGACCTCGATGGGCCCGGTGAAGAACCAGATGCTCTCCCCGGTGTCCGGGTCGGTGGTCGTGCCGCATTCGCTACAGCGAAAACCGATTCCGAGGCGTCCCTTGGGCACCGAGGCCAACCAGCCGCCGGAGAAGACGGTGGCAAGGGTCGGGGCACCGGAGACCTCCACCCCCAGGGCCCCTCCCCGGACCGGATCCACCGCTGCCACGCCCCTCGTCGTCAGGACCCGGGGCGCCACCCCCACCGCAGCGGCCCCCGGAGGCTCGCCCGGTCTGGGCGGCCGAGCCAGCCGTCCGGCCAGGACCGGCGCCGGGGCGTCAGGGGCCCCCTGGATCGCCAGGCCCGAGCAGGTGGAGCCGGCCTGGATGACCTCCTCCGCCATGCGCCCGTTCCTGCGATACCGGATCCGGACCGTTTCCCCAGGCTCGATGTTCGCGTAGCGACGCCCTCCGGCCGCCGTGGTGATCAGCATTTCGTCGATGGCCACCAGGTCGTCCCCGGGCCTGAGGATCCCGTCCGCGGGTCCCCCCCCGGTCACCCCGGTGACCCGGGGCTCCACCGAGAAGGACCAGGACACCTCCTGGCCGCTCTGGTTCAGCGTCAGGGAGCAATCCCCCCGGCAGTCCAGCCCCGAGATGCCGAGATCGCCCTTGGGCACGGCCCCACCCCTGCACTCCTGAACCGGGACCGTAACGCCCGCCTGACCCTGGGCCGGTCCAACCACCAGCGCTCCCGGGGCGAGGCCCGCCAGGACCGCCAGTCCCATCCGCATCCTCTTCATCACCGTCTCTCCTTCCTGTGCGATTTCAGAACCACACCATGACCATGTTCCTGGACTCCGGGAGGCGCCCCTCCTCCCGGTTCCTCCGCTCTTCCAGGATCTGAAGCACCCGCTGGACGTCGGCATCGCCAGGGTTCAGCCGGGCCAGCTCGTAGGCGGCGGCGAACAGCGACCCGAGAGCCACCTCGCTCCCCTGGAGAAGGGCGGCGGAGGCCTCTCCCGCCCCGGACCCACCTCCCCCCTCTCCCCCTTTCCCCCTCCCGAGATCCCCCAGCGCCACCAGGGCGGAGACATAGGCCGTGCCGGCCTCCTGGATCGTGAGGGCCAGCTGGCCGGCGTCCTGCTCCCGGACCGCCAGGAACGCCTGGGCCGTGCTATCGGACGCCATGCGGTGGCCCAGGATCACGCCGGAAGCGAAGAGGACCACCGAGGCCGCCATGGAGGCCGCCAGCATCCAGGGACGTCCCCAGGTGGGTCCACGCCCCCGGCCAGCCCCAACCTCCTCCCGGCGACCCGCTGCCCCCAGGATTCCCTCGTCCCGCAGGGATCTCACGATCCGCTCCTCCAGGAACCGGGAGGGCTCCGCCTCCCGGGGGAGGCGCTGGAAGGCCATCTCCTCCTCCGGGTTCAGGTCCGGCCCGTCCGTCCCCTGCCCGACTTCCCGCTCGTCCCCGCTCATCTCAAGCCGTCTCCAGGTTCAGGGTGAGAAGCCTGCGCATGGCCCTCCGGGCTCCGTGAAGCTGGCTCTTGGAGGTACCTTCGGTGATCCCCAGACGCTGCCCGATCTCCTGGTGCGTGAACCCCTCCACGTCGTGAAGGACCAGCACCGTCCGGAACCCGGGGGGGAGGAGCTCCAGGGCGCGCTCCAGGTCGATCCGATCGCCCGGATCCCGCCCGCCTCCCCCCGGGCCGAATCCTGCCACCGACCCCTCCCACTCCCCTTCCACCTCCACCAGGGAACGTCCTCGTTTGCGAGCCATCTCCCGGACCCGGTTCAGGGCGATGCCGGTAAGCCAACTGCGGAATGCCGATTCCCACCGGAAGGTCCCGAGGCTCCGTGCCGCCCGCATCCAGGTCTCCTGCACGATGTCCTCCGCCTCGGCACCGTTTCCCCCCACCAGCCTGAGGGCGAACTGGAAGACGGCTGGCGTGTGCCTCCGGTAGAGGGCCCGGAATGCGGCCTCGTCCCCTTCCCCCACCACCCGCTCCGCCAGCTCCCGGTCACTTCGGTCCTCGCCCATAGGCTCCTGGGTTCTCGGGGGCGCCCTTCCGGGCCGCCCTGATCGTGGGAGTCCAGGGGGAATCACCCAGGCTTCCGGATCCCCCGCTTGATCCTCACCCAATAGGTGGCCTCCCGGCGGCGTAAGGTTGCATGGGGGTTTCGGGTCCGGCGCTAAAGTCCCGGCGATCACCAGCCGATACTCCTGGGCAGATGATTGAGACGTTGCGGTTGATGCGGATCAGCACTACGCCAAAACGAACCGTATCGGACCTGGATTCCGGCACTCGGCCCAACGTCCCACCTGCAGGCCCCCCTTCGGCAACCTCGAAGGGGGGCCTCGTAGGTGTTTACCCCTATTGCCCTAGGCAGAAGTGCTGATACCGCCTCCCGGGAGAGCCGTGTACGGTGAGAGGAAACGGCCTGGGTGGTGGCAGTTCAGGGGACAGCCCCGGGGAAGAGGCCATGGGGGTGACCTATGGTTTCGGGTGGCGTGGGGTATGCATCAGGCTCCCTCTCCAGGGGCGGCGTACGCACAATCTGCCCCTTCTGTAGCTGCGGATGCGGTCTCTCCCTTCTCCACGACTCCATCCACACCACCGGGACCTCCCCCAGCCTGAGCCATCCCGTTTCCCAGGGCCGCCTGTGTGCCCGGGGTTGGGGAGCCCACGAGCCCGCGAGCTGGGGCCCCCGTCTCCTCCATCCCGCCCTCCGGGGCACCGACGGGCCCCACGCCGTCTCCTGGGCCGAGGCCAGGGACAGAGCGGCCAAGGAGCTCAAGGACCTTCGTACCGCCGGAAAGAAGGTCGGGGTCCTGGTCTCCGGCCGGTGCACGAACGAGGAGTGCTACCTGGCGGTGAGGCTTGCCCGGGGAGCGCTGATGACCGGAAATCTGGACGCATTCCTGCGCACCCCCTACCAGGCTCTCCTCCAGGGACCGGGGAAGGACGAGCCACCCGTGAACCTGGGACGCGCCCTCTCACGGCTGGAGGATAGCCCCAGGATTCTGCTTCTGGAGGGGGACCTGGCGGTGACCCATCCCCATGTGGCCTTCTCGCTCCTGAGGGCAGTCCGGAAGGGCGCGAGGCTGGTCACCCTCGGGCTCGCCCGGACCCAGATGAGCCGGGTGGCCGCGGCCCACCTTCCCTTGGACCCCCAGGCTCCTCAGGCTCTCCCCCCGGACCTTCACGAGACGTTGGGACGCGCCGCCGGGTCCGATGGCCGCGGTCTCGCCGTGGTGCTGGCTCCCTTCTCCCGGGACATCTCGGC
>JBFYZD010000066.1:0-3392 GCA_041309685.1 Gemmatimonadales bacterium | reverse complement strand
CTCCCTGACGCCGGACGGCCGGGGGGTTGCACCCGGGCCGGGCGCCCGGCAGGGGAAGTAAAGGAAAAGAACCCGGCCCGCCGGCAGAGCTTGCGCCGGCGGGCCGGGAGTCTCCTTCCTGGGAACCCCGGACCCGGGGAGGCCCCCGGGAAGGAGTCCCTCAGCCCCCGCTCCCATGTCTCCGGATTAGGATCGTTCCCCCGAAGCTCTCCACCTCCAACCGCGCGCTTCCCGTCCCCAGCTCGAAGGAAAGCTCCTTCTCGTTCAGCCCCGGGATCCCCCGGCCCCGCGTGGGTTCGGAGGGGGCGCCGGGATAGTCCACCCGGATGTTCCCGGCCAGGGTCACGGCATCCACCCGGGCGTTGATTCCCGGGGGAAGGAAGAGCTGGATCTGCCCGCCATGCGTGCCGAAGGTGTACGTCCCTCCGTCCTCGATGCTCCCGGAGTAGAGGAGGGTTCCCCCCACCGTCCCGGCCTCCACGTCCCTGGAGGTGATCCCCTCCAGGGTCAGGGAGCCGCCCACGCTCTCCACTACGATGTTCCCGGAGCAGTTGCGAAGGGTGACTCCCCCGGCCACCCCGGTCACGTCGAGGCTCCCCTGGGCCCCTTCCACCACGATCTCCCCGTTCACCGACTCCAGGGTGATGCTCCCCCGGCCTCCCCTCACGTGGATCCCGCCGTGGATCGTGTTGACCTCCACCTGCCCCTCCGTGTCCTGGATGTCCACTTCCAGGGCCATCCCCTCCAGGCTCAGGTCCAGCCCCCGCGGAACGGTGAGCTGGAAGTCCACGGCCCCTGCCAGCCCCAGGCCCCGTTCCACATCCACCTCGATCCCGAGGGTTCTCCCCCGCCGGCGGATGTCGATGGAGCGGGAGCTGGGGTGGTCCGCCCTGATCTGGACCGCGTCCCGGTCCCAGGTCCGGATCACCACCTCCCCCCGGAGGCTCTCCAGGTCCAGACGGGTCGCGCCTTCCAGGGCCACGGTGGTGTCGGTCTGCTGGATCAGGAGCGCGGCGCTCAGGGCGCCCACGACGATGCTGGTGAACATGGCGTTCTCCGCTCCCCTCAGGTGTTCGCGAATGCCAGGGTGGCGGCGTGGCGCAGGAGATCCACCTTCCGCCTCAGGTTGTCGGTCAACCATCTCCTCAGGACGACGCTGCCCGGGTCCCGGTCCAGCGCCTCCCGGGATTCCGCAATGGCCTGGTCGATGGCCGCAAGGCTCTCCTCCAGGACCTTCACGGTTTCCGGGTCCAGCACATCCTTCCCCTGCTCCAGGACGGTTTCGAGATCGGAGGCGGCGTCGGAGTAGCCCCGGAAGGCATCGTCCCAGGCCACCGGTTGCGCCAGGCCCGCCGGGGCCTGGGCTACCGGTCCCGAAGGCGCGGCCCCCCGGGATAGGTAGACCCACACCCCGCCTCCGGAGAGGAGGGCTACCGTGATGCTGGCCGCCAGGAGCTGCCACCCATGCACGCTGATGCGTCGACCCACCAGAGACGAAGCCCGGGGGCGGCCGGCAGGGCTCTCCGCCTCCGTCTTCCCGCTCGCCTCCGACGCCCCGATGCGCCAGGCAATCTGGGGCCAGAGGTCCCGAGAGGGCCGGGCTTCCCGGGGGAGCGCGCCCAGGCCATCCAGAAGCCCCGCCAGGCTCTCCATCTCCTCACGGCACCGGGGGCACCGGTCCAGGTGGGCCCGCACCTCCTCTTCCTCCCCCGGGGAGAGAAGGCCCTCCCGGAAGTCCTGGAGTCTGTCCTCTTCGATGTGCGGGTTCATCGTTCCAACCTCTCCCTCATCAGCTTCCGGGCCCGGTGGATCTGGGCCTTGACCGTTCCCAACGCCACCCCCTGGAGCCGGGCGATCTCTTCGTACTTGTATCCCTGGACGTCCCGGAGCACCACGACCGCTCTAGCACCCTCGGGCAGGGCCGCGATGGCTCGTTCCAGGTCGAGCCGGGTCCCGGGAATCTCCCTCTCCACCCGCCTCATGTACTCCCCGGGATCGGCCGTCAGCTCCTCCCGGGACTCCCGCCTCCCCTTCGTGCGCCCCTCCTGGAGCACCACGTTCACCGCCAACCTGTGCAGCCAGGTGGTGAACTGGCTTTCCCCCCTGAAGCTCCCCAGGCGTTCCCAGGCCCGGACGAAGACGTCCTGGGTCAACTCCTCGGCCCTCTGTGGGTCCCGGGCCATCCGGAGGCAGAGGGCGTAGATCCGACCCACGAGCCTGCGGTAGAGGACCTCGAACGCCCGGCTGTCCCCCTCCCTGGCGCGCTCCACCAGGGCCTCGACACCCACCGAGTCCCAGGGTCCGGCCTGAGCTGTCTCGGCCAGGGGAGCCGCGCCCATATCGTCTCCAGCTGGGGGTTCCTTCCTTCTCACACCCTTTGATCCCGGAGGAATGGAGTTTGTTTGAATCGGCGCGGGGGAGGGTGGCCGCTCATGATCCCGATCCCGGAAGGGGCCCCTACCGGACGGTGTCCTGGAGCCCGGCGAACCCGGGGTGCTCCCTGAGGGGCGCGAAGAGGGGATCCAGGACCAGCTCCGCCCGGGTGAGGGGCGAGGGGATGGCCAGGGCGATCTCCAGCTCCTGGATGGCGAGATCCGGCGCCCCGATGAGGGTGTAGATCAGGACCAGATCCCGAAGGTGGTCGGCGCCTTCGTAGGCGTCCAGCGAGATGGGGAGGGTGGAGACCGCCTTGGAGCCCTCGGCCACCGCCCTGACCGCCTCCCCCCGAAGGGCATAGGCCAGCCCCAGCTTCGCATGCGCTCGCGCGATCACTCCGGTCTGGACGGGCCCCCGGGTGGCCGTGGCAGCCTCCAGCGTAGCCAGGGAGATCACCCGAAGGGAATCGGCGTAGGCGTCCCGGAGCTCTTCCTGCCCCAGCAGGTGGTGAAGGAGGGCCAGCCGCTCGGCTCCCCGGGCCATTCCACCCTGGCCTCCGGGCGGAGCGCCCCGGCCGGCGTCGGCAGGGCCCGGGCGGGAGCGTGCCGTGAAACCCGGATCCCCGCGGTAGTAGGCCAGCTCCCCCTCCAGTGCGGTCCGCATCATGGGCGAGGCCGTCCGGGGAAGCTCGTCCAGGTAGGCCTGGCCGGCGGAGAGGCTCCCGGTCGCCATCAAGCGGACTCTGAGAAGGGCCTGATGGGTCGCCACCACCTCCGGCGCGAGGGTGGCGGCCAGGCGGAAGTAGCGCTCCGCGTCCTCGAAGCGCCTCATGCGCAGGAATGTGTCCGCCAGAGTGTAGATCAGATTGTAGGATCGATAGTCCAGGGCCCGGGCGCGCTCAAAGGCCGCCACCGCCTCCTCCCACCGTCCCTGCCCCCGGAGGATGAGACCGATGGCGGTGATGACGTTGGCGTCGCTCGGCTTCAACGCCTCCGCTTCCCGGAAGTACCGCAGCG
>JBFYZD010000065.1:0-3184 GCA_041309685.1 Gemmatimonadales bacterium | reverse complement strand
TCCGAGGTCACCTGCGGGGGGCCCGGGACCGTGCTTCCGGCCAACTCTTCCCGGAGCTACGAGATCACCTTTGAGGTGGCTCCCCTCACTGCGGGGCAGGTCCTGGCCAACCTCGTGGTGGCAACCGGCTCCAACGACGGAAACGGGTCCTACCCCGCCGATCCCGATGACGGCCAGAACCTGGTCACCGACATCGTCTCTACCGCCAACCTCCTGCTTCGATGGGTGGACAGCGCCGGGACACCCATCACCTCCGCTCCGGTGGGCGCCACCGTGAAGGCTCAGCTCTGCTCTCGGGAGAACCTGACGGCCTTCCAGGCCATGGTGGGATTCAGTCCGAACCTGACCATGACCCAGTCCGCCAACCTGCAGTCGGACCAGATGTTAGGCGTCCACCCCGACTGTGCGGGCTCTCCTGACGTCCTGAATGCCAGCTACACTCCGGGGGCCCTGGGAAGCCCCCACGATTTCCTGGTTGTGTCCCTGTCCCCAGACCCGGGAACCGTCACCAAGGTGGGAATTGCTCAGTTCACCTTCACTCTGAACGCACCGGGCACGGAGGTCCTTGCCTTCACCAGCCTGGTTCTCCAGAACTTCGACGGCAGTGCCCCCATCCCGGACCTGGAGATTCAACCCCTGGTGATCACCCCATGACCAGGGAATCGCTGAATCCCCCAGGGGTCCTTCTCATGGGGTCGGGGACATTCTGAGGGTGGGAGCGGGAGCCGAGAGGGCGGTGGGGTCGGGGGCCGCCAGGGGGGTCCTCACCGGGCTGCTACGGGTTCTTGCCCTTCGACACCGGAAGGCGGATACGGTCTCCCAAACCGGGGTCCTTCAGGACGCAGGGCCTTCCTTCCCGCCGGTGCTTTCCTTCTCCAGGATCGCCAGCACGGTGGGGTAGCGAGAGGGGTACAATCGGGCACCATACCTTTCCCGGAGCGGGCCAGCCAGGGGGCCGAGGGGGAGGATGGTGACGGATCCGGTAATGGCGCGGGCCACGGACCCCCGGACCGCCGTAGCCACCGCCTCTTCCTCCAGGGGTTCGAGCTGGCCGAAGCCAAGGAGGGTCAGGTGCTCCCGGAGCTGGGCCCGCACCCCGAGCACCAGGGACTCCTCCTCGTTGGGAGCGAGGGTGATCCCGAGCCGGCGGGCCTCAAGGACCAGGATCTCCCATCGAACCAGGTCCCGCAGCGTGCTCCGAAGCCGGATGTCGTCAAGCCCCGAGAGCTGGGCCCGAGAGCCGGGCTGCCGGCCATCCACGTAATCCACGAAGTCGCCCACCGTGTATCGCCCCTCACCATATTCCGCCAGGATCGCCCCCCTGGCCTGAGGTGAGGAGGCCGACTCGGGATCGAGCGCCAGGGCCCGCAGCTTCTGGACCGCGTCTTCGGCCAGTTGTAGCCCTTCCCTCTGGAGCAGCGCCTCCACAAAGGCCGCCTCTGCCTCTCCCCTCCTGCGGGCCAGCACCTGCCGCCGGAAGGCCTCCCTGGAGTCCTCGAAGGGAGGTACGGTCCTCTCCTCCACCCGGATGACGTGGACCCCGAAGGAACTCTCCACCGGCTCGCTCACCTCCCCGGGCTGGAGTGAGAAGGCGGCGTCCTCGAAGGGGCCGGCCATCCGTCCCCGTGGAAACGGACCGATCAATCCCCCCTTGTCCCGGCTGCCGGAGTCGGTGCTGTGATCCAGAGCCAGGGTGTTCCAGTCGCTGCCCTGGAGGATCCGGTCCCTCAGCTCCCGGGCCAGGGCGAAGACACTGTCCCGTGCTTGGGGCGAGGCATCGGGGGGAAGGCCAAGGAGAATGTGACGCGCCGTTACCTGGGCACCGGGGGCCTCCTCCTGGTAGAGGGCCCGGAGCTCCAGATCGCCCAGGACGGTGTCCACGTGTACTTCCTGACGCGCCAGGCGGAGCACCATCTCCTGCTCCCTCTGGCGCTGGGCAACCGCCTCCATTCCTGGGGATGCCAGGCTGGTATCCTCGCTGGCGGCCAAGGCCAGGAGCATGTGGTTGACCCACACCTCCGCCAGCAGGGACACGGCATCCTCCCGCCCCCGGAAGCTGGGCCCCAGGAGCCCCGCCGCGATCCCGGCGGTGAGGCGGTGGTCAGCCACCGAGGCGATAACGACCCCACCCTCGCCCCGCCAGGCATCACACCCCGCGGCGAAGAGGGCCGAGGTGACCAGTAGTAGGCTACTCCGGCTGAGACGCCAGAGGGGGTTTCCGGAAGGGGTTCGGTCGAACACGGTTTCTGGTCCTTCGCCGGGGTCGGTGGAGGGTCCGTTGGAGAGACGAACGGGAAATCTCCCTTCCCCGCGGCACTCCCCGAAAGCGCCCCAGGTAGAGGTTTGGTAACAGTCTTACACAACCCTTCGGGTCTCTTTACCACATCCCAACATCCCCGCCCTCTGCTTCCAGGCGGTTACCGCCTAGCTTTCCACCTGGAGACGGATGCCTCAGGTTCACCCCCCCCTTCCGGGGGCTTCTCACCCAACTCGAACCCTCCCTCGCGGGCGAAGCCATGAGACGAACCCCGATCCCTCGACAGGTCCTGGCGGGCCTCCTCTGCCTCGGTGTCCAGGCGCTTCCGGTACCGGCCCGGGCCCAGGTTGGCCCCCCTCCGGTGCAACCTCCCGAGGAGAACCTCCGCGTCTTCCTGGACTGCCAGCGCTGCGACTTCGACTACTTCCGCGAGGAAGTGCCCTTCGTGAACTACGTCCGGGACCGGATGGACGCCGAGCTCCACGTCCTGGTCACCCAGCAATCCACGGGCGCGGGGGGCCTGGAGTACACGCTCCACTTCATCGGGCTGGGGCTCCTGGAGGGGCGCCAGGACACTCTTCGCTACGTCTCCCTCCCGGACGAGACGGACGACGAGACCCGGGCGGGCCTGGTCCGGACCTTCAAGCTGGGGTTGGTCCCCTATGTATCCTCCACCCCTCTCGGGCGCCGCCTGGACGTCCGCTACGGAGGGCCCCGAGGGGTGCCCACGGTGGAGGAGGCGGCCGATCCCTGGAACCTCTGGGTGTTCGAAGCCCGGGTCAGCGGGGAGGTGTCGGGGGAGAGCCGGAGCAGCGACCGCTCCTTCGACGGGTCCTTCGGGGCCAGCCGCACGACGGAGGCGATGAAGGTGGACCTGAGCCTGCGGGGCTCCTACTCGGAGGAGAAGTTCGAGCTGAGCAGCGGGGA
>JBFYZD010000064.1:0-52549 GCA_041309685.1 Gemmatimonadales bacterium | reverse complement strand
TTTTCACCGGTTTTCCGTGGGTCGCCCCGGAAGGAACCCGGGGCACCCCACCGGAACCGTCGTTCGTTCAGACGCAGCCCGTGGGCTTCGGCAGGCCGGCGACCTTGCAGGCGCCCTTGGCGGGGCCGCTGGGGAAGAGGTCGTAGACCTCCTTCAAGGAGAGGTTGGTCTGCTTGCAGAGCTTCCGGATCATGGGAGCCATGTTGTACTCCAGGTAGTATTCCCGGAGATAGTTCACGAGCTTCCAATGGGTCTCCGTCAGCTCATTCACCCCCTCGGTCTTGGCGAGGTCGATGGCCACGGCCTGGTCCCAGCAGTCGGGATCCTGAATGAACCCGTCCTCGTCGATCTCGATCTGCTTTCCGCCGAGCGTCACCATTTCCATTTGCTTCCTCCGGTTCTTTCCGCCCCATGGGGCGTTTTGGATTCGCCCCGGGGCGGGGTGAGCCGCCCCAGGGCGTTACAGAGCATGGGCTATTTCTTTGCCGCGTCCCCGGTCGCTGCCCCGTGGAGCTTCACCTCAACCTTCTCGTCCAGTCCCGCGTAGTACTCGCGCAGGATGGCCACGACCTCGGGCTTGCTGAACTCGGCCGGGACGTTCTTGTTCTCCGAGAGCAACTTGCGGAGCATGGTGCCCGACAGGAGGAGCCGGTCGCCCCCGAGGTAATTGCCGTTGTCGTCCAGAACGGCCTTTTCCTTGTGGGGGCAGGTCTTCATGGAGGCCATCTCCCCGCACTTGTAGCAGTAGAAGGTCCAGTCCATCTTGAGGGCCTGGGTCAACAGGGCGCCCTGGGGGATCTCGTCGAAGATCTTGTGGGCGTCGAAGGGCCCGTAGTAGTCGCCGACGCCGGCGTGGTCGCGGCCCACAATGAGGTGGGAGCAGCCGTAGTTCTGCCGGAAGAGGGCGTGGAGCAGAGCCTCCCGGGGGCCGGCGTAGCGCATGTCCAGCGGGTAGCCACCCTGGACGACCCGCTCGGGCACGAAGTAGTTCTGCACCAGGGCGTCGATGCACTTGACCCGGGTCTGGGCCGGAATGTCGCCGGGCTTCAGGGCACCCAGGAGCTGGTGCACGTACACGCCATCCGTCACCTCGATGGCCACCTTGGCCAGGTAGGCGTGGGAGTTGTGCATGGGGTTGCGGAGCTGGAGGGCCGACACGGTGCTCCACCCCTTGGCCTCGAAAATGGCCCGGGCCTCGGCGGGGCGCTGGTAGATCCCGGCGAAGGCGGTGGGGAAGTCGAGCTCGCTCAGGACCTTGATGGGGCCGGAGATGTTGATCTCCTTCTGGGCCATGACCACCTTGACGCCGGGGTGCTCGGTATCGGTGGTCTTGAAGACCTCCTTGCACTCGAGCTCCTTGTCGATGTTGTACTTCTCCTCCACGGTGAGGATCGCCATGATCTCACCGGTCTCCTCGTCCACCAGGGCCACTTCATCTCCGGTCTTGGTGGAGTTGGCGTCCTCCTGGGTGGCTGAGAAGGTGACGGGGATGGGCCAGAAGGTGCCATCCTTCATCTGGAAGTCCGTGACGCACCCCTTCCAGTCGTCGTGGTCCATGAACCCCTCGAGGGGGGTGAACCCGCCGATGCCCATCATGATGGCGTCGCCGGTCTCCCGTGAGGTCATGGGGATCTTCTTCAGGGTCGCGGCCTTCTTCTTTGCTTCGGCCAGCTCCCCACCCTCAAGGAGGAGGGGCTTCAGGACCTGATCCTTCCCGTGGGGCTTCACCAGTTGAGCCATGGTTCCTTCCTCGTTCGAGCCGAGGTCTTCGGCGCGTTGTTGTGGGTCGGGGACCTTCCCGGAGAGGGCCCCCCGGTCATGCTATCCGACGGCCCCCGCGACCTTCACCGGGAGGCGGCGTCCTTGGGTCCGGCCCGTGTGCTCCGCATAGATCATCGCCACGGTCCGGTACCAGATGTGGGCGAACTTGGAATAGGGGAGATAGACCAGGAGCCCGAACACGGCCACCAGGTGCACGAAGTAGAGGCTGTAGGCGGGGAGGGCCAGGCTGCTGGCGTAGGCCTCCTCGCCGAAGGACCCTTCCGCCACGAAGCGGAAGACCTCCACCACGAATCCCGTCACCCCCACCGCCAGGAGAAGCCAGATGAACACCCAGTCGAAGGACGTGCTCTGGTGCTTCCCGTCCTCGGGGGCGTTCTGCCGCGTCAGGATGGCCCTGGTGGTCCCGGCGATGAGGAAGATCCCGCCCAGGTTGGCCAGGATCTTCATGGGGTGCATCAACCCGAAGGGATACTGCGGGAAGATGTCCGGAAGGAGGAAGGGCATGAGGTAGAGGTCCACCACGGCCCAGGACGTCACGATGAACAGGGCCAGGAAACCGTAGAAGGCCAAGAAATGATTGGTCTTCCGGGACGCCTGGTCGGTGCACTTCCCGAAGCGGGCGTGGTTGAAGACCGCCTTCACCGCGCCCACCGTTGCCGGAACAAAGCCCATGACCGGGTCTCCCCGGCCCAGGGCGGTGTCCGAAGCCTTCATCCCCCTCCAGAACCGGAAGAGGCCCACGATCAGACCCCCGAAGGTCAGCAGGGTGAGGCCCGAATAGAAGACGATCAGGAGCCAGTGGGGGAAGAAGTGGGCGTAGAACTCGTGGCCGTGGGGGTCCGTGTAGTTGAGTGCGGCCTCGATGGGACCCCGTACCAGGAGGGCACCGGCGATGAGGATGGCCGGGATCAGCACCAGCATGAGGGGGGCCGCTTTGATGGAGTTCACCCAGCTCCCCATGACGGACGGAAAGGCGTAGTGCTGAATCACCTTCTGCCGAACGGCCGCCAGCACGTCACCGGGGCGGGCGCCCCGGGGGCAGCGCAGGGAGCAGTCGTTGCACTGGTGGCAGAGCCAAATGTCGGGATCGGAGATCAGACGGTCCTTCAACCCCCACTGGGCCCAGAGCATTTCCTTGCGTGGGAAGGGGCTGGACTCGTTGGAAAGCCCGCACACCACCGAGCAGGTGGCGCACTGGAAGCACTTCTTCAGGTCTCCGCCACCCGCGGCGATGACCTCATCGACGAACTTCCGGTCCGGCTTGAGCAACTGAGCGTCGGGCATCCTCGTCTCCCTCGTCCCTAGAAGCCCTTGAAGGGGTTCATGCCGATGTCTTCGATCTGCTCGGCGAACGCATTGACGATCTCCACCAGCTTCTCGGGCTGATCGATCGGGAGGAGCTCCAGGCGCACCCGTTCCTCCTCCAGGGCAAGCTGCTTGAGCTTCTCCTGGATGTTCTTGCTACGGGTCTCCATGAGCTCACTGCCCTTGATGAAGTGGCACTGGTAGTCGTCCCCGGACTTGCACCCCAGGAGGAGGATGCCGTCGAAGCCCCGGGACAGAGCGTCGGAGATCCAGACGATGTTCACCGAGCCCAGGCAGCGCACCGGTATGAACCGGATCCACCTGGAGTGCTTGAGGCGCTTCAGGCCGGCGGTGTCCAGCGCCGGATAGGCGTCATTCTCGCACAGGAGGCAGAGGAGGCGGGGCTTCTCGTCGAACTCCTCGGGGATCTCCACGCTCTTGATCATGGAACCCACGATTTCCGGCGAGTAGTCCTTGAAGGAGATGATCCGCTCGGGGCAGGCCCCCATGCAGATGCCGCACCGGCGGCACCGGCTGAGGTTGGGCTGCGGGGTACCCTTCGCGTCTTCGTTGATGGTTCCGAAGGGGCACTCCTCCGTGCACCGCTTGCACTGGGTGCAGCGCTGGAGGGCGAACTCCGGGTAGGACATGTCCCCCCAACGGGGGTGCATGGCCTCGCCCTTGGACGTGACCTCCAGGACCTGGATGGCCTTGAGGGCTGCACCGCTGCCGTCTTCCCGCGATCCCTGGGAATCCATGGGGGCCCGAACACATCCGGCAGGGTACACACCCGTCCGGCGGCTCTCGTAGGGGAAGCAGATGAAGTGGGAGTCGGGGAAGTCGTATTTCAGCACCGGAAGGTCCGGCCCCTGCCTGTAGGCCAACTGCAGGATCTCCCCGCCTTCCAGTCCGGAAAGCTCCTCCACTGTCTTTCTTGCGGCCTCGAGCTGGGCCCCCGCCTCACCCTTCTCCACGATCCTCTTGGCGTCCACGTACTTGCGGATCATCTCGCCATCGGCGGAACGGGGGACCATGCCGGTGGCCAGGACCACCAGGTCCGCCTCCAGCTGGATCTTCCCGCCCAGGAGCGAGTCATCGGCTTCCACTCTCAGAGCCGGCCCGCCGTTGAGGACGCCCGTGACCTCGGCCTTGGCGAAGAAGATCCCGGGGTCTTCCTGGGCCCGCTTGTAGAAATCCTCGTATTGCCCGGGGCTCCGGATGTCCTTGTACAGGATGTAGGCCTCGGTCTCGGGGCTCATGGCCCGGACCATGAGGGCCTGCTTGAGCGTCACCCGGCAGCAGACTCCGGAGCAGTAGGGAAGATGGTTCTGGTCCCTTGACCCGGCGCATTGGATGAAGGCGATGCGCTTGGGGGCGTTTCCGTCGCTGGGCCGGGTAAGCCGCCCCTTGGCCAGCATCTCCTCCATCTGGACGTTGGTGATGACGTCGGGGCTGGCTCCGTAGCCCAGGTGCCCGAGCTTGCTGGCGTCGTAGGGTTTCCAACCGGTGGCCTGGACGATGGAGCCCACCCTGAACTCCCCGCTGTTGCCGTTGGCCTTCAAGGTCACGTCGAACTGCCCCGGCTGCCCCACGATCTTCTCGATGAGGGCGCCGGTGTGGACCTTGATGCGGTCGTCGGCTTGGACCTGCGCGACGAGATCGGCGATGTCGGTGGCCTGGGGTTCCCGGTAGGAGGGGCCGTGGGGGATTCCCTTGGCCCACTTCTTCATCCACCCGCCCAGCTCCGCTTCCTTCTCCACCAGGACCACCGGGCTCCCCGTCGCGGCGGCATCCAGGGCCGCGGTGAGACCGGTGATCCCACCCCCGACCACCATGACCGTGCGGTCCACCTCCACCTGGAAGGGCTCGGGGACGTTGGCCTTCTGGGCCCGGACGATCCCCATGCGGAGGTAGTCCCGGGCCATCATGTCCGTGTCTTCGTTGCCGGGCTCCTGGGTCCAGACCACCTGCTCCCGCAGGTTCACCCGGGTGGTCAGCACTCCGTCGAAGGTGAAGGCGTCCACCATGAAGCGCTGGGAGCAGGCCGCCACCACGATGCTGTTCACACCGCTCTGGACGTCCTGCCGGATCAGCTCCCGCCCAGCGTCCCCACAGAGACAATCGTGCTCCTTGCAGAGCGCGATCTTGAATTCGCCGGTGGCGACAGCCTTCAGCGCGTCCATGTCCAGAGCGCCGCCGATGTCGCATCCGCGACAGAGGTAAACGGCTACGTTCTTTTCCACGAGGCTACTCCGCGCTGAGGTGTTGCAGGGCTTTCAGGGCAACGCCGGTGGCGTCCCGGTTGCATGCGGCCACGTCGACGGGCCGCTTGGCCACTCCCGCCGCGAACATGCCTCCCAGTGGCTGCTTGATGCTGATGAAGCCGTGCTCGTCCAGCGCGATTCCGCCCTCGACCTTCGCCTCCCCGATTCCCACCGGCACCATCCCGGTGGCCAGGACCACCATGTCCACGTCCTGGGTCACCTTGAGGCCGGAGAGGGTGTCCTCCGCCTCCACGGTGAGTCCGCCCGTCCCGGGGACTTCCGTGATCCTGGCCACCTTCCCCTTGATCAGCGTCAGCTTGTCGTCGGCCTTGGTGGCCACGAAGAAGTCCTCGAGGCGTCCCGGAGCCCGGATGTCGATGTAGAACACGAAGATCCGGGCTTCGGGGAACTGCTCCCGGACGTAGCGGGCCTGCTTCAGGGAAGCAAGGCAGCAAACGCCTGAGCAGTACTTGTAGTAGTTCTCGTCACGGGAGCCGGCGCACTGGACGAAGGCGATGGACTCCAGCCCCCTACCGTCCGACGGCCGCTGGATCTTCCCCTTGGTGGGTCCGCTGGGGGCGGCCAGCCGCTCCATGGTCACGTTGTTGATGACGTTGGAGTATCGGCCGAACCCGAGCCCTTCGAACCTGGAAGCGTCCGGGGGATCCCAGCCGGTGGCCCAGATCACCGCAGCGGCCTCCACCTCCACCATCTCGGGCTTCATCGCCAGGTCGATGGCCCCGTAGGCACAGGCCTCGACGCACTTCCCGCACTTCTCGGCGCCCAGGCAGGCGTCCCCGTCGATGACGAAGCGGGCCGGATAGGCCATCTCGAAGGGGAGGTACACCGCCCTGGTGGAATCCAGCCCCAGGTTGAAGGCGTTGGGCCGCTCCGCCGGACAGACCTCCACGCAGGCCCCGCAGGCCGTGCACTTCTCGTTCACGAACCGCGGGCTCTTCCGCAGGGTGGCCTTGAAAGCGCCCGGGCCCCCGGTGATCCTCTCCACCGTGGCCTGGGTCAGGACCCGGATGCGGGGGTTGGTCTTCACCCGCCTCAGGTTGATCTCCAGCCCGCAGGTGGGGGGGCACATCTTGGGGAAGTACAGGTTCGAGCGGGCCACGCGGCCCCCCAGGAACGCCTCCTTCTCCACCAGCACCACCTCGGCACCTGCCTCGGCTGCTTCTATCGCGGCGGTCAATCCGCTGATGCCACCGCCCACAACGAGGATCTTGCCTCGTTTGCCGTTTCCGCTCATCAGGTCTCCTCTGCGAAAGAGGGGCCCGGGGGCCCTACTCCTTCGCCAGGGCTCGTTTATCGAGACTTCCCTTGAATGCTTCCTCGACCTCCGGCTTCACCTTCATGGTCTTCTCACCGAACAGCGCGAACTGCAACCAGAGGAAGCCGAACTGCAGGAGGGCCTCGTCGCTGTAGCGCAGCTCTTCGATGAGATCCTCGTCCACCTCGAACCGGTTCAGGAGGGTGGTTCCGAACACGAACTCCCGGAACTTGTCCAGGTCGTAGGTGGCGGTGTAGAACATCTCCATCTTCTCGGGACGGAGAACGTTCCCCTCCTCGAAGTACCTGTGGAGGGTGAGCTCCTTGTAGGCCTCCCCCCAACGGTCGTACTCATCGACGGCCTGGTCCTCCATCCACCCCTTGACGGTCCACTCCTTGGCTTCGGAGAAACCCCTGCACCCCTCCTCCTGCAGAAGGAAGTAGAAGCGTTCCCCCTGCCATCCGTCCGGGGTGTCCTTGGAGGAGGCCAGCCCCAGGGGGTACATGCGGCACGGCCAGGGCCGGTCCGCGTACACCCCGCACCCTTCCTTCGTGAGAAAGGGGCAGGACCTGGACTCGTCCTCGTTCATCCGGAGGAGGACCACGGGGGTCTTCATGTCCTTCTGGACGGGAAGAAGCGTGTGTTTCTTGAGGAACTCCGCGGAGGACATCCCCAGGCGTTTCCTCAGCCTCAGTACGTCATACGGGGAAAGGAAGATGTTGACGTCTGCACAGCATTTGTTGAAGCAGGAAACCCCGGGGTGGCAGGAGAAGCGGAAGGCGTCGTCCGGCCCCAGCCTCTCGTGTCCCGCGATGATCTTCTCCTTCAGCTGCTCCCTCGGATCACCGGTCCCATCCTGCCGCCCATCGTCGCCCATCGCCGCCTCCGTCGTCGTCATCCGCATCCCCCACCCTTGTCACACACGATCATCTGCCGGGCGGCCTCATCGGACCAGACCGGGATCATGGACGAGGCACGCATGGAGGGGATCCACGAGTACCGGTAGGAGGCATCCTGGTTGTACTGCTCCTTCATCCACTTCCAGCCCCCCCGGTAATAGGAGCACTCGTCGTTGAAGCAGACGAAGAAATGATCGTCCTCCCATGACGCTCCGTCGGGGACGCGCCAGGTCACAAGCTCACTCCCGCAGTGCGGGCACGTTCTTGGGTTCTCGCTCATCTATGCTGCCGCCCTTCTACCTCTCCGAGCCGATGCCGCATGTTCCCGCGAAACCGCGCGGCTTCGGCGCCCCGGGGGCGCTGTGCCCCCGGGGACACCGAAATGCCGCCCAATGCTACTGGGTGATGTACTTCACCGGGCGCTTGATCATGGTCCACTCGCCCGTGGTCCGGTCGTACTTGCAGTTGCAGAACGCCAGCCAGTTCTCGTTGTCCATGCTGGGCTTGTCGGCACGGAAGTAATAGCCGGGCCAGCGGGTCTCCTCCCGGAAGAGGATGGAGCGGACGTGAGCCTCGGCCTGGTACATCCGGTGCATGGCCTCCCAGCCCCGCATGAGCTCATGCAGGTTTTCGGCGGCGATGTTCGCGGAGTCTTCCTTCAGGTAGGCCAGCAGCTCGAGCCCCTTCTCCAGGAGCCTGTTGTTGGTCTTGAACTGGGCCGACACGCCTCCTGCGTACTCGTCCATGATCTTCTGGAGCCGATACATGAACTGCTGCGGCCGGATGTAGTTGGGGTTGACGTTGGGATCGGTCGTGGCGCCCTTGAACTGCTCGAAGGTGTCCCTGGGCTTGAGGATCTCGGCCCTGAGGGCGGCCACCTGGGCGTCATCGACGGCCGGGGCCTGGTTGTGGTCCGTGATGTAGGCGAGGGCGGCCTTCGCGGCGATACGGCCCTCGGTGAAGGACCCGGAGGAGAACTTGTGGCTGGAGGCGCCTGACGCGTCGCCGGCGGCGAAGAGGCCGTCCACCGTGGTCATGCCGGTGTAGCCCCAGAAGTACTCGTCCTTGGTGGCCGGGGTCTGGAGATCCTCCGGACCGGAAACCCAGGCGCCGGAAGCGCCGGAGTGGGAGCCGATGAAGTAGGGATCGCAGGCCATGATCTCCGACGGCTTCTTCTCGGGCTCCACGTTGGTGGCGGCCCACAGGATGGCCTGGGAGATGGTCATGTCCAGGAAGTCCTCCCACGCCTCGGCCTCCAGCTCCTTCAGCTTCTTCTTGGTTTCCTTCTCGTCGCCGGAAGTGGCGGCGATGCGCTCGATGGCCTGGGCCGTCTGCATGTAGATGGGGGCTTTGCCGTCCATCACGTCCATCATCATGAGCCAGTTGCGGATATTGGCCGGGCTGGGTTTCACCTTGCCGTAGGGAGCCCACTTGTCGAGCTCTCCGGCGTTGGTCTGCATGTAGTTGTCGCCGTTGGCGTTGGTGGCGACGGACTTGAAGAGAAGGAACCACGCGCCCACCGGGCCGTACGCGTCCTTGAAGCGCACGGGGATGAACCGCACTTCCTGGCAGGTCATCTCGGCGCCGGCGTAGATGGTGAAGAAGGCGCTGGCCCCGGAGTTGAAGGGCGGATACCAGGAGCGGCCGAAGCCCTCGCCGGTGGAGCGGGGCTTGAAGACGTGCACGGCGCCGCCCATGAGGCCCATGGTGGCCTTCGCCTTGAAGACGTAGAACTTGTTCTCACGGACGCTGAACCCAACGGCGCCCACGCACTTGTTCCCGTTCATGAGGGGGTGCGTGACGAAGACGCGCTCGAAGTACTGCCCGCCGGCGTCGGCGAGGGCGTTCTTGGCGGCCTCGGCCACGATGATCTTGTAGGATTCGCCGTTGATCATGAGCTGCCAACGGCCCTCATGGACGTAATCCCCCTTCTCGTCCTTCCAGATCGGGAGACCCCACTTCTCGAAGAGGTGTACGGTGTTGTCCACGTGCCGGGCGATGCTGGCCACCAGGTCCTCGCGGGTGATCCCCATGAGGTCGTTGCGGACGTAGTCGCAGTAGTCCTTCAGGGTGTTGTTGCCGCTGTTGAGGTCCACGTACTGGTTGATGGCGCTGAGCCCCATGGCCACGGCGCCGGACCGGTCCATGGCCGCTTTGTCCACCAGGGTGACCTTCAAGCCATGCTTCTTGGCCCAGTACGACGCTTCCACGGCCGCCCCGCAGGCGGCCATACCGCCTCCGCAGATCAGAAGGTCGGTCTCGACAACTACGGTTTCGAAATCCGCCATTTTCGTTGTATCTCCCTTGGATTCCTCAGAGTCATGATGCTCGGTTGAGACCGCCCTGGTCAGAGGGTCGGGACCTTGTCGAACTTCACCGGGCCCCTGCCGTTGATGCCTTCGGGCTCGGACATGAGGGTCTGGCTCTTGATGCTGTCGTCCCCGGTGGAGAAGTGGCCGAAGGGGTCAGCCTGGCCCTCGGGCACCCCACGGCGGATGGGGAACTTGAACCGCTTGGGACGGATCTCCTTATCCCGGAACTGCACCGTCCACATGATGTCTTCGGAGCTGCGCATGGCCGTCACGCTGGCACCCATGGGAACGAAGTCCTGGTAACCCCGGACCTCGATCGCCTGGTTGGGGCAGATCTTGACGCAGCTATAGCACTCCCAGCACATCATGGGATCCTGGTTGTAGGCCTTCATGATCTCCTTGTTGAGGACCATGAGGTCGTTGGGACAAATGTACTGGCAGGCGGTCTTGTCGAGCGCCTTGCACCCGTCACATTTGTCCGGGATCACATAGCTCGGCATCCTGAACCTTCCTTTCCGCCCCGGAGCGGGCGACTTGGGGTACCCACCAATCCGTGAAACAGATCACGCACGAAATCGAAGAAAAAAAACTCGCGAGGCCATCAGCTCGCGAGCTTCCCTGGTACGTTGGTTGATTCCGGTCATCAGGGCACCTGTCCACATCCCCCAACCCCGCAGGCAAGGACGGCAGCAAGCACCCAACCGCAAACGCAACATCCGGGCCAATCCCACCATATCTATCCTGCGCATCTCCATCCCTCCCCGGTGGAGGGAACCGATTCTCGTCATTGCCGCCGAAACCCGCCGGGAAGCGCCCTGAATGAGGGCAAATGCGGGAACCGCGAACTTTTTCACGAACCCCACCCTACAGGCTTGGGAGCGTCCTGTCAAGCAGAAAGAGATTTTTTTCACGCAATCGATTCCAAACCGTTCTTCCCTGGCAAACTTCCTGTCCGACACAATCATAAACCGGGTGTTACACCCCGACCCCTTCTGGGACATTTCGCCCCTGAGAGATCAGACCTCCGGGGGGGGGCAGGGTTCCTCGCAAGGTCCCTGGAGGGTCGGGAGCCGTCGGTCCTCTCCGGATTGGGGCCCGTTGAGGTGGTAGGCCAGCTGAGCCAGCCCCAGGGAGATGTGCTCGTTTCTCACCAGGACCCCCTCGGCCACGTTGAGGCGGGTGGGGGAGAAGTTCCAGATGGCCCTGACGCCCGAGGCCACCAGCTGGTCCGTCACGCTCTGGGAGACCGGCACCGGCGTGGTGAGGATCCCCATCCGGATCCCGTGGTTGCGGATGAAGGGCTTCATGGCCGGCATGGGCTGAACCGTGATCCCGGCGGCCTCCGTTCCGATCTTCTCGGGGTCGTTGTCGAAAGCCGCCACGATCCGGAGGCCGAAACGGGCGAAACCCGTATAGGCCAGGAGGGCGCTTCCCAGGTGGCCCGCTCCCACGAGCACGGCGGAGTAGGGGCGATCGAACCCGAAGACCATCCGGATGGCCCGGCAGACCTCGCATACCTCGTACCCTACCCGGCTGATCCCCATGAGGCCGATGGCCCCGAAGTCCTTCCTGACCTGGGTGGGGTCGATGTCCAGGGCGGCGCCGAGCTGGGCGCTGGTGATGGTCTCAAGGGACTTCCGGCCGGAAAGCTCGCCAAGATACCGGTAGTAGCGGATCAACCGCTCCAGGACCACCCTTCGAAGGGGCTCCACATTCCCTCCCAATACCGGAAACCGGCCCCGGCTGGGGGCCTGTGAGAAAATCGTCACGGTATGAGCGAAGTCGAATTGACAACCGCGACAACCTTCCGTCAAGGGTGCCCGAGATTTTTTTCACGAAACCCTTTCTTGAAGGGTGGGGCGACCGGCGGCACTCAGAACCGGAGTCGGGTTCTCCGGGGGTCTCTCTGTGCGGGCCGTAAGGATCCTGGCTTCCGGCAAGGCGGCGAGTTGGTTGGAGGGAGGCCGTCCCCGGTCCCCGGTCAACGGACGAGGACCAGCCTCAGGTCCATGACGTTGGTGAAGGTGGGACCCGTCATGAGGAGGTCCCCCAGGGCCTGGAAGAAGGGGTAGGCATCGTTCCGGGCAAGGTGTGCTCCGGCCTCCTCTCCCGCCTTGCGGCCCCGGGCCACGGTGGTGCCGTCGGCCATGGCCCCCGCCGCGTCGGTGGGGCCGTCCGTGCCGTCGGTCCCCCCGCTCAGGATCAGGACATCCTCGAGCCCCTGGATCTCCAGGGCCGCCGCCAGGGCGAACTCCTGGTTGCGCCCTCCCTTTCCCTCCCCTCGGATCCGGACCGTCGTTTCCCCGCCGGAGATGACGCAGGCGGGTCTCGGGACAGGGTTTCCGCTGGAGAGGATCTCCTTGGCGATGGCGGCGTGCACCCGGGCCACCTCCCGGGATTCCCCCTCCACGAAGGTGGAGAGGATCAGGGGATGGTAGCCCAGCTCCAGGGCCCTGGCCCGGGCGGCCTCCACGGCCAGCGCGTTGCTTCCCACCACCAGGTTGCGGGTCCTCTCGAACGCAGGGTCGCCGGGTTTGGGGGTTTCCGGGGCACCGCCGGCGTCTCCCTCCTCCAGGAGGCGAAGGACGGGGGCCGGGATGGATCCCCGGATACCGCGCCGGTCCAGGACCTCCAGGCAGTCCCGGAAGGTGCTTCGGTCCGGGACCGTGGGGCCGGAGGCGATGGTGTCCAGATCGTCCCCGACGACATCGGAGAGGAGGAGGGATAGGATCCTCGCCGGGTATGCCACCCGGGCCAGGCGCCCCCCCTTCACCCGGGAGAGGTGCTTCCGGACGGCGTTGATCTCGTGGATGGTGGCTCCGCACTCCAGGAGCCGGCGGGTGGTTTCCTGCTTGTCCGCCAGGGTGAGCCCCGGGGCCGGCGCCGGGCTCAAGGCCGATCCCCCTCCCGAAACAAGGCAGATCACGAGGTCCTCCGCACCCGCCCCCTTCACCAGCCGGAGGATCTGGTCCGTACCGGCCAACCCAGCCTCGTCCGGCACCGGGTGGCCGGCCTCGTTCACCCGGATTCCCGGCAGAGGGCGGGCATGGCCGTGCTTCACGTTGATGACGCCGCCGGTGATGCGGTCCCCCAGCAGATCCAGGACGGGCTCGGCCATGGCCGCGGAGGCCTTCCCCATTCCCACGAGGTGGATGTTCCCCAGGGCGGAGAGGGAGTACTCCCCGTCCGGGACCCGGAGGAGATCTCCTTCCCGGGCGAGATGCCGTCGAACGGCTTCCACCGGATCGGCGGCCCGGAGTCCGGCGTGGAAGATGGCCGTAGCGTCGTTTCTAAGCGATTGGAGAGACATGGAGGGCGGTCGTCCTTCCGGAGTGTTCCTCTCTCGGGGCCGGCTGTACATTGACCCCGTGACGCGTCTCCTGCCAGCCGCGGCCCTCCCCGGGAGGCCCGCGGCGGACCTGGACCCGAGGCTTCGCCCCCCAACGTAGCGATTTCGGAGGGCCTCTATGCTGGACCAACTGATGGTATCCCTGGACGGATCGGAGTTCGGAGAGCATGCCCTGGCCTTCGCCAAGGCCATCGCGGCGGCTACCGGAGCCTCGGTGAACCTCTCTCACGTGAGTTGCTGCGAGCCTCCCACGGACCTGCTCCAGAACACCCCCTTCCAATACGAAGGGGTGGACATGGGCGCCTACGAGGCGAGGCATGCCCAGGAGCAGCGGAAGTACCTCGGCGAGAAGGAGGCGGCCCTTCAGGCGGAGCTGCCGGAGAACAGGGTGTGCTCCGCCCTGCTGGAGGGGTACGTGACGGAAGCCCTGGAGCGCCATGCCCGGGAGATCGATGCGAAGCTCCTGGTCATGACCACCCACGGCCGCACCGGGGTGAGCAGGGCCTGGTTGGGGAGCGTGGCCGATTCCCTGGTCCGGAACAGCTCCTTCCCCCTCCTGTTGATACGCCCCCTCGAGGATGGAGGCACTACCTTCCCCACGCCCTCCTTCGACCACATCCTGGTGCCCCTGGACGGGTCGGGGACCGGGGAGAAGATCCTGGAACCGGCCATCCTCCTGGGAAAGGCGATGGGATCCCGTTTCACCCTCCTCCACGTTGTGTCCCCCCAGGTCCTCATGGGGGCGCGGGTGTCCCCGTTGCCTGCTGGGCGCCTGCAGGAGAGGCTCGCCCGGGCCGAGGCCTACCTGGCGGAGGTGGCGGGGCGGTTGAGGGGGGAGGGGCTCCAGGTGGAAACGAAGCTCGAATCCCATTTCGCCCCGGCCCGGGCGATCCTCCAGGTGGCGGAAACGGTAGGGGCCGACCTCCTTGCCCTCGCCACCCACGGCTACACGGGCGTGAGAAGGGCCATCCTGGGGAGCGTCACCGACAAGGTCCTCCGTGCTTCCCGGTGGCCCCTCCTTCTGGCGAGGCCTTCAGGGATGGCGTAGGAGGGAGAGCGCCTCAGGAGTACTTGCCCTGGATGTAGTCCCGCATGTGGCGGTTCTCCGCCTCCACCCTGTTCCTGAGGGCGTTCACCACGTCCCCGATGGAAAGGATGCCCACCATCCATCCCTCCTCCACGATGGGGAGGTGGCGGATGCGGTTCCGGGTCATGATCTCCATGACGTAGTCCACCGTGTCGTCGGGAAGCCCCACCACCACGTCCCGGGTCATGACCTCCGCCACCTTCAGCTTCCCCATGGCCGCCGGGTCTCTGGCGGCCAGACGCAGGACGTCCCGCTCCGTGACGATCCCCTGAACCACGTTTTCGTCCGCCACCACCACCGAGCCGATGTTGTGTTTGACCAACAGGGTCATGGCGTCCTGAAGGGGGAAGGAAGGGGGCACGGTGACGACCTCGTAGCCCTTTTCTTCCAGCAGGGTCCGGATCTTCATGGCAAGAGGCTCCTGAGCTGATGGGGGAGGGGAGTCGAAAG
The DNA here is from genome assembly GCA_041309685.1 of Gemmatimonadales bacterium. Taxonomy (GTDB): domain Bacteria; phylum Gemmatimonadota; class Gemmatimonadetes; order Longimicrobiales; family Gaopeijiaceae; genus JBFYZD01. The sequence continues at coordinate 37,825 of JBFYZD010000064.1, read as the reverse complement.
CAGGCCCGTCCGGAAGGGGGCCAGACCCTGGATCCGCTCGCAATCTAACACCCGAGCGGAAAACTTTCCCAGAATAAATTTTTGCCGGAGTGCGTCGGGAACCGTGAAGCGGGAGTGACGGTCGCCTCCTTAGGCGAAGAGGAGAAAAGAAGGTTACCTTGCGTTCCTCTCGCCCTGGAGGGACGTTCGCTCTTGCCCATGGAGGCCCCCCATGCTTTCCACCTTTCCTGGCGTTCGGCTCCTCCCCCTCCTCCTTCTCGCGGGGATCGGGGTGCTGTCGCCGCCGGCTCCCGCCCACGCCCAGGGCCACAGCCTCGTGGGGCCCGATGGGGCCGTGGACTGGAATCGGTACTACACCTCCTCGGAGGCGGAGCAGATCCTCCGGGAGCTCCATACCCTCTATCCGGAGTTGACGGAGCTCTACAGCATCGGGGAGAGCCTCCAGGGCCGTCGGCTGTGGGTCATGGAGGTCACCGCCGAGATCACGGGGCCGGCCCAGGACAAGCCGGCCCTGTATCTGGACGGCGGGATCCACTCCGGGGAGCTCACTGCCTCCCAGGTGGCCCTCTATGCCCTGGGTCACCTGGTCACCCGGTACGGATGGGATCCCGAGGTGACGGACCTGCTGGAACGGTATGCCTTCTACATCCGGCCGAAGTTCAACCCGGACGGATCGGACCTCGCCCTTCTGGAGGATCACTCCCTGAGGAGCACCGTGCGCCCGTGGGACGACGACGAGGATGGGGTGGCGGACGATGATCCTCCGGAGGACCTCGACGGGGACGGGTGGATCACCTCCATGCGCATTCCGGACCCCGCAGGAGGTTGGTTCGCCCACCCCCGGGACCCCAGGGTGATGGTGAGGATCGGGGGAGACGGGGCGGTTCCGGAGGGTGCCCGGCGGTACCGGGTGATGGGGGAGGGGGTGGACAACGACGGGGACGGCCGGATGAACGAGGACGGGATCGGGGGGATCGACATGAACCGGAACTTCCCCCGGAACTGGGAGCGGGAGCACCTGCAGTCCGGGGCCGGTCCCTTCCCCCTTTCGGAGCCCGAGACCTACGCCACGGTGCGCTTCCTCCAGGACCGGCCGAACGTCACCTCCATCGTCCACGGCCATACCTCCGGCGGGTTCGTCTACCGCCTTCCCTCGGCTTCGGCCCCCTCCCTCTTCCCCCAGAACGACCTGGCCCTCATCGAGCACCTGGGGGCCCCGTACACGGAGACCACGGGACGGCCCGTGCGCCCCAGCGCCACCCACCCCACGGAACACCGCTACGGGACCCTCATCGAGTGGGGGTACTGGGACCAGGGGGTGGTGGGGTGGGTGCCCGAGTACTCTCCCGGAGCCGAGGCCTGGGTCCGGGATTACGACCGGGACGGTGAGATCGACGCCCTGGAGGAGATGCGTTTCAACGACGAGGTGCTGGGGGGGCGGTATTTCTCTCCCTGGCGGGTGTTCTCCCACCCCGCATTGGGGGAGGTGGAGATCGGGGGGTGGCACTCCAGGTTCTGGGGCCAGAACCCACCGGCGGAGTTCCTGGAGGAGGAGTGCCGGGTCCAGCTTCCCTGGGTCTTCTCCCTCCTCCGCCAGGCGCCCCGGATCGCGTTGGATGGCCCCACGGTGGTTCCCATGGGGGATGGGCGCTACCGTGTCCGGGCGGTCCTCACGAACCAGGGGTTCCTTCCCACCAGCCTTACCGGCAGGGGGGCGGTGGGGGAGGAAGGACCCGACGGCGTGGTGAGGAACCCGGTGGTCCGGCCGCCTGTCCTCCTTCTCGGCCTGGACGGGGCGGAGCTGGTGGAGGGGAGTCCCCGGGTGCAGCTGGGACACCTGCGGGGTACGGGGCCCTTCCTTGCCGAGGTCGGCGTGCCGTCCGAAACGGTGGAGTGGATCGTCAGGGCCGAGGGCGCCCCTGCCTATGTCCAGGTTGTTGCCCGCTCGGACAAGGGAGGGGTGGTGCGATCGGCGTGGGTGGAGCTTCGCCAGCCGTGAGCCCCTTCCGCTATCGCCGGCTGGACGCGGGCCACCTCGTCGGCACGATCCGTTCTCTCAAGCGGCGGATCGACGCCCGCTTCCCCGACTCGGGGCTGGGGCGGGTCTGCGGGGAGCTTCTGGAGGTGGGGGAGGGGGCGCGGGCCTTCACCGAGTCCCTCGAGCGCCCCATCTACTCCATTCGCTTGCTGTCCTGGCTCTTCATCGGGTTGATCGTCCTGATCGTGGTGATCCCCTTCCTGGTGTTCGGCTTCAAGCTCGAGATCGCGTTCGAGAGCCTCGGGGACCTGGCCGAGGGGATCGAAGCAGGCCTCAACGACCTGATCCTCCTCGGGGTCGCCGTCCTCTTTCTGGCCACGGCGGAGGGACGGATCAAGCGGAACCGGGCGTTGAAGGCCCTGAGGGAGCTCCGGAGCATCGCCCATGTGGTGGACATGCACCAGCTCACCAAGGACCCCAAGGACCTTCTGGCGGGTGATCGGGCGGGGTCCGAGGAGGGGGTGGAGGGGATGAGCCGGGAGGCGTTGGCCCATTACCTGGACTACTGCTCCGAGATCCTCTCCCTGACCAGCAAGCTGGCGGCCCTCCATCTCCAGGGCCTCGACGACCATGTGGTCATCGGAGCCGTAAACGAGATCGAGAACCTGGCCTCGGGACTCTCCGGCAAGATCTGGCAGAAGATCATGATCCTGGACCGGATCACCCGGGATCCCCGGCCGGGACCGGCGTCCCCCCCGGGGGTTTGAGGCCCCGGGTCCCGGCGCGGGAGCCGGGCCCTACAGCAGGTCCCTGATCCAGGTAAAGGCCGCCACGGTCCGGGGGAACCCCAGGGTGCCGGCGGAAAGAGCGATCACCTGCTCCAGCTCCTGGGAGGTGATCCCCATGGCCAGCGCCTTCCGGACGCTGGCGTGGACGGCCCCTTCCTGCTGGGCCCCCACGGCCACCGCGAGCTTCACGAGGCGCGCCGTCCTGGCGTCCAGGGGACCCTTCCTCCCGGCCTGGCCGATCATCTCCCACGCCTGTCCCAGCTCCGGGAAGGTGGAGGTGAAGGCGTCGTGGGTGTCCGGGGGCTTCGGCAGATCGCTCATGGTGCATCCCTCACGTTGGGAGGTTTCAGGAGGCGTCGGCGGGCAGGGGTTCGGACCCCTCCGAACCGATGACGAGGACGCGGCTGTCCCCGGCCAGTCCCAGGGGCCCGGCAAGGGCGGGCTCGAAGAGGGTGGCCAGGAGGCCGGCCAGGCCAGCCACCCCCGAGGGCAGGGAGCGGACGGGATGGTCCCCGGTGGCTCCCGAGGCCAGCAGCCCGGCGGTTTCCTCGGCGGCGTGATCCGGGATGGAGAGAAAGGCATCCGCTCCCCCTTCCAGGATCTTCCAGGCCAGGGTGGAGACGTTCCGGCAGGCCAGGCACGCCATGGTGGTGTCGAGGCTTCCCGGGGAGGGGGTGGGCCGGCCGTGCAGGGCAGACTCCAGAAGGCAGTCGGCCTCCGCGGGCTCCACCACCACCATGCGAGGCCGGTCCCGACCCAGGCTTTCCCACAGGTGGGCCGTCACGGCGGCGGCCAGCCCACCGACCCCGGCCTGCACGAAGACATGGGTGGGGAGCCGGCCCCCCGGGAGCTGCTCCAGCGCCTCCCGGACCAGGACGGTGTAACCCTGCATGATGTGCCGGGGGATCTCTTCGTAACCCGGGTAGGCCGTGTCCGAGACCACCAGCCATCCCTCCTTCCTCCCCCGGGCCGCGGCCACCGCCACCGCATCGTCGTAGCTCCCCGGCACCACCTGGACCTCTCCGGCGAGCTGCCGTATCGCCGCCTGCCGGGCCTCGTCGGTTCCGGCGGGGAGGAAGATCACCGCGCGGCAGCCGAACATGGCGGCTCCCCGGGCCACGGCCAGTCCGTGGTTTCCGGCGGAGGCACAGGTGACGGTGGCGCTCCCCACCCTCCCCTCCAGGGCCCGGGCCACCCCGTAGGCGCCCCCGAGAGCCTTGAAGCTCCCCAGGCCCAGGCGCCGGCTTTCGTCCTTGTACCAAAGGGCGCCCAGGCCCAGCCGCCGGGCGAGCCTCTCCAGGACCCGGAGGGGGGTGGGGGCGTAGCCCCTCCAGGAGGAGATCTCCCGGAACGCCTGGCGATGAGCCTGGGCGTTGAGAACGGCGGATTCCTCCTTCCCGTAGGGCCGGGCGGGGTCCGCCCGGGGATTCAGGAGGAAGCGGACGGGAAGAACCTGTGGGATCATGGGAGTAGGTTAGGGGGAACCGGGTTGCCCGGGAAGGTGGGACCGGAGCATCATTCCCTGTCGGGCCTGACAGGCGGGTCCCGGATCCACCCGGATCCCAACAAAAGGAAGAGACGTCGTGAGAACCTCCCTTGTTCGAGCTTTTCTCATTCTCGGATTCCTCCTCCTCCCTCCCGGGCTCCGGGCCCAGGATCCCCCCCCGGTGGTTCATGCCGTCTTCTTCTACAGCCCCACCTGTCCCCACTGCCATCAGGTGATCAACGAGTTCCTCATCCCCATGCAGAGCCGGTACGGGAGTCGCCTGGTGGTCCTGGCCTTCGACGTGACCCAGGGATTCGCCAACAACTTCTACATGGGGATGCTCCGGCACTTCGGGATTCCCCAGGAGGACTGGGTGGTTCCCATCCTGGTGGCGGCGGACCAGGTGATGATCGGCGGGATCGAGATTCCCGCCCGCTTCACCCCCATGGTAGAGGAGGGATTGGCCTCCGGCGGGATCGATCTGCCTGAACTTCCGGACCTCCTCCTGTTCCTGGGGCAACAGGACATGCTGGAGACCCGGTTTCCCGGCCGGCGCATGACCCGGTTGCCCCCGGATCTGGCCAGGGAGGAGCCTGCCCCCACCGCCGACTCGGCGGCAGCCGAGGTGGCGCACGCTCCCGATTCCGCGGTAGCGGCGCGGGACACCACGGGATCCCTGCCCGTTCCGACGGCAACGCCGGCAGCGGCCGGGGATACCGCGGCCCCCCCCCCGGAGCGCCCCTCTCCGGGAGCCACTCCGCCCTCCCCCACCTCGGGGGGTGCCCCTGACTCCTCACCGCCCGTTTTCGGGGACGAGCCTCCCGGCACCCCGCTCCCTCCCGCACCGGCCGCGGGCGGCACTCCCGCCTCGGGCAGGGAGACGGCCCTTGGTCTGGCTCAGGCGGCCCGGGTGATGGAGTCCGTGACCATGGGGGACCGTTTCCGCCAGGACCCCAGGGGGAACTCCCTCTCGGTGGCGGTGCTCCTGCTGATGGTGGGAAGCCTGGTGTGGACCGGATACCCCCCCAGGGCGAGGGCGCGGCGCTGGCCGGCCTGGTTGGTTCCCGCCCTGGTGGTGGTGGGGTTCGGAGTGGCCTCCTACCTGAGCTTCGTGGAGGTCACCCACGCGGAGGCGGTGTGCGGGCCGGTGGGAGACTGCAACACCGTGAACCAGAGTGAATGGGCCCGTCTCTTCGGGGTCCTTCCCGTGGGGGTCCTGGGCCTCGCGGGGTACGTGGTGATCCTCATCCTCTGGCTGCTGGCCCGGAGCGGGCCCGAGGGGGCCAGGGCTCCAGCGGCCCTCGGGCTCTGGGGGGCGGTCCTCTTCGGCACGCTCTTCTCCGCGTACCTCACCTTCCTGGAACCCTTCGTCATCGGGGCCACCTGTGCCTGGTGCCTCACCTCGGCCCTGGTCATGACCCTTCTCCTCTGGGCGGTCGCGCCCATGGCGGGGGAGGTATGGCCCGCACGGGAGCCGGCTTCCCCCACCGGGGGGGAGGGTGACGCATGAAGAAGGGAACCGTCGAACGTGCCTCCGGGATCCCGGCGGGAGACGCCTGTCCCCCTCCCCCCGCTTTCCGCTCCCACCTCCTTCCCCGGACCCGGGACGGGTGGGTGGCGCTCCTCCTCTTTCTGGGCCTCCTCGCCCTGGCGGAACCCCCGGCGGTCTACGCGTTCGCCAACCGGGTGGAGCCCTGGGTCGGGGGGATGCCCTTCCTCTACGCCTACCTCCTGGCGGTGTATCTGGCCCTCATCGCGGTCCTGGTCTGGGCACTGGGGAGGAAGCTGTAGAGTGGAACCCTGGATCATTAGCACCGGCGTCATCTTCCTCTATCTGCTGGTCAACATCCTCCTCGGGGTGCTGGCGAACCGGCGCCTGAAGGTGGACATGGAGGATTTCCTCCTCTACGGGCGGAAGGCGGGGTTCGTGGTCCTCTACCTCTCGGTGGTGGCCACCTACCACTCCGCGTTCGCCTTTCTGGGCTCCGGGGGGTTCTACTACACCCACGGAATCGGCTTCTGGGACGCCGGCACCTGGACCATCGTGGTGGGAGCCATCACCTACGTGCTGGGGAGCAGGATCTGGGCCCTGGGAAAGGCCTTCGGGTATATTACCCCCGCCGACCTGCTGGCGGATTTTTACGAAAGCGAGACGGTTCGAGGGGTGGTGGCGGTGGTGTCGGTCCTCTTCACCATCCTGTACATCCAGGTCCAGGCGCAGGGGCTGGGGTACATCATCTCGGTGGCGTCGGCCGGGCGGATCTCCTTCGAGCTGGGGACCTTCATCCTGCTGAGCGTGACCGCCTGGTACCTGATGGTGGGGGGGCTGAGAGCTGTGTACTGGACCGACGTGGTCCAGGGGATCTGGATGTACCTGGCGGTGTGGATCGGGGCTTTCTACCTGGCCTACCACCTCTTCGGAGGCCCGGTGGAGCTCTGGCGGGCGGTGGCCGCCCAGCGCCCCGACCTCCTGACCCTTCCCGGTCCGAAGGGGTTCTTCACACCGGGGATGTGGGTGGGGATGGGGATCGCCCTTTCCTTCGGCATCGTGCTCCAGCCCCACATGATGATCCGCTACTACACGGCCGTGGACGGGAAGACCATCAAGTGGTTGGGTGCCACCACCCCCATCTACCTCATGAGCATGTACATCCCGGCGGCGCTGGTGGGCCTGGGTGGGGCCCTCGTCCTGCCGGAGCTGGCCATTCCCGACCGGATCTTCCCTGAGCTCCTCTTCCGTTTCGCGCCGCCCTGGCTCACCGGCCTTGTCCTTGCCGGCGCCACCGCGGCAGCCATGTCCACCCTGTCCTCCATCCTCCACGCCAACATGACCGTCCTGACCCGGGACGTGTACCAACGATATGTGGCTCGCAGTGGCTCCCAAGCCCACTATATGCGGGCGGGACGGGCTTTTGTCCTGGCTCTGCTGGCGGTCGGTTACGTGTTGTCCGTGAAGACGTTCGCCTTCCTGGTGACGCTGGTGACCCTCTCCGGCTCCGGCGCCCTCCAGCTCCTCCCCGGGATCGTGGGGGTGTGCTTCCCCGGGCGTAGGGTCTTCACCAGGGCGGGAGTCCTGGGCGGGTTGGGCGTGGGCCTGGCCGTGCTCTACTACGCACTCCTGATCCGCCCCAATCCGCTGGGCATCCATAGCGCCGTGTGGTCGGTCACGGCCAACTTCGTGGTGACGATCCTGGTCTCCCGCGTCACCTGCCCTCCCTCTCCGGCGACGGTCGCCCGGATCCACGGGGAGGTGGAGCGGTTCGTGTACGGGGGAGGCGATGGCCCCGCCTGACGAGACGGTCCGGATCACCCTGGACCTCCTGGACCCTCCGGCGGTGGGGGAGCCCCTGATCCTCACCACCGGCCAGGAGTTCCAGGGCACCGTGACCTTCCAGGCCATGGAGGACGTGGCCTTCAGGGAGGTCCAGGTCCGGTTGTTCTGGCACACGGAGGGGAAGGGGAACCGGGTCTCCGGGACCGGTGGCAGTTTTTCCTTTGCCCATGAGGGGGAATGGAAGGAGGGGGCCAACCCCCGCTTCCCCTTCCGACTCAGGGCCCCGGGGGGGCCGATCTCCTATTCCGGGAAGATCCTCCGGATCCTCTGGGCATTGGAGGTCAGGCTGGACCGATCCATGCTGAAGTCCGACATCCGGATCTCCCGGCCCGTTGAGCTTCTCGCCGGCCCCGACCCCCAGGATGTGAACCTCGGCCCACGGGCCCAGAAGAAGGAGAAGCTGGAAGCCAGGAAGCGAGGCCGCCGCGGGTTGTGGCTGACCCTGAGCGTGGTCGGGTTCCTGGGCGCCGTCCTCTTCGGGGCAGCGACCAACTGGGATATCCAGGGCAATGATCGCTGGTTCCTCTTCCTCCTCATCCTGGGTGCCTTCCTCCTCATGTTGAGGGGGCTCTGGGGCCGGCTGGGACAGGGGAAGCTGGGAGAGCCGACGATCCAGCTCAGCACCACCGAGGTCCGCCGGGGGGAGGAGATCCGCTTCCACGTGAGCATCCACCCCGCGGAGAGAACGGAGCTCCGCACCCTGGAAGCCATCCTGGAGTGCGAGGAACGGGTCATCCACGGCCACGGCCAGTATCAGAGCCGGCACCGCCGGACGGTGTATGAGAGACGGCTCCTCCTGGCTGAGCACCAGGTCATCGAATCCCACCGGGGGATGAGGAGGAAGGGAGTTCTCACGGTCCCGGCCGAGGCCCCTCCCACCTTCGGGGCCCCGGACAATGAGGTGATCTGGTGGCTCCGATTCCAGGGGGACATCGTGGGGTGGCCCGACTGGAACGAGCCGGTCCTCCTGACGGTCCGGCCCTGAGGGTCTGCCTCCCCCCCCCGGAATGGTGAAGAGCTGGGGGTAGAGATCGATCCCGTACCAGAGGTTGGCCACCCTCAGGTTCTCGTCCGGGGCATGCTGGAGGTCGTCGTGGTTCGCGATGGGGACCATCAGAATCGGCTTACTCAGCCGGTCCGTGAAGAGGTAGAGGGGCAGGTACCCTCCCGACCCGGGGGAGAGGACAACCTCCTGGCTCCCCGCCGCACGGCGGGCTGCCGGTGACCTTCCCGTGTCCGATCCCGGGGACCCTTCGTATCATGGTCCCGCCGTCCGAGACGGAGGGAGCGAAGTGGCCCATTCCAACGCGAGCATGAGGAATCCGGAGATGAAGCCTAGCATCAACCTCCGCAGCGACACCGTCACCCAGCCCACCCCGGCCATGCGCCAGGCCATGGCGGAGGCGGAGGTCGGGGACGACTACTACCGGGACGATCCCACGGTCATCGCTCTCGAGGAGAAGGCCGCCGCGCTCTTCGGTAAGGAGGCCGCCATGCTGGCCTTCAGCGCCACCATGGCCAACCTGGTCTCCGTCCTGTCCCACACCCGGAGGGGGGAGTCGGTGATCCTGGAGGCCTCCTCCCACATCTTCAACAACGAAGCCGGGGGCATCGCGACCTTCGGCGGCGTGACCCCCCGCACCGTCCAGGGGGTGCGGGGCCGCCTGACCCCGGAGCAGGTGGAGAGGGCCGTCTTCCCCAGGGGGGTCCTTCACCCCCAGACCAGTCTCCTCTGCCTGGAGAACACCCACAACGCCGCCGGCGGCACCTGCCTGCCCCTGCCCCGGACCGAAGCCCTGGTCGCCACCGCCCGATCCCTGGGCTTGAGGGTGCACCTGGACGGGGCCCGGATCTTCAACGCCTCCGTAGCCCTGGGGGTGGGGGTGCGGGAGCTGACCGCTCCGGTGGACAGCGTGACGGTGTGCCTGACCAAGGGGCTGGGATGTCCCGTGGGAGCGCTGGTGCTGGGTGGCGGGGACTTCGTGGAGGAGGCCCGGCGGTGGCGGCAGGCGGCGGGGGGAGGGATGCGGCAGGGCGGGGTCATCGCCGCGGCGGGGATGGTAGCACTGGACACCATGGTGGACCGGCTGGCGGAAGACCACGCCAACGCCCGGCGCCTGGCCCTTCTCCTGGCGGAGGCGGGGCTCATCCTGGATCCGCCTCCCGAGGAGGTGGAGACCAACATCCTCTTCGCGGAGATCCCTGCCGACCTCATGGACGCGCCCCGCTTCGTGGAGGGGCTGGCGGAAGAAGGGGTCAGGGTGAACCCGCCCCGGGGGCGTCGGATCCGGCTGGTGACGCACCTCGACGTCAGCGCCGAGGACATCGAAGCCGCCGGCGCCGCGGTGGGGAGGGTGTTGGGGAGGAGGTGAGGGCCCCCCGGAGCCTCGTCAGAAGCTGACCTGCATCACCACCTGGAGGCGGGTGTCGGTGGGGAGGGTGGCGTCGTCCCACTCCCTCCGGTCCAGGTCGAGAAGCAGGATGTTCTGGCTCCCCAGGTCGTAGCCGATCCCTCCGTGGATGCGCTGGAAGCCCCGGTCCAGGGATCCCGGCCGGCGATCCAGGTCGTCGTAGCCTCCCACCAGGCGCCAGCTTCCTCCCAGGCGATGCTCGGCAAAGAAGGAGTACCCGCTGTAGTCCGTGGCCAGGCTGGGGTCGCCGGGTTCCGTCCAGCTCCCCTTCTGGTTCCCTTCACCCCAGGCGTACTGGGCCGTCAGGGCTCCCCGGGGGTGCTGGTAGGAGAGGAAGGTGTTGAAGACGCGCCAGTCGGGGGTCTCCTCGGCCGTTCCCTCCACGTTTCCCTTCCCCACCATGGCGAGCCCCGACAGCTGGAGGCCGGGCAGGGCGCTCGGGAAGGGGCGCAGGGTAAGACGGCCCTGGAGGACCTTGTCCTGGTTGCGCTCGTCCCCGTGATAGCCGGCCCCGTTGTAGACCCCGGCGGCGAAACTCCCGAACCGCGCCGCGTAGGAGGAGGAGACGTTTCGGCGATACTCCTCCGGGAGGTTCTCTCCGATCCCTCCAAAGAGGGTGACTCCGAAGTCCGCGGAGTTGAACATCCCCGAGCGCTCCATGAACATGGGGTCCACCATGCGGAAGAGGTTCACGTGCTCCTCGAAGTCGAGCCACACCATGTGAACGATCCCGCCTTCCAACCCCACGCCCGTGAAGGGGCCCCGCGTCCCGAAGTCATACTTCGCGTAGGCGTACTTGAGGCGTACCTCCATGTCCCCCCGCCCGTCCCCATCCATGTCCTGGCTGGGGTCGAAGGTGATGCGCGCGGTGAGCTTCGGAAGGATCCTCGCCTGGGCCGTGAGATAGGCCCGGGAGACGAAGAAGCGGCTGAGGTCCTCGCCCCCCTCCTCCCCCTGTTCGTAGACCAGGTAGAAGAGGCCGTCGAAGGTGACCCGGGGCTCGGGAGGGGTGCTTCCCTGGCCGGTCTGCTGGGCCAGGACGGGGGCGGAGGCCAGAAGGAGGAGGAGGAGCAGGAGGGGCGCGAGGGTTTTCGTCGGCGCGGGCATCGGGCACCTTCCGGGATCGGTTCGCCGTGGATGGGTGGCCCGAAGCTAGGATTTCCGTAACAGAGCAACAACAGGAAGGAATCGTTTCCGTAACGGTTGTTACCGAAACGTGACGATCTGTTCCCGATCCGTTACCTCTCGGCCGTGGCGGAGCCCGCACCGGGAGAGCCTCACGGGGCCAGCCGCTCCAACGCCTGGTCCTCGGAAAGGGGCGGCTTCCCGAGGCTTGACCCGTGATGCGGTATCGACCGAACCACAGCCGGGCTCCGAAGCTGCGGCCGAGGAGTCCCAAGGACCTGCGCTCGCTCCAGATCCTCAGAGAGATGCTGCCGGCATCGTCTGCCTTCCCCCAGTGCCGCCACGGAGAGGCATCCTATGCTCGACCGCTTCCGCGCCCCTGGCTTCGCCCAACCGGGCGCTGGGCTCATCACACCTGGCCCTGGCGATTGCCCTGACGGCCTGTTCAGCCCCCCCCTCTCTCCGGTACCCGGTGAGGCCCAGTGGAGCCTGGGCGGGGGGGATCCAAACGTTTGCGCCTGGCTCCTTGGGGAGGAAGAGGTTGACTCCTGCGACTATTGGACCGGGGGCCAACGGTCCTTCATCCTGTCGTATTCCAACGACGAGAGCTTCCGGGCTAGCGATTGGCGTTGCATGAGGCTTCCAACGACGTTGGAGGGAGTGCTCTCCGTCTCGACCGGTGCGGGTGTCGGCATGGACGGCTCCAAGTATGGGGCTGCGGTCTGGTTCGAGGACCCGGAGGAGATCGTCGGGGTGTGGTTCCACGCGATCATCTTTTCGCCGGGGTACTCCTACACCATTCGGAGAAGGGTGGTGTATCATGAGGCAGCGCACCTCGCTTTCCTGGACGACTCCGATGACTTTGCAGGAGCTGCTGCCGCCTATTGCGCCAGGGAGACGAATTCCCCGCCCTGGGGTTATGAGAGTTGATCGGAGGATTGAAGATGATCTCCTTACCGATTCTTCTGGCCGCGGTTGCTCTGTACGTCAGTTCGCCTGTGGCCCAGACTGTTCCGGTGACCTGCGACGCGGACTGTTCTGCGGCTCTGAGCGCCGCGCTGGATTGGGTACTGAAGGATCTTGAGAGGTTCGCGGCCCAAGGGCCGTACCCGCTCCGCTCCCCGTACCTGGACTCCTCTCGCCCCGAAGCGAAGGAGGGTGACGCCATGGCCGCTCGGGAATGGAAGAGCGCCGTCCGGCGAGCGGCCGTGGTTGTGGCAGCCGGAATGGGTATCGAGGCGACGAGCTCCCACGAGCACGAGGCCTGGCGGACCTGCCTGGCGGCTCCCGAGTCGACCGCGTGCCGCTCCCATGTGGGTACCACCCGTTTGCGAATCCAACCCGTGGAGCGGCTGTCGCGCGAGGTCTTCCGCGTAGGCATCGGCTTCGATGTGATCAAGGGTTCTTCCGAAGAACCCTTGGGATTTGACTTCGCAGTGGCCCGGGGTGCTTTCCTCAGGATCGTGAAGAGGAATGGGGGGTGGCAAGTGGAAAAGGTGGAGGTTCGGACCGTCTCCTGAGGGCAGGCTTGTCGGGAGCCTCCGGCAGATGGAGGCCCGTTCCTCCAACGAGGGCGGGAGCCTCTACAGGCCCACCCACATTGCCAGCCGCTACGCCCCGGTCCGTCCCATCAAGACCTTCCGCCGGTGTGTCGAGCGCTACCCGGGCCGTGTCCGGCACCAAGCGGTCTGTGCGTTGGATGACACTACCATCGACCTCTGCTTCTCGGTCTTTCCCCGGACCCCCGCCCCCGTCCTTCCGCCCGCGGTAGGGCTCGGGGCTGAAGCGGCCAGGGTTGCGCTCCAGCTCCTCCAGCCAGATCCCCTGCCGGTTGATCTTGGTTCTGATGTTCCGGCGGCGCGTCCTTCTCCTGTGGGTTCCGCTGGGGAGGGATTCCTGGGCGGCCTCTTCTGCTTGGAGGACCGCACCCTTCACCTCCCACCTTCTCAACCTCTGGCGAGTGCCGTCGGGACGCTTGCTTGGCCTGTTCGGTCACCGCACGTTGCCTGGGTCCAAGGGCCCCTCACAGCAGCCGTGACCACGTCCCAATCCCCGAACCCCCGGAGCACCCCTGAGCGATCGCATGGAACGGATGGGCGTTTCCGCCTCGGGGAACCGCTCCCCCGAATCCCTGGAGGACGCGCTCTCCCGCACCGAGACCGACGCTGATTCGGCTCTGCGCGCCGACCTCGCGCTTCATCGCGAGCTGAAGCGAGCCAAGAGCGCTGCGGCGCAGGGCGCGATTCGGGATCTCCAGAAGAGCCTCTCCTCCGCCGAGCAGTTCGCGGGCGCGGTCCACGAGGCCGTGCGCGCCCTCCGCGCCGGCTGGAGCTTCGACGAGCGGGAGTACCTGGAGTCGGGTGCCTATACGGCCGAACTCCTGCGCGTTGCGGAAGACCGCGGCGTGAAGCTGTTCGAGCAGGACGAGCGGGTCCTGAGCTATCCCTCCCTCGTGCGGGTGCTCGCCAGCGATGCGGCCGTCGAGATCGACCGCAAACGCGAGAAGCGGATCCGCCCCTCCATGCTCGCGGAACTCCTGCGCGTCCGCCAGCAGAAGCCACCGCGATTCAAGCCGGAACCCTTTCTGGAGGCACTGCTCCGGGCGTATCGCTTGGCGCTGCCGGAGAAGAAGGGGCGTACGATGGGCGCCACGGTCTCCCTCCTCGAGATCTATCAGATCCTGACGCTGTTCCCTGGCCAGGCGAAGGAGTACTCAAAGCAGGAGTTTGCCCGCGACCTGTATCTTCTAGACCAAAGTGACGCGCGGCGCACGCGCGACGGGTTGCGGGTGAGCTTTCCTGCTGCCACCGGCACCAAGGCCGGGGGCACGCTCTCCACGGTCACCCGCGCAGGTGAAATGAAGGTCTACTACGGCCTCGCCTTCCGTCCATGATCCGGCCTGACGAGTACATCGACTTCGTGCGCCGCGAATACCTCGCCGGATTCGTCCGCTCCGGTGGCGCCACCGTGAAGTTCGTGGTGCCGCACGCCGACGTTCCCATGGGCGCGGTCAGCACCGGGCTCAGGGGAGCCGCCGAGCAGGAGGGCTTCGCCTATGTGCGGGTGGACGCGGCCGAGGTGAAGGTGCACATGATCGACAAGGTGTTCCATGCGATCGCGCGGCAGGTCGACTGGAACGGCCTTGCCGGGTCCGTCGTTCGAGAGACTCTCGAGGGTCTGGGTTTCCGGTTTCCCGCCGGCGAGAGTCAACCGACGCTGGAAGAGATCGCACGAGCCCACGGCTACGACGCCGGCGAGCTTCAGATGCAGTTCAATCGCCGGTTGCAGGAGAAGCTGTTCCGCGATTACCGGATGGCGCAGGAGTTCCGGATTGCGATGATCCGGTTGTGCCAGGCGCAGGTCGACCGGGGCGCGGCCGCCCAGACCACGGCCAGGACGGTCATCGAATGGCTGACCGGGGACCTGAAGCGCATCGTGGCGCTCAAGCCGGCGCTGATCTTCCAGAAGATCGGCCGGCACAACGCGCGTCACATGCTCTTCTCGCTGGCTCGGTGGCTGACCAGGGCGGGCTACGCCGGGCTGGTCCTCGACCTGGACATCCGCCGTTGCGCCGAGGCCCGCCGGGCTGATGTACCCCCTGACTCCGTGCATTACTCGAGGCCGGCAACGCTCGACGCCTACGAGGTGCTCCGGCAACTCATCGATGCCACGGATGAGCTGAGCTCGTGCTTCACGCTGGTCACCTGCGCGCCCGAGTTCCTGACCGACCACGCCCGCGGGGTGGAGGCGTACCTCGCACTCAAGTTGCGCATCTGGGACGACGTGCATGACGCGAGGCGTGCGAACCCCCTGTCCGCGCTGATCCGCCTTACTGCCGACCCCTCGCCGCTCACGGTGGTCGCATGAACGAGCACCAGGTCCAGCAGCGACGAGCGATCGAGGCACTCCGCTCCGGCGTTCCCAACCGCGACGCCGTGCGTGCGCTCGGCTCCACCCAGCGCACGATCGAGGCGAGGTTCCTCGAGAAGCTGGCCGAGGCCCGCAGGGGTGCAAGCGCGGGTGGACTCCTCGTGGCCGGCGGCTTCGGGACCGGCAAGTCGCATCTCCTCGAGTTCCTCCAGCACCGTGCTCTCGACGAGCGATTCGTCGTGAGCAAGATCGTGATCAGCAAGGAGACGCCCCTCCACGATCCGTCCAAGGTGTTCCGCTCGGCCATCGCCGGGGCCACGCTCCACGACAAGCACGGGGATGCGCTGACGGAGATCGCAACATCGCTCCGTTTCGACAGCTCCGGGTATGCCGAGTTCTACCGTTGGACCGGCACGCCCGAAGCCCGTCTCGACGAGCGCTTCGCCGCCACGCTCTTTCTCAATCAACAGTTGGGATCGGAGGACCTCGAGTTCTCGGATCGGATCCGGCGGTTCTGGGCCGGCGATCCGGTGACCGTGTCGGAGCTGAAGCGGAAGCTCCGGGAGTGCAGCGAGGCAGCCACCTGGACGATCCCGAAGATCTCGACTCGCGAGTTGGCCTTGCAGCGCTTCCGCTTTGCCGCCGGCCTGATGCGTTGCGCCGGGTACGCCGGCTGGGTGCTGCTCTTCGACGAGGTCGAGCTCATCGGGCGGTACTCGCTTCTGCAGCGCGCGAAGTCCTACGCCGAGATCGCCCGCTGGGTCGCCGGCTTCGATGCCGAGCCGCTCCCGGGGGTCACGGCAGTCCTGGCCATCACCGACGACTTCGCCCAGGCGGTTCTCTACGACAAGAACGACCTCGAAGCCGTACCGAACCGCCTGCGCGCGCGGGCTGGCGCCGACGATGAACTGATGGCTGCCCGGGCGGAGCAGGGGATGCGGTTGGTGCTGCGAGAGCCGCTCCCGCTCGAGCCCGCAGGCGTTGGGGAGAGGGAGACGATCTACCGGGAGCTCAAGGCGATCCACGGTGAAGCCTATGCCTGGACCCCACCGGACGTCTCCGGTGTGGAGACGTTGGGATCCCGGCCGATGCGCCAGTACGTCCGCTCCTGGATCAACGAGTGGGACCTGAGGCGACTGGACCCGGGGTACCAGCCCCTCACCGAGGTCGAGAAGGTGGAGACGGAGTATGGTGAGGACGCGGCGCTGGACGCCCCGGGGGAGCCCGAGCCGGAGGTCACGGAGGAATAGCGGTGCCGATACCCTTCCGTGACGCCGGGGAGATCGAGGAACTCGGCGCAGCGGCCTTCCTTCGGTTCATCCGCGACACAACAGGAACCGCCGTCGTTGCCGGCGTTCTGCTCGTGGACGCGCGGGCGGAGCCGCTCGAGTTCGTGCACCACTGGATCGCCCTGCCTGGGGGCACCCTGTGGTCAGTCGCGGAAGCGTGGCGCTACGCCGGCCGCCGCCTCACGGCGGAGCTTTTCCGGGCCCTTGGCCGAACGCCAGGGTTTCTGCTGGTGCTGGATACTCCGGCCTCGGAACTCTGGCTTCGCGACCTGGAGATCGGGATCCCCGCCGGCATCATGGAGGACATGGGCGAGCGCAGGGCGACGGCGGTGCGGTGGCTTGGCGAGGCTCCGCCCTTGTCTTCGCCGGCGGGGCGCCTCTATGACCGGCTGGCCAGTCGTGGGCTACTCGCGGAGTCCTTCGACCGTGTGGCGCGGGCGCTGCGCGAGTTTCATCCGAGCCTGGCTGGAGAGGCGAGGGATCAACCGGCGTGAACGTGCCTGCGACGCGGGCCCCCTGCCGTCTTGCCTCCGCTGCGCCGGGACTCGCGGCGCGGGTCGACTCCCGTCTCCTGGTGCAGGTACGTGGCCGCGTCGACGCGGGCGACGCGATTCTCCAGCTCGCCGTCGAAGACTACCTCAAGCTGCCCGGGCCGCTCGACTGGCCGAAACCCCTCTTCGACTTCCAGAGGATCGGTATCCGCACGTTGGTCTCTCGTGATCGGCTCCTGCTGGCTGATGACATGGGGCTGGGGAAGACCGTGCAAGCCGTGGCGGCGCTGCGCATCCTCTTCCACCGAAGCGAGGTCGAGGACGCGCTGATCGTTGTGCCCGCGGGGCTCATACCACAGTGGCAGCAAGCGCTACGTGAGTGGGCGCCGGAGCTGCGCGTGAGCACCGTGCATGGATCGGGCTCCGTTCGCGCGTGGCAGTGGAAGGCGAGCGCTCACCTCTTCCTCACCAGCTACGAGACGCTGCGCTCCGATCTCACCGACAATCCCCACTCAGCTCCCCGTCGCCGGACATGGGGCGTCGCTCTCTTCGACGAAGCGCAGAAGCTCAAGAATCGCGACACCGAGCTCGCTCGCGCGTCCAAACGCATTCCCCGCTCGCGGAGCTGGGCGCTCACCGGCACGCCTCTGGAGAACCGTATCGACGATCTTGCTTCGATCTGCGAGCTGGTGACGCCCTGGCGCGACGGCGACGTGGTTCCGCGCTTCTCTCCCAGCCCGGAGCTTCTGGACCGGCACGGCGGCATCCAACTTCGGCGCCGCAAGGTGGACGTGCTCAGGGAGCTTCCCGAGAAGACCGTGATCGACGTGCCTGTCCAGCTCACCGGGGCGCAGCGGCAGAGCTACCTTGGCGCGGAGCGCGAGGGCGTGTTCCGGCTTCGCGAGCTGGGCGAGACCCTCCGCATCACGCACGTTCTGGAGCTGATTACCCGCCTCAAACAGATCTGCAACTTCTGCCCGGAGACCGGGGAGTCGGCCAAGCTGCTCGATCTCTCTGAACGGCTGGAGACGCTGGTCGCGGAAGGCCACAGGGCGCTGGTGTTCTCTCAGTATGCGGACGACCGGTTCGGAGCCCTTCGGATCGCGGCCGAAATCCCCTCCTTCTCACCGCTCACCTACACGGGCGCTCTCGGGGCCGATGAGCGGCGGAGCACCCTGGCCCGATTCCGTCGTGAGCCGCAGCACTCCGCGCTCGTGTTGTCCCTGAAGGCCGGGGGATTGGGCCTCAACCTTCAGGACGCTTCCTACGTGTTCCACTTCGACCGCTGGTGGAACCCTGCCTGGGAGCGGCAGGCCGAGGATCGGGTGCATCGGCTCGGACAGCGGCTTCCCGTGACCGTCTACCGCTATCTGAGCGAGGGCACGATCGAGCAGCGCATCGACGAGATTCTCCGGATGAAGCAGACGCTGTTCAACACCCTTGTCGACGGCGTGTCGCTCGATCTGCCACGGCTACTGACGCGCGAGGAGATCTTCGGACTCTTCGGACTCGCGCCGCGCCTCTGAACCATCTGGGCCTTGAACGTCTCGGAATGGTACCTCGTTGGTATCCTCACCGCCCCCACGGGATGAAAGGCTCGGAACAGGGTCCGAACCCGATCCTCCCTGCGGTTCGCTCCGCTTCCCGCAGGGAGGATCGAACCCCAACCCCCCTCCCCCCCCGGCCTTCGCCTGAGGGAAGGAAGGAAGGGCCTCAGCTCCCCAGCGGATTCTCCCAGCGCAGTCCCGTGAAGCGGGCGAAATCCCCATCGGTGGAGCAGAGGACCAGGCCGTACTCCATGGCGATGGCCGCCAGGTGGGCGTCGGGCACCAGGTTCGCTCGGCCGCCCGTTTGGGCCAGAAGGGGAGCCAGGACCTCCCGATGGCGCTCCGTGGGCTCGGGGGTCCAGACCGGAGGGCATCCGAGCCACTCCTCCACCTGCCGCCACGCCTGGGGGAGGGGAAGGGGGGAGCGGAAGATGCGGGGGTTGGACACGAGGCGCACGAAGGCCAGGAGACTCGGCCAGGGGAGAGCTACCCCCGTGGGGCCGCTCAACCGAGCATCGAGCCAACTCCGGGCCGCCTCGTGCTCGGCGAAATCCGCCACCCGGGCGTAGATCAGGAGGTTGGCGTCCACGAGGATCACCGGAATCCCTCTCCCTCCCCCAGGGCCAGGGCCTCGGCCACGTCGTCCAGGCTCCCTACCAGGCAGCCTCCCAGGGACGAGGAAGGTGTGCGGTACGGTGGCCCGGCCTCCTGAGGCTCGGCCAGGAGCTTCAAGCCCAGCCGCAGGGCCTCGTTCACCACCTCTTTCAGGGATGTGCCGGGATCCTTGCGCAGCCTCCGGATCTGGGCGGCGACGTCGTCATCCAGCGTCAGCGTGGTTCTCATGCATCAGAACATCATGAAAAAGATGTTCTGATGTCAATGCCCATTTCGGCAAGGGAGCCCATCATCAGGATGGCCTCCCGGGCCGTGCGGGTGCGGGCCAGGACGACCTTCTGGAGTCCCTCGATGGAGGAGGTGCCCCCGGTCGAGCGCAGCTCGCGACGCCCGCCGTCGCAGGTATGCGACGTGATGGTGGAGCCGTCCTCCGTGGCCAGGGGTCCCGCCATGATGAGGCTTCTCCGGTAGGAGATCCGTGCCCTTCCTGGGTCAGATGCCATCTCATCGCATCCTCCCCCGGGTCCGAGGTGTCGGCTCCGCCCGAGACGGCCCCGTCAGCGGTTCTTCCCCCGTCTCGACTTCATCCGGAGTGCCCGTATCGTCCAGCAGGGTGGAGCGGTCCGGGCTCCACGGCCTTCCGCGGGATGCGGCCCTCCGCCTCCCCCTACCACCCCGCCCGGGTCCAGACGAGGATGGTCCCGCAGGGATGGGTGGGTTCCGGTCGTCCTGAGATCTTCGTCTCCGGCCACAACTCGGGGCCGCGAAGTCCCGATCGGATGTCGAGGGGGGTCTTGCTGAAGGACAGGTACACTTCGATGGCGACGATGTCATCCATCCCGATGGACTCGAGCGCCGCCGGGGAAATGGGGTTCACTCCGTGGTCGCGGAAGATCTTCACGCACGGCCAGTGGTTGACCGGGCGGAAGGCGGGGATGTCGCCGCGGGCGTAGCTCACCATCATCTCCGGCACGCCCAGCCGGATCACGTCGCTGGGGAAGCGCGGCCGCATCCTCTGAAGGCTGTCCGGGGCGAAGCAGTACCCCGTCCCCAGGGCGCAGCGCCAGGAGAACCCGTCCCTCCCCGACTCCAGCCCCTTCCGCTGCGCCTCCACGCGGATCGGGTCCATCACGAACGGGTCGGCGTCCATGGCCAGGTCGATCCGCAAGGAGTCGCCGGGCGATAGGGTGAACAGCGCGTGCATGTGCGCCCGGTACCCGAACCGCTCCACCAGGAGGCCGTACCGCCCTGGCCGAGGGGCGTCGAGACGATACCACCCCTGGTCGTCGCTCAGGCCGATGCTCACCTGCGCGCCGTCGGGGCCCAACAGGAACACCGAAGCCGTGCTCAGGCCGATCTCGAAGACCCGGTCGGTCACGCGCCCGTGGACGTTCTGGGCGACCCCTCCCCGCGGAAACGAGGTGAGAGCGGCGATGGCCGCTACCACGAGGACCCTGAACCCTCCTGCGATTCTTGGCATGCGCGCACCCTCCGGTACTGCGCTTCTTACTCCAGGGCCGTGCAGAGGATCCTGGTCCCGGGAGGGGCCAGAGTCAAGAGAAGACAGGGGGCAAGGCCCAGAGAGCCCGCGCCATTCGCCCGGATCCCTCGGCCGCCAGGAGACTTGACTCGTGTTAGCTAAGTTAGGTATGTTGGAGTCAAGACACTCAAGCAGGAAGCACCTCATGCCCCATGGTCCAGAGAGGAAGTCCGCAGATGGCGCCGTTTCCTCGACAGAAGCCCAGAACAACTTCGGGCGGGTCCTGACACGGGCCATCCAGGAGGGCATCGTCTACATCACGAAGTACGGGACGGAGGTGGCCGTGGTCCTTTCCATGGATCGGTTCCGGGCTCTCGTTCCCAACCCGGAACCCAACCTTGACGCCCTCACTGCGGAGTTCCAGGCCATGGTCGCCCGGATGCAGACGCCCGCAGCTCGCGCCGCATCGGATGCGCTCTTCGCGGCCTCCCCCGACGACCTCGCTGAGGCCGCGGTCCAACAGGCCTCCAGGCGCGAGACGGCTTGAACGGGCGCTCTCAACCTCCTGTCATCACGGTGATCGCAGGGGCCAATGGCTCAGGCAAGAGTTCGCTTGCCGGAGCCATTCTGCGCTCCAAGGGGCAGGATTCCTTCAACCCGGACGATGCCACACGTGCCATTGTCGAAGGGAATCCCTCCCTGCCCCGGGAGGAGGCCAACTCCCTGGCGTGGAGGATGGGACGCGATGCCCTCATGGCCGCGATAGAGTACCGCACATCGTTTGCTTTCGAGACCACTCTCGGGGGGAAGACCATCACCGGACTCCTCCTCAAGGCAGCGAATACCGGACTCGAGGTGAGAGTCTGGTATGTGGGACTCGCCTCGGTCGGCCTCCACCTCCGGCGGGTAAAGGAGCGAGCAGCCCGGGGTGGGCATGATATACCCGAGGAGAGGATACGCGCTCGCTACGACAGCAGTCGGAAGAACCTCATCACCCTTCTTCCCCATCTCTCCGAACTCCGGCTCTTCGACAACTCCCTGGAGGGAGATCCGGCACTCGGAATGAAGCCGCGGCCGAAGGAGATCCTCCACATGAAGCACGGGAGCCTGGTCTATGCGTGCCCGCTATCCGAGGTTGGCGGTTGGGCCCAGCCCATTGTGGCTGCAGCGTCCAGGTTGCTCGGTTAGGGAAAGGGAGGGAGGGGTGGGGCAGATCGACGTGGCGATGGCCGATGATGGAGGACGATGTCCTGCAGAGGGCTTTCCGACCATTCTCTTCCACTAAGTCCTTGGGGGAAGGCCATGGCCTGAGCCTTGCGGCGGCCTACGGGGTGGTGCGGCCGAGTGGCGGGCCTATCGTGATTGACTCGGAGGCAGGGCAGGGAACCAGGGTCCGGGGTGATTTCCCCCACCTTGAGCCTGGTTCCCGGGCCCTCCAGGACTGAATAGCTGAACCAGCGTCTGCGTGGCGGAATCGGTGACGGGCCAGGTTAGCCGCCGCGGGTCTGATCGACGACGTCGTCCGGCGCCCTCCAGGAGCTGGCCGTGCCTCCTCCCTGCTGGAGGGCCCCGACTCCTGAATCCATTCCCGGAGAACGGGCTTTCTTGCCCTGGAGACGGTCCGGCCGCCATCTTGATGGCGCGGTGGTTTCCGACCACCCCGCTGATTCCCCGACAGTGGAGCAGACTCCGTGAGCTCCCGGCTATCCGTCTTCCTTGCTGAACTGAAGCGCCGGAAGGTGACCCGGGTCGCCGTAGTGTACGTCGTGGGGGGCCTCGGTCTCATCGAGGCTGCCGATCTCCTCCTTCCCGTTCTACCCTTCCCTCCCTGGGCATATCAGGCGCTGGTGGCCGTGGTGATGGCCGGGTTCCCCCTGGCGCTGGCGTTGGCCTGGGCGCTGGACCTGACGGCCAAGGGGATCGAGGTCACGGCGCCCCGGGAAGAGGGGGAGCCGACACCCCACGTGCCGCCCCGTCGGCTCGCGGAGATCTTCGTGCTCTTCCTGACCGCCTGCGTGTTGGCTTTCTATGGGGTCAACGTGCTGCTCAAGGGTTCCGGACTTTCCCGCGGAGCCGCAGGGGGCGAGCTGAATCTGGCCGTCTTCCCCTTCCGGCCCTCGGCCGAGACCGTGGGCCACTGGTCCGAGGGTGCGGCGGACCTCCTGGCTTCAGCGCTCGACGGAACGGCTGGGCTCACGGTGGCGGACCCCTGGGCGTTGTGGGCCAGCCTGCGGCCGGAGCGCACCGCCAGGGCCCTGGCCCCCGCCGACCCTTCCGAAGCCGCCGAACTCGCCCGCCGCGCCGGGGCCGGACGGTACATCCTCGGGTCGGTCACCGACGCCGGCTTGGACATCATCCTGACGCTCGCCCTCTACGAGCTCGACCAAACCGATCCTCTCGTCAAGTTCACGTTTGCGGGAACGCAGGAGGAGCTGGGTGGAATCGCCCGGGAGGCGGCCGTCCAGCTCCTGGCCTGGCTGCAGGAGGGTCCCCGGGGGGAGGGAACCACCGACTTCCAGTTGAACACCGCCAGCTCCCCCGATGCCCTCAAGGCGTACCTTGCCGCGCGGGAAGCCATGCGCCGGGGGCTCCTGGATTCGGCCAATCTGGCCATCACGCGGTCGCTGGCCCTGGACTCGGTCTTCGCCCCCGCCCTGGTGGCGGCCATCGAGGTCCGCTCCTGGGTGGCCAGCCTGAGGGGGGAGCCGTATCGGTTCATGGACCTGGCCCAGCGGGCGGAGGGCCTCAGGGCCGGCCTGGGGGAGCGGGATCGGGCGCGCCTGGACGCCATGGTGGCCTCGGTGAGGACCGACGGACCCGCTGCCGAAGCCGCGGTCCGGAGGATCCTGCAGCGGGACAGCACCGACCTGTGGGCCTGGCGAAACCTGAGCTACTGCCACCAGGCCTACGGCTGGCAGTATGGCGTCGACGGGTGGGAGGCCGCCCAGACGGCCGACCGCGCCCTGGGCCTCGATCCCAACCACGTGCCCACTGCGGTCGCGAGGGCCCGCCTCGCCGTCCTGCGCGGAGACACGGCGGACGCCGCAGCCCAGCTGGCTCGCCTTCAGGCGATGGACACCAGCCTCGTCCTGGCGCGGGGGGCGCTCCTAGGCCTGCGCGGCTTCCTGGCCGACGACGCCTCGTTTTCGGAGATCTCGGGGCGCCTGGCGCGGGAGCGGGTCGAGGTCTTCACCCTTGCCTATCGCGCCGTGCAGGTGTCCCGACCCGACCGGTCGGAGAGGCTGCTGATGGACCGGATCGCCGCGGGGCCCCCGGAGGAGCGAAGATCCCTGCTGCAGGAGATGGCCCGCCATCTCATGGCCCAGGGGAGGCTCGCCGCGATCGATTCGGTGGCGCAGGATAACGCGAACGCACCAGACATTCTCTACCAGACCGAGATCCTGTTCACGGCCGCGGCCCTGGCCGGGTTCGTCCCGTGGCAGCGGGCGGCGCCCGCCGTCGCGAGCCTCGAGCGGCGAATCTCGCCGGACTCGGCGGAGGCCATGTTCACCCGGTTCCCGGTCTGGTCCACGGGGTGGCTCATCGGGGCCTTCCATGCCGCCTACGGGGACAGCGGGATGGCCCGGCGCTGGCAGGCCGCCCTGGGACGCATTCCCGGAGGAGGCACCTCCCTGGACTACCGGGGGGCTCTACAGCAGGACATGGAGGCGCGGCTGGCCATGCGGGAGGGCCGCGATTCCGCGGGGCTGGCCCTCGCCCACCAGGCCTACCACAACTGGACGATCCACGCCGACAACGCCCAGGAGACCTCCCCGCCCGCCCTGATCCGGGCCCTCATGGCCGAGGGGCTTCGGCGTGCCCAGCTCCCGGACAGCGCCCGGGCCCTGCTCCGGTCCCTGACACCTCCCACCTCCTTCTACGGGTTCCTCACCACGCAAAGCTGGGTGGAGCTGGGCGAGTTGGCCCTGGCAGCGGGAGAGGCGGCGGAGGCGTCCTTGAGCTTCCGCAGGGCCATCGCCCACCTCCAAACGGCCGATCCTGAGCTGGCTCCCCTGAGGGATCGAGCGCAGCGGGGGCTGGAGGCCGCGGAGCGGAACGGGGCGGGAGGGTAGGACAGCCCCCCTCCCGGAGAAGGACAGGGATTCCAACGGCCCGTGCGACCGGCGAGCGCTGCTGGAATCTCCCTGGAGGGGATCGGGTAGGGCAAGGAACAGGCCGGCGGAAAGGAAGTGGGGCCTGAAGGGAGGGGAGGAGTGATCTGGGCGAACGCGCCTGGGGCGGTCATGGTTCCCTCGCCTGCCCGGGTCGTACCCCCCCCTCAACAGCAAGCGGGGACCGGCTTCTGCCGGCCCCCGCAGGTCCGCCGCAGCGGCGGGTTCGCGTCTTACACCATCTGCGCGAAGAAGTCGTTGCCCTTGTCGTCCACCAGGATGAACGCGGGGAAGTCCTCCACCTCGATGCGGTAGATGGCCTCCATCCCCAGCTCGGGGTACTCCAGCAACTCCACCTTCTTGATGTTCTCCTTGGCCAGGAGGGCCGCCGGGCCTCCGATGGAGCCCAGGTAGAACCCGCCGTGCTTCTTGCACGCGTCGGTGACCTGCTGGCTCCGGTTCCCCTTGGCGATCATGACCATGGAGCCCCCCTGGGACTGGAAGAGGTCCACGTAGGAGTCCATGCGCCCCGCCGTGGTGGGGCCGAAGGAACCCGCCGGCATCCCTTCCGGGGTCTTGGCGGGGCCGGCGTAGTAGACGGGGTGGTCCTTGAGGTATTGGGGCATCCCCTCGCCCCGGTCCAGCCGTTCCTTGATCTTGGCGTGGGCGATGTCCCGGGCCACGATGAGGGTGCCGGTGAGGGCCAGTCGGGTCTTCACCGGGTGCTTGGAGAGCTCGGCCAGGATCTCCGCCATGGGCCGGTTGAGGTCGATGGCGACGGCCCCGGCGTCCTTGCGGCCCCGGTACGCCTCGGGGATGAACCGGCCGGGATTCCGCTCCAGCTCCTCCAGCCAGATCCCCTCCCGGTTGATCTTGGCCTTCACGTTGCGGTGGGCGGAGCAGGACACCCCCATCCCCACCGGGCAGGAGGCGCCGTGGCGGGGGAGGCGCACCACCCGCACGTCCAGGGCGAAGTGCTTCCCGCCGAACTGGGCGCCGATCCCCGTGGCCTGGGCGGCCTTGAGCAGCTCGGCCTCCAGTTCCACGTCCCGGAAGGCCTGGCCCAGGGCGTTGCCCTGGGTGGGGAGCGTGTCCAGGTAGCCGGTGCTGGCCAGCTTCACGGTCTTGAGCGTGGCCTCGGCCGAGGTCCCGCCGATGACGAAGGCCACGTGGTAGGGGGGGCAGGCGGCCGTGCCCAGCGTCTTCATCTTCTGGGTGAGCCAGGGGACGAGCTTCTCGGGGGTGAGGAGCGCCTTGGTCTCCTGGAAGAGGTAGCTCTTGTTTGCCGAGCCTCCCCCCTTGGCCACGAAGAGGAATTTGTACTCCATCCCGCCCGTGGCGAGGAGATCGATCTGCGCCGGGAGGTTGTTCCCCGAGTTCTTCTCCTCGTACATGGTGAGGGGAAGGGTCTGGGAGTAACGGAGGTTCTCCCGGGTATACGTCTCGTAAACCCCGCGGGACAGGGCCTCCTCGTCCCCGCCCCCCGTCCACACCTGCTGCCCCTTCTTGGCGTAGATGGTGGCGGTCCCGGTGTCCTGGCAGAAGGGGAGGACTCCCTCCGCCGACACCTCGGCGTTGCGGAGCAGGGCCATGGCCACCCCGCGGTCGTTGGGGCTGGACTCGGGGTCGTCCAGGATGGCCGCCACCTGCTCCAGGTGCTTGGACCGGAGCAGGAAGGACACGTCCCGCATGGCCTCACGGGCCAGGAAGGTGAGGCCGGCGGGATCCACCTTCAGGATCTCGTGGCCGTCGAAGCTGCCCAGGGAGACGTGGTCGGAGGTGAGGTGCCGGTAGACGGTGTCGTCCTTCCCCAGGGGGAAGGGGTCCTGATATGCGAAGTCAGCCATGGGTTGCGCTCCTGATGTCCCGGATCATCCAGCCCGGCTCCCGGCCGGGAAGTCTGAAGGGCAATCTGGCATGACTTGCTCCGAGAATCCAACTTCTGGGGGCGGGCTCCGCCGGGCAGGCCCGTGGAAGGAGCCCCCCCAGGACCGAAAGGGAGTCTATGAGGAGTGACAAGGACGGGCAGGAGAAGCTGGAGCGGGCCCTCGGGGGTTGGCTG
Organism: Gemmatimonadales bacterium; assembly: GCA_041309685.1. Taxonomy (GTDB): domain Bacteria; phylum Gemmatimonadota; class Gemmatimonadetes; order Longimicrobiales; family Gaopeijiaceae; genus JBFYZD01. The sequence continues at coordinate 11,237 of JBFYZD010000064.1, read as the reverse complement.
GAGAAGCTGGGCTCCGCGGGGGCGGCCATGGATCTCCTGGTCGGGGCGGAGGGACTGGTGTCGGCCGGGGCCGTGGACGGGATCCCCGCGGAACTCTGGTATCGATACCTGAATGAGACCCGCAGAACCTCTTTCCTCCTCGCCCTGCCGGATGACGAGGCCAGGGATCGCTGGGCCCGGACCACCTTCCCGGTCATCCGGGCCACGAACTACAACTTCGAGGCCCTCTTCCGCGAGAGGGTCCAGGAGCACCCGGAGCGGACGCTCTTCCAGGAATCGGAGGGCGCCGACGTGCGGCGGTGGTCCTATGAGATGATCCTGCGGCGGATCCGAACCATCGCCGCGGTCTTCTGGTCGGCCCGGGAGGAGGTACCCAGGGTGGCGATCCTGTCGGAGAACCACCTGGATGGTGCCTGCTGCGACCTGGCCTGCCTGACCTACGACATCCTGGTCACCCCCCTCAACCCCCATTTCAACACCGAGACGCTGGCGTGGATCTTCGACCAGCTTCGGATCAACACCGTGGTGGTCGAGACGGAGGAGTTCCGGGACCGGCTCGATCCGGTCCGGGGACTGGCCTCCCATCCCTTCCAGGTGTTTCTCCTGGATCCGGACGCCAGCGCCCGGGGTGAGCGGGAGACGGTCCTGGCGGAGGCCATGGCCCTCCTGGGGCCGGTGGAGGTGGACTGGATCCTGGAGGACCGGCCCAGGCGGGGGATCACCGACCTGGCCACGGTCATGTTCACCTCCGGGAGCACCGGGATGCCCAAGGGGCTCCAGTTCACCGTCTACAACCTGATCACCAAGCGATTCGCACGGGCGGCGGCGCTTCCGAAAGTGGGGGAGGGGGAGGTGCTGTTCTGCTTCCTTCCCCTCTACCACACCTTCGGGCGCTACCTGGAAATGACCGGGATGATCTTCTGGGGGGGGACGTATGTGTTTGCCGGGAACCCTTCCCTGGAGACCCTCCTCAGGGGCCTCCAGGAGGCTCAGCCCACGGGGCTCATCTCCATCCCCCGGCGGTGGCAGCAGATCAGGGAACGGTGTCTGGCGGAGATGGACCGGGCCGAGGGCGCCCCGGCCCGGGCTGAGGCGTTCCGTGAAGTCGTGGGTGAGCGTTTGAGGTGGGGGCTGTCCGCCGCCGGAGCCCTGGAGCCGGCGACTTTCCACTTCTTCCAACGCCACGGGGTGGAGCTGTGCAGCGGCTTCGGCATGACGGAGGCGACGGGGGGCATCACCATGACGCCTCCGGGGGCCTACGAGGACCATGCGGTGGGCATTCCCCTCCCGGGGCTCCGGGCCCGCATGAGTGAGGAGGGAGAGCTTCAGATCTCGGGGCACTATGTGGCCCGCTACCTCGGGGACCCGGCTCCCTCCCCAGACGAGGAATACTGGCTTCCCACGGGAGACATCTTCCGCAGGCGGGAGAGCGGCTACTACGAGATCATCGACCGCATCAAGGACATCTACAAGAACAGCAAGGGCCAGACGGTCGCTCCCGGGGCCATCGAGCAGAAGCTGGCCCACGTGCCGGGTATCTCCAGGACCTTTGTCGTGGGGGACGGCCGGGAGTACAACGTGCTCCTCATCGTCCCCGACCTGGCCGATCCGATCCTGAGCGAGGGGGCCGCCTCGGAGAAGACCGTCGAGTACTTCCGCCAGGTGGTGACCACCGCCAACTACGACCTGGCTCCCTACGAGCGGGTGGTGAATTTCGCCGTGCTGGACCGGGACTTCGAGCGGGAGCGGGGCGAGGTCACTCCCAAAGGCTCCTATAACCGGAAGGCCATCCAGGAGAGCTTCGCCCAGGTCATCGAGGGGCTCTACCGCCGGGACTTCGTGGAGCTTCCGGTAGCCGGGCTCCGCGTCAGGATCCCTCGCTGGTTCTTCCGGGATCTGGGGATCCTGGAGCCCGAGATCGTGGCTCAGGACGGGGGCCTCCTGAACCGGAGGGCCCAGCGTTTCCTGTCGGTCACTCCGCTGCCCGGGACCGGGATGGCTCAGGTCGGAGATCTGGAATACACGATGCAGGGGGACGTCGTGGACCTGGGGATCTTCGCGCGGCAACCCCTCCTCTGGCTGGCCAACCCCTCCCTCATCGCCTTCTGCCCCTGCCGGGAGGGGTGGGATTTCCCTCTGAAGAGAACGTACCACCAGGTCTTCCTCCCCTGGCGGAAGGAAGGGGATTACGTCCCCTCGGCCACCGTCACCCCGACGGCGATCCGGGATGCCGCCCTCATCGAGGCCAATCGTCTCTGCACCGCGGCCCTCTTCGCCTCCTCCCGGGATGCCCTGGACGCCGTGCGGGAGCTGGAATCCGTCCTGGGCAGGACGGGCCGCCGTCTGGCGGAGGTCATCCACCGGCGGCTGGAAGCCCTGGCCCGCCATCCGGACCTGGAGGTGCGGTGCCTCGCGTACCGCATCTTCCTGCTGAGAGGGCCCGTTCCGGACTACCGGACGGAGAGGCCGGCCTTCCTCATTTCCGGGCTTCCCTTCCTCTCGGAGGAGAGCATCGAGGCCATTGTCGATTCCAAGATCGAGCGGTTCAGGCTGGATGCCCTCCGGCAGCGCCTGAAGCACTACCGGACCCAGCTTCCCTGGCCGGCTCCCCCGGGAACCAGAGCCCAGTTGGAAGGGGTCTTCTCCCTCCTGGAGACCTTCGTGGCCCGGCACCCTGAGTTCTACGCCCAGGTTCGGGCGGAGCTGGTGAGTTGGGTGCTCCACGAGGCCGATCCGGTGTTCTCCCACACGGCCCGTGGGTACCTGGACCGGATCGTGGACTGGTTCGAGGGTTACCTGGAAAGCACGACGCGGGACAACGAGCCCCACCGGTGGGCGGGGAAGATCGTCTTCCAGGACCGGCTCACGGAGGAGGAGACCGCCCGGCTCGAAAGGACGCTGGTGGGGACGACCTTCCTGAAGCAGTCCATCATGCTGGCCTTCGATGACAGGGGGGTGGGGGTGGCCGAGATCGCCCCCAACGGGATCTGGGTCGCTCAGGTGTTCAGCTTCCTCCGGGCCCGGGTCTATCGGGTGAGCGTCAACACCCGGGCCGGGAAGCACTTCGACCTTCTGGTGGGCATCGCCACCGACCCCGATCAGTCCCGGCTCCTGGAGACCACCTTCTGGATGCTGGCCCTGGGGAGCCGGGTGGACGGCGCATCGGTGGTCCGCCAGTTCGGTTGCTTCCGTCCTGACCTGGGTGCCTTCTCCATGGCCATGGTGAACGACCTCACGGTCTGGGAGCGGGTGCGGGAGCTGACAGGTGAGAGCTTCGTGGAGTTTCACCCCGGGAAGCGGGACTGGAGGAACCTCTTCGTGCGGGGGATGGCGGCCTTCTTCACGGCCTGGGACCAGAGCGAGGGGCGCATCGTTCCGGGGCCGGCCTCCCCCCTGAACGTGGTGGTGCCGGCCCGCGACTATCGCTCCGGCGCCACCATCCTCTCCCTGGCGGATCTGGGACCCTACACCGGTCCCATGTCCCTGGTGCGGCCGCTCCTGAAGAACTTCTACCTCCCCACCGTGAGCTACTACCCCCTCACCCGGGAGGTTCTGGACATCACCTGGCTCTTCGACGGGGTGGTCGAGGCCCTCGGGGTCGGAAAGGGGGCCCGGTTCCTTGAGGAGCTGCTGGCCTGCCTGGAGACGGAGGAGGTACCGGAGCTGGACCCTACCTGGAATCTGGCGGAGGAGCTCGGCCGGTACCTCGGGAGGGTGGCGGAGGAGTATCGGATTCCCCTCTCCCTCCAGTGCGCCGTGGAGCGGTACCGAGCCTGGGAGGAGGCGAACCCGAGCGCCAAACCCCAGGCCCGGGAGCAGCAGATCAAGGAGATGTACAAGCTCTACGGGCTGGAGTCCCATGGGGACCTGGGCCGGTACACCCTTTACCGGCACACCTACTTCGCCGCATTCCCGCCGGAGGTGATCCACGCCTTCGACCGCCTCCTGAAGAAGATGTTCAGGGAGCCGGAGCAGCGGCCGACCCACATGATGGAGCTATCCGATCTCCAGGCCACCCTCCCGGAGGATGCCGACCGGCTGGTCTTCAGCCACCTGGTATTCCCCGCCGGGCGGTCCCCGAAACCCGTGGACGTCATGACGGTGGGGGACCAGCGGAGGGGCCACGTCGTGGTCACCACCCATGTGAGGGATCGCCGGGGAGAAGCCCATGCGGTCCGGGAGCCCATCGAGCCGGCCGAAATCGGGCGCATGTACCGCCTCTACCTGGATGCGGGCATGCCCCTGAGCCTGGGAGACCAGGCCCGGTATCTCCTCGCCATCGACCGTGAGGACCGGATCGCGGGCGGGATCTGCTACAAGCTGGTGGAACCCACGGTGGCCCACATGGACGGGCTCGTGATCGCTGCTTCCCTCCGTGGGAATGGGTTGGGCGGCGAGCTGTTGGAGGATTTCATGCTCCGCCTCCGGTCCCAGGGGGTGCGGGCGCTCAACACCCACTTCATCTCCCGGCCCTTCCTCCGGGCCCACGGCTTCAAGGTGGACCGGGAGTGGGGAGGGCTGGTGCGGTTCCTGGCGGAGGGGGAGGGATAGGGGCGCGGGTCGAGGAGGGCGGAGAACCGGGCCGGGGCCGTCCTCACTCCGCTTCCACCGGCGTTCTGGCGAAAGGCGCCACCGGGTTGAGGATGTTCCTGCACTCCGGGTTCCTGCACCCCGGGCAGCGGAGTCCATACTGCGGGGAGCACGCCTCCCCGCTCCGGAGGTGGTCGAGGACAATCTCGGCCATCGCGTCCTGGAAGAGGGGCTCGCCGTTGAAGGCGGGGGCTCGCCTGAAGTGGGTGATCCCCACCTCCTTCGCAAGGTGGCCGTATTCGAGGTCAATCTCCGAGAGGGTCTCGATGTGGTCGCTGGTGAAGGCGATCCCCACCACCAGGACCTTCCTGAATCCCTTGGCCCCCAGTTCCCTGATCACCGACTCGGTGCTGGGCCCCAGCCAGCGCACCGGTCCCACCTCCGACTGGTAGGAGAGGAGGAAGGGGTTGCGGAACCCTCCCTCCTTCAGGACCTCGTGGACGCTGGCCCCCACCTCCTGGGGGTAGGGATCCCCCCGGTCGATGATGGAGAGGGGGAGGGAGTGGGCGCTGAAGAGAAGGAGGACGCCCTCCCGCTCCTCTGCCGGGAACTGCTCGAGGCCTTCCCGCACCGTCTTCGCCATGGCCCGGACGAAGCCCGGGTGGGTGGGCCACCGATCGATGACGCTCCACTGGAATTCCCGGGCCATCCCGGTCCTCCCCGCGGCCCGCCACAGCTCGTTCAGGCTCGATCCGGTGGTGGCGCAGGAGAACTGCTGGTACTGGGTGAAGGCGATGGCCCGCTGGATCCCGTCGGCCTTCATCCGCTTGAGGGCGTCCTCGCTGGTGGGGGGGATGTAGCGGAAAGCGACGTAGAACTGGTGGGGAGCGGTCTCGGGCGAGAGGCGGTCCAGGCGCTCCACCATCCCCGCTCCCTGGACCTGGGTCCAGTGGAGGATGGGGGATCCGCCCCCGATCCCCTTGTAGAGAGCCTGGACCTTCGGGGTCCGGCGCCTGGCGATGAAGGGCCCCAGCCACTTCTGGAAGGGGAGCTGGATGATCTCCCGGTCCTGGAAGAGCTCCAGGAGGAAGGGGCCCACGTCGTTCAGCTCCTTGGGTCCCCCCAGGTTCAGGAGGACGATCCCGGTGGGGCCGTGGTGGGGGTCGGTTCGGCTCATGGCGTGTGGATGGCCGGCAAGGAGTGGGCAGGATGGTGACCTCTCTGGTTCCGCTGTCGGAAACGGGTCCTGAGTACCCCTCCGTTGCCTCCCGGGTCCCGGAGGGGCAGACTTGGAGCTTCCCGAAACCGGAAGAGGACCCCCGACCATGATGCGCCTCCACCCCGCCCCCCTCCCGATCCTGGTGCTGGCCCTGGCCGCGTGCTCTCCTCCCCAGGGGGGAAGAGGATCCCCCCCGGCCGGGAGCGAGGCCGCCGAGTCCTCCATCCTGAGGGTGCTCCTCCCCACCCCCTACCTCTCGGGGTACGCCCGGGATCTCCAGGGGGAGGTCCTCACCTACCACTCCCCCGTTCCCTCCATCGGCACCTCCCTCCTGGTGCGCTCCGAGGACCGGGCACGCTCCGTAGCCTGGGAGAGCCAGGCGGTGCCGGCGGGTTTCCCCGGGGAGGAGGCCACCTTCGTCCTCATGGTGGGGATCGACGTGAACGCCGAGCCCCGGAGCTTCGACGTGCGCATCAACGGCCGGGACGGGTTCCGGGTGCCCAACCCCACCCGGGCCGCCCTGGGCGACACGCTCGTGTGGGTGGGGGAGAGGGGGATCCGGGGGGAATTCCGGGTCACCCTCATGGATCGGTACGGGGACGCCATGGGGTTCCTCTTCCTGACCCTCCCCCGGGGGGTGTGGAAGCCAGGGGAGGCGGTGCGTTTCGACGTCCTGGGGGAAAGCGCCGGTGCGCGGACCTGGTTCATGGTCTTCCGGGATCCGCTGGTGCCCCACCTGGAGATCCGCAACGCCCCGGCCGTTCTCCGTACCGCCGGCGGGGAGGCCCAGATCCTCCAGTTGGACCTCCTGGAGCTGGAGGGGGGACGCCGCTTCCGGCTGGAGAGCCCCGTGGGCCGGGCGGACACCACCCTGGCCCTGGGGCACACCCGCCTGACCCTCCCCGTCCCGGCGGTGCCGGAGCCGGAGACCGTGTCCCTGCAGGTGAGCCTGGGGGAGTACCGGGACACGGTGGCCTACACGGTGAGGCCCCCCCGGCGCATGACCCTCTACCTCCTGCACCACACCCACCTGGACATCGGCTACACCCACCATCAGGACGAGGTGGAGCGTCTCCAGTGGGCCCACCTGGAGGAGGCGCTGCGCCTGGGTGAGGCCTCCCAGGGCTTTCCGGAGGGCGCCCGCTTCGTCTGGAACCCCGAGGGGATCTGGCCGGTGGACTCCTACCTGCGGGCCCACCCGGGAGCGCCCAGCGAACGGCTCCTGGAGGGGATCCGCCGCGGGTGGATCGAGCTGGACGGGATGTACGCCGGCCTCCTCACCGGGCTGGCCAACGAGGAGACGCTCCTGCATGCCTTCGACGCCGCCCGGGAGCTCAGTGAGCGGAGCGGGGTCCCCATCGAGTCGGAGATGCTCTCCGACATCCCGGGCTTCACCTGGGGGCTGGTGGAGGCCCTGGCCGGGAGCGGGATCCGCTACCTCTCCATCGGCCCCAACTTCGGCCACCGTATCGGCCATTTCACCGAGGCGCTGGGGGACCGGCCCTTCTGGTGGGAGGGCCCCTCCGGGAAGAGCCGGGTCCTCACCTGGGTGTCGGGCGGCGGGTACGCCTGGTTCCACACCGGGCTCGGGTACGACTCCATCTCCGCCCGCCTGGACGAGGAGAAGGTCTTCCGCTACCTGGACCAGCTCGAAACCCGGGAATACCCCTACGACCTCTCCTACCTTCGCTACAACATCGGGTCCGACAACGGGCCGCCCGATCCCACCCTGGCCCGGGCCGTCCGGGAGTGGAACGAGCGCTACGCCTCCCCGGTGCTCCGGATCTCCGGGACCACCGAGGTTTTCCGGGAGCTGGAGCGCCGCTATGGGGACCGGCTCCCCACCCATCGGGGAGACATGACGGGGTACTGGGAGGATGGGGCGGCCTCCTCGGCCCGGGAGACGGCTCTCACCCGCCGGTCCGCCGAGAGCCTGGTGCAGACCGAGACGCTAGCCCGCATGCGGGGGGTGGTCCTGGATCAGGCTATCCTGGCCGAGGCGTGGCGTAACGTCCTCCTCTTCTACGAGCACACGTGGGGGTCCTGGAACTCCATCAGCGAGCCCTACTCCGAGCTCACCGTGACCTCCTGGGAGCGGAAGAAGGAGTTCGCCGAGAGGGCGGCGGCGCTCGCCGAGGCATTGAGGCTCACGGCACTGGAGGGCGAGGCGCCCGGAGCGGGGACCGAGGGGGCGGGCCTCGGGGGCGGGCCGGCCGAGGTCTTCAACACCCTCCCCTGGCCGCGGACCGACCTGGTGACGTTGCCGCCCGCGGCCTCGCGGGGCGGGGATGCGGTGCGGGAGGAAGGGGGAGGGCTGGTCCCCTCGCAGCGCCTCTCCACGGGGGAGCTGGCCTTTCTGGCCACGGAGGTGCCGGGGGAGGGGGCGCGGCGCTACCGGGTGGAGGCCGGGTCCGGCACGCGGGGGTCCATCGGCGGTGACGGGGCGCCCGGCCCGGACGGCGCCCTCCTGGAGAGCGCCGCCTATCGGGTGGAGGTGGAGGGGGGGAGCGGCCGCATCCGCTCGCTGATCCACCGGGCCTCCGGGCGGGAGATCGTGGAGCCGGGGGCGGGAGGGGCGGCGCGCTACGTGTACGTGGCCGGCCGGGACCCCCAGGCCGCCGCGGGGCCCGGGGAGGCCCGCATCACCTGGAAGGAGAGGGGACCGCTGGTCCGGTCCCTGGCGGTCACGGCGCCGGCTCCCGGGCTGCGGGGGGAGCTGGTTACGGAGGTGCGCGTGGTGGAGGGGCTCGACCGGGTGGAGCTGGCCATCACCGTGGCCAAGGCGTGGGTGCTGGAGCCCGAGGCCGTCCTCTTCCGCTTCCCCTTCGCGCTCGATGCTCCCCAGGTACGCGTGGACGTCCCCTTCGGCTCTTTCCGGCCCGAGGTGGACCAGGTACCGGGGGCGGGGAAGAACTACTTCAGCGTGCAGCGCTGGGTGGACCTCTCCGACGCATCGGGGGGCCTGACGCTCATCACCGTGGACGCGCCCCTCATCCAACTGGGAGAGATCCGGACCGACGCCATCGTCACCGGGTGGCTGGAGACGGCCCAACCCTCCGCCACCCTCTACTCCTACGTGATGAACAACTACTGGGAGACCAACTACCGGGCGGCCCAGGACGACGAGGTGACCTTCCGTTACGCGCTGCGGGCCCACGGGCCTTTCGACGAGGGGGCGGCGGAGCGCTTCGCCCTGGAGGAGGCCCGCCCCCTGGTAGTGCGCACCGTCCCGGGCGGAGGCCCCTGAGATTCCGCACGCGCCTGGGGCGGGGTCTGAGGTGTGGCATCCTGGCCCACGGGTTCGCCAGGGCCCGGCGCTCGGGCTGCGGTCACGACTTCCTGGTGGCGTATTCCTGCAAGGGACGGGGAGCCTGTCCCTCCTGCAAGGCAAAGCGCATGGCCGAGACCGCGGCCCAGCTGGTGGACCGCGTGTTTCCCCACGTCCCGGTTCGCCAGCGCCGTCCTCCACATCCTCCTCCGGGCCCTCCAGGCCACGCTCCGGGAAGGCCTGTCCCACGGCGCCGGCCACGGCCTCGATAGGGGCAGTGAGTTTCCTGCATCGCTTCGGCTCGAGCCTCAATCCGCCCCACCATATCCACCCGTGCGTCGGGGACGGGCTGCTCGAGGGAATCCAGGATGACACGAATCGGGATCCGGCCAATCCAGAAACCCCCTCCGCCCAACCTCCCCAGCCAGAGAGGGCGGACCGGCAGACACCGGCTGCCACGCCCATCCGGCCCTCCAGATGGGCCGCCCTCCGGGCCCGGATCCATGAAATCTCCCCCCTCAATCCCCCAGGTTCGATCCCACCGAGCCCGAGCCTATCCCGGAAGACGCCTCGACCGCACCAAAGCCCCCACCCCACCCACCGTTCTTTGACCATTCTTGGCCCGTCCCGCAAGAGATTGGGCCCCGGAGCACCATCGCTCGGCCGCTGTCGGTGGAGCGCCCCTGCCGCTCACCTCTGGGCCGACCAGCTGATGGCGGGGTCGCACGTCAGGCTCAGGTGGGTCTTCACCATGCAGGTGCCCAGCTTCTTGAGCTTTTCGTCGGCCTCCACCCTCTTGAGCCAAGAGCGATCAGAGGGGCCGGGGGGCCGGGGGGGCCGGGCTCCCTTCCCGCCTACCGGGGGAGGCGCAGGAAGACCAGCCCCGTCACCCGGCCGGCGTCGATGCTGAAGCCGGTCACGCGCCCGTTCTCCCGCACGAAGGTGAGAATCGCTCCGGGGGAGAGGAACGCGCCGTCCTCCCCGGGGCGCAGAGGAACCGGCTCGCGGCCCGGCCTCCGAAGCTGGAGGCGCCCGCCCTCCGCCTCGATCAGGAACGTGGCGTCCAGCTCCTCGCTCAGGTAGGCGCCCACCAGTTCGGAAAGCTCTGCCTGGGAGAGGGGGGGGGCTTCCGGGACGGCGGGGGGGTTGGGGCCCGCGGCCATTGTCCCTCCCACCCCTTCCCCCACCGGCGCCTCGGGGAACGCGTCGGCCAGCACCACGTCCGCCACCGCATTGGCGTAGACCGCGGGCCTGGCATCGCCGCGGTTGCACTCCACGATGATGCTGGTGCGCTGGTCGGGATAGCGGGCCATCATGGCCCGGAAGCCCGCCCAGGATCCTCCGTGCTGAACCCGGCGCACGCCTCGGTAGAGGTCCAGGGTTAGGCCCAGCGCGTAGCCGATGGTGTCGCCGTCCGAGAGGATGCCCCGGGTGTGCAACCGGTCCAGGAGCGCATGGCCGCCCACCTCGGGTCGGTAGAAGTTCGCGTCCCAGCGGGCCAGGTCCTCGATGGAGGTGATGACCTGGCCGTCCCCCCCCATCTGGAAGTTCCAGGCGTGATCCATCCTCCAGGTCCCGCCGGTTTCCCGGGCGTACCCCGTGGCCCGTCGCGGGAGAATCTTCGTGTTCCGTTCCCAGATGGAGGTTCCCTCCATCCCCAGCGGCCCGAAGACGCGCGCCTGGAGGAACTCGCCGAGCGACATCCCCGACGCCCGCCGGACGATGTGGGCCAGGAGCAGGTACCCCGAGTTGGAATAGAGGAACTCCGACCCGGGCTCGAAGTTGAGAGCCCGCTGGCGCGTGATGACCGCGACGCCGTCCTCCTCCCTGAAGACGTTGTCGAAGTCGAAGCCCGCCAGGTCCAGGAGCGTGAGGTAGTCCCGGACGCCGCTGGTATGGTTGAGGAGGTGACGGATCGTGATGGTGCTGCCGTAGTCGGGCATCTGGGGGATCCAGCGGCGTACGTCGTCTTCCAGCGAGAGCACGCCGTCCTCCTCCAGGAGGGCCACCGCGGTCGCCGTGAACTGCTTCGACACCGAGCCGATGTCGAACGCGGTGGCGGTGGTGATGGGAATCCCCCAGTCCAGGTTGGCCAGACCGTACCCCCTGCCGTAGACCACCTCCCCGCCCTGGATCACCCCGAGCGCGCAACCGGGAGCGTCGGGTGCGATGAAGCCGAAAACCTCGTCCACCCTCGATCTCACGGTGTCGGAGAGCGCG
>JBFYZD010000063.1:0-4394 GCA_041309685.1 Gemmatimonadales bacterium | reverse complement strand
TCCGATCTTTACCTCGTCCCCGGGCTGGTATTCCCTCACGCCCGTCACCTCCACCCCACCCCCCCCGAGCCTGGACGCTCCCTCCCCGGGGAGAAGGGAATCGGCCGCAGCCTGGACATGGATCTGGAGCCGGCGGACGGCCTCGAAAAGGGAAGCGGCCAGGCGGGTGGCCTCCTCCCTGCCGGAGTCCCGGACGGGAAGGCCGACCATGGAATCCACCTCAGGGCACGGGGACGGCAGAGAGGATCCGGCCCAGGACGTCGTCGGGGCCGATCCGCCGGGCCTCGGCCTCGTAGGTGAGGAGGATCCTGTGACGGAGGACGTCCCGGGCCAGCGCCTTCACATCCTCGGGAAGCACGAAGGGACGCCCCTCCAGCCAGGCCCTTGCCCTGGCCCCGTCCTGGAGGGCGATGCCGGCCCGGGGGGAAGCGCCCATGGCCACCATCGTCGCCATCTCCCCGAGACCCAGGGCCGCGGGATCCCGGGTGCCGTGCAGGAGCTCCACCACGTAGTCCTGGATGCGAGCGTCCACGTGCACTCCCTGGACCTCCTCCCTCGCCCTCAGGAGCTCCTCCACCGTGACCACCGCTTCCGTCCTGATCTTCCGGGGCCGGGTGGCCATCCGGAGGATCTCCCGCTCCTCGGACCTCCCGGGATAGTCCAGCCGGAGGTGCATCATGAACCGATCCACCTGGGCCTCCGCCAGGGGATAGGTGCCGTGGTGCTCCAGGGGGTTCTGGGTGGCCAGAACCATGAAGGGCTCCCTCAGGGGGAAGCTCTCCCCGCCGAGCGTCACCTGCCGCTCCTCCATCGCCTCCAGCAGCCCCGATTGGACCTTCGGGGGAGCCCGGTTGATCTCGTCGGCCAGGACGAAGTTGGCGAAGATGGGCCCCGGAGCAGGGACGAAGCTCCGGGTCTCCTGCTGGAACACCATGCTTCCCAGGATGTCGGAGGGAAGGAGGTCGGGGGTGAACTGGATCCGGCGGAAGGAGCCGTCCACCGCCTCGGCCAGCGTACGGGCCAGGAGGGTCTTCGCCAGACCGGGAACACCTTCGAGAAGGACGTGACCGCCCGACAGGAGGGCCACCAGGAGGCGGTGGAGGACGGCGGCCTGACCCACCACCTTCAAGCGAACCGCCCCCTCGATCCGTTGGGGGAGCGGGAGGCGGGGGGTCGGACCCGGGAAGCGAATGGGTGAGGCGGTCAAGGAAGTCCCCCTTCGTTTGCCGCCGGAGCCCGGACCGGGGGCTCGAGCCGGTACGGCCCCGGGGATCAGCTGGCGGCAGCCCCCCCCGGGTGGGTGAAGATCTCGTCGGCCAGAGCTTGCCGGCTCTCGGCGTCCTGGGTCGAGGCCGCGGGATCGAAGTTCGGGGAGAAGTCGCCCTTCTCCTTGCCGGCCAGCCTCATGAGCTCCTCATCGGAGTCCAGCTGGTGGAGGTCGAAGAGCCTGGTCAGCGCCTCCAGACGGTCCTCCACCTCCGCGAGCACGCCCACGGCGTGGGCAAGCTGCTGCGCCGTGATGTCCTGGAACTGAAGGAGGATCACCAGGCGATGGAGCTCTTCCCTGAGCTGTTCCCCGGCCACCTCCCGTACCTGGTCCCCAGGAGCGTCCTGGGCATCCGCCGGGAGGATCGTATCCACCAGCGCCAGGGCCCTGTCCAGCCCGTCCAGCATGTCGGTGGCGGCCACCTCGGTGGTGAGGGTGACCTCTTCCAGCTTCTGGTGGGTCCTCTTCACCCGCTCCATGGCCGCCTGCTGGAGGATCCCCCGTCCTTCCCGGATCCCCAGGAGAACCGATTGGATCTCCCGGTACGTGGTCATGAGGATCCCCACCAGGTCCCCGAGCCGGCGGTATTTCCCGTTCCCGTTCCCTTTTTCCTCATGGTCGGAGCTGACACCGGATCCGCCCCGGTCCCACAACTCCAGGAGGATCCCGGCGACCTCCCGCAGGGTGGCCTCCGAGTCCTTGAGGAGCTCATCCCGATTCAGTTTCTCAGCTGCCATGGTCAACCCGCCTCCTGAACGGCCCCGAGGACCTGATCGATCTTCTCCTTGAGGACCTGGGGCGTGAACGGCTTCACCACGTAGTTGTTCACACCGGCCTGCGCCGCCTGCAGGATGTCCTCTCTCACGCTTCGGGTGGTGACCATGAGGATCGGGACAACCTTTCCGTCGGGACGTCCCCGGAGGGCCTTCACGAAATCCAGCCCGCCCATGTTGGGCATGTTCCAGTCCGTGATGACGAAGTCGAAAGACCCGTTGAACTTCGAAAGTGCCTCAATCCCGTTTCCGGCCTCGTCATGGTCCTGAAAGCCGATGCGCTGGAGAGAATTGGCCACGATCCTCCGCATGGTGGCCGAGTCATCCACGATCAGGAACTTCATGCTTCACCTCTCCGGGTAGGAACCGGGGCTCAGAGATCGAGCTCTCCGGACTCGAAGATTATCCGCGCCACTTCCAGAGCGACCTCGGGGGAGTCATACGTCCCGTCCTCCATCCTCCCCTGGATCTCCCCCAGGCGCTCCGGGGGCAGGTCGCCGCCGGCCTCGCCCGCCATCTGGGATCGGGAAGCCAGGACCCGGCCTTCTTCCGAGATCTCCACCTTGTCCGCCCGCTCGACCAATGCGGCCTCCTTGGGTCCCTCCTTCTTCGAGGAGCCCTCAAGCTCGCGCACTCGTAGCGGTCCTCCGGCCCGAAGGTGACCGGGCACCATGTCGTAGATCGTCATCGTGACATCCTCCTCTTCCCACAAGCTTCGACCGGCCGGGGAAGAACTTTAGCGTCCACCACCCTACCCGCCCTACAGACGGACATTGAGCCGGGCCGGCCGGCCCAGGGCAGAGGGGGCTTCTCCCGTCAGGTATCTCCTGGCGTTGCCCCCCCGCTCCGACATGGCCCGGAGCTGGCTCGCCACCAAAGACCGCTCCCTGGAGAGGAGGGCCCGGAGCTCCCTGTCCCCCGCCAGCGCCTCCCGGAGCTCTGCGGTCATCTTCTCCAGGAGTGCCCTGCCCTCGGGATCCAGCGAATGGGGCGAAGGAGGCTCGGGTGGCGAAGCGCCCAGCTCGTCCTGGACCCTCTCCCGGGCCTCCGCCAACTCGTTGAACCGTTCCAGGTTCTCCTCCTGCACGGCCCTGATCTGCCCCCGCACCAGCTCGGCGTACCGGGAATAGGCAGCCAGACGGCGTCTGAGGTCCTCCGAGGAGGAGCGCTCCCTGCCGGCCGACCCGTCGTTCATCCGGACACGCTCCCGGCACCCTCCACCCCACCTCCCCCGGCCACGACCCGGGTCACCTCCAGCCACGATTCGTGGAGTGAGGCCACCATTTCGATGAGGGGATCCAGGCGCGGGGCTTCCAGGGACCTGCTGGCTTCGGTGATTTCCTTCAGGAAGTAGGTGTACAGGGAGGCCAGGCGGGCGGCGAGCTCGCCGCCCGCCTCGAAGTCCAGGCTGGCCAGCAACTCATAGAGGATCCCCGTCGCCTTCTCAACGCTCGCTGCCTTCCCCGGGATGTCCTTGGCCAGGATCTGCTTGGAGGCCCTGCGGAGATTCACCAGGAGGTGCTCATAGAGAAGAGGCACAAGCTGCTCCCTGCTCGTGGTGAGCACCGAGTTCTGCTGGTACGGGTTCACCTTCCTGTCGTAGCTCATCCCCCCCTGCCTTCCGTTTCCTTTCGAGCCCCCGCTACCGCTCCTGCGAGGAGCTGCTCAGTGCGCCGAACTGGGCCGCGATCCACTGGGACTGTTGCTGGGCCAGCACCAGTGCCTCCTCCATGGCCGCGAAGCGCTTGATCAACTCCTCCCTTCGAAGCTCCAGCCTGGTCTTCAGCTCCTCGATGCGGTCGGAGAGCCGCTGGACCTGCGGGTCGATCCCCTCCAGAACCCCACTGATGGTTCCGGGGCCGGAGCCGAGAAGGAAGCTCGCGGCCTGCTCCACCGCAGAGGCGACCCCGCGGCCGAAGGCGATGCTCCCTATGGCTCCAGTATCGGCTCCGGTGTACCGGATCATGAGGCCCTCGACACCCGTGCCATCGGCGCCGGTGAGGATCTGCCCCTCTCCGGTGGCGGCGTGGCCTCCGAGGGTGCCCGCCACGTCGACACCAGCGTAGGTGCCGGCGGCGACACCCAGGCTGGCCGTGCCGTCGCCGCCTCCGGCCGAGAAGGAGACCTCGAGACCGGCCAGTGAGCCGTAGGCCCCATGGATCAGATTCAGCTCTCCCCCCGCTGCGGAGGCCGTGATCGCCGCCGCCTCGCGACCTTCGGTAACCGTGGCCATGGCTCCGAAGGAGAGGGTCCCTCCACCAGCGTTGTCGGAGCCGACCGACAGATCCAGGGAACTCCGGCCCGCCTCCCGCCCCGTGACCGTGAGGAGGCCCCCCTCCCAGGTGACGGTTTCG
>JBFYZD010000062.1:0-2794 GCA_041309685.1 Gemmatimonadales bacterium | reverse complement strand
TCGCGCAACGGGCCCAGAGCTCGGACAGCGCCCAGGCGACGGCGTGGGGAGCGCACTTCCTCGCGGACATGTTCGTCCCCTACCACACCATCGGCATCCCAGATCGGAAGAGCGTCGGCGTAGTCGTTTCCGCCCCCCCATCCGGGCGGGGGAGCCTCGGTGAGGGAGTAGAGGAGATGAGGAGGGCCGCAGTCGGTCTCGGAGAACGAGCCCGCCCCGAGGACGAACCGGTCATGGGCCTCCACCGCCGGGACGCCGATGGTGTGGTAGGGGACGAACATGTCCGCGAGGAAGTGCGCTCCCCACGCCGTCGCCTGGGCGCTGTCCGAGCTCTGGGCCCGTTGCGCGATCATCCGGCGGAAGAATTCGGCGGATCGGGCGGGCGCCTCGCCGAGGCCCCGCTCCGGATTGTAGTAGTGCCAGGAGTAGCTGCTGTTCCCGTCCATGTCCGGCCCCGCCCCGCTCTTCCCCCCGAACAGGGAGATCTCCACGAAGTCCCAGCCCGTGAGCTGCTCGGCGGTGGGGAAAGGGGTGTTCCGGAAGACGGGGTCCAGGGAGAGGGCCTGCATCGCCCGGGTCAGGATGTACTGATGGGTCGGGGCCCACCCCCGGATCGCACCCCAGGCCAGGAGGCGCGCCGGAAAGGCCATCGGCGCCAGAATGGCCGTTCCCAACACCCCCAGGAACCCCTTCACGAGGGCTCTTCTCTCCATGGTGGCTCCCGATGCCAGGGTGTGCCGAAACCGCTTGGAGACCGCCGGTCTGCGTCCTGCCGGGGGATTCTAGGCCTCGGTGGCTCCTTCGCACAATCCGGGGCGGAGCCCAACCGAACCGTTCTCCCCGGACCCGACCCTCCTTGCCCGGGCTCCCCCCCCGGCCCCACTCTCCTCCGAGCGCCCTGGCCCGAAGGGACAGGGGTCCTCCTCCAGGGATGGGCCGGGGCCGGAAAGGGCGGCGACCCATGACTGAAGGCGTATTCCATCGGCTTGCCCGTCACCTGGACGGGCTTCCCGGCGGCTTTCCCGCCACCGGGAGCGGGGTGGAGTTGCGCATCCTGCGGCGGCTGTTCACCCCCGATGAGGCGGAGCTCGCCCTCCACCTGACCCTTCTGGCCGAACCGGTCCGGGTGGTGGCCCACCGGGCGGGCCTGGAGCCGCCGGAAGCGGCGAAGCGCCTCTACGACATGTCCCGGAAGGGGTTGATCTACCGGCTGCACAAGGGGGACGAGCCCCACTACATGGCGGCCCAGTATGTCATCGGCATCTGGGAGTTCCACGTCAACGACCTGGATCCCGAGCTGATCCGGGACATGAACGAATACCTCCCCCACCTGATGCAGCCCGAGACCTGGAGGAGGGCCCCCCAGCTCCGCACGATCCCCGTTCATGCCGAGGTGCCGGTGGCTCGCGACATCCTCCCCCACGAGGAGGCGGCGGCCCTGGTGAAGGACCGGCGCCGGTACGCGGTGGCCCCCTGCATCTGCCGGAAGGAGCACCGGATGGTGGGGGAAGGGTGCGACCGCCCCCTGGAGTCGTGCCTGGTCTTCGACCGGGCGGCCGACTACTACGTCGAGAACGGCCTGGGGAGGGAGATCGACGAGGAGGAGACCCTCCGCATCCTCAGGCAGGCGGACCAGGCCGGGTTGGTTCTCCAACCCAGCGGGTACCAGAAGATCTCCAACATCTGCTGCTGCTGCGGCGACTGTTGCCAGGTCCTCCTGGCCTTCAAGCGCCACCCCGACCCCGCCAGCCTGGTCTCCTCTCCCTTCCGGGTGGCGTACGACCCGGAGCTGTGCAACGGGTGCGGGAGCTGCGTGGACCGCTGCCAGATGGACGCCATCACCCTGGCCGGGAATGGAGAAGGAGTGGCGGTGGAGCTGAAGCGCTGCATCGGGTGCGGGCTGTGCGTCACCACCTGCCCCGAGGAGGCCCTGACCCTGGTGCGCAAGCCGGCCGCCGACCAGCCGGAGGTGCCGGCCTCCCAGGCCCGGGCCTACCTGAGCCTGGCACGGGAGCGGGGAAAGCTGGGGGTGGGAGAGGTGACGCTCATGGCGCTGCGCTCCGCGAAGGACCGCCTCCTCTCCCGCTGAGGAGGTAGGTAGGCGGCAGGGGGGATGGGATGGGGCGAGGGGCTGACGCACTGTTGCGGGAACGCAACAATCTGAGGAACCTCCGGTCTCCTTCGTTTTTCATAAAACGATTCATGACAACATTTTAAGGATAAGACCGTCCCTGTCCCCCCAGGGCTCGAAGCTTGCTGAGAGAGGGGATCGTAGCTTCGTACTCTCTTGTGGCATCCGGTCTCCCCGGAACGAAGGAGGTCAGCACGCGATGAAGAAGAAGCCCTTTGTGCCGCCCACCATGAAGGAGGAGGCCTCGCTGGCCGAGGTCACCCTGTTCACGGGCGCGGGCGTCCCGCTCTAGGTCACTCCTTCCACGGGCGGGACCGTCTGTGCCCCCGCGGGACCGCGGGGGCGCGGGAGGGGTGGGTGCCGTTGGCGCGCCGGCTCTCCATGGGCTGGCGCCCGTGCTTCTTCGTGCCCAATGTATGCCCATGGGCCCGGGGATCAGCCTTTCCTGTGACGACGCCGCGGTCCGGCGTTGGCTGGAGGAGTGGATCGCGGCGATGCGTCTCACGCCGCCCGCGCCCCTGACCCTGGTGGTGCGGGTCGGCGATGTCGTGCCTGACGCCCATCGAGACTTCCGCTCCCCCTTCCTCCAACCCCTGCTCGAGATCCGCAGCGGACCGCCCCAGGGCGACGTCCGCATTCGCTGGCTGGCGGCTCCGGCCCATG
>JBFYZD010000061.1:0-3463 GCA_041309685.1 Gemmatimonadales bacterium | reverse complement strand
ATTTCATGCTGGGGGACAACCGGGACACCAGCCTGGACAGCCGCTACTGGGGGCTCCTGGAGGGGTGGCGGCTGGAGGGCCGGGCCGTGCTGATCTACTTCTCCTACGACAAGGAGTCCTTCAACCCCTTCCCCTGGCTACGGGAGATCCGCTGGAGTCGGATCGGCGACCTGGTCCGCTAGGCCGGAGCCTTCCCCTGCTTCCGGCTTCCCCAGGGCCCGGGCCCTGAGTTGGCCGCAAGCGGCGTCGATATCCCGCCCCCGGGGCTCCCGGACCGCCACCGGCACACCCCTTTCCTCCAGGATCCTGGCGAAGGCCCGGATCCTCTCCCAGGGGCTTGGCTCCCACGCCTGGAAGGGAATGGGGTTGAAGGGGATGAGGTTCACGAAGGCCTGGAGGTCGGCGGCCAGCTCCGCCAGCTTCGGCGCCAGCGCCAGGTGGTCGTTCACATCCCGGATCAGCGTGTATTCGAAGGTGATGCGCTTCCCCCCCGCGGAGTCGAAGGCCCTGAGGGCCTCCACCACCTCCGGAAGGGGGTAACGCTCCTCCAGGGGCACCAGCGTCCGCCGGAGCCCGCTTTCGGGGGCGTGGAGGGAGAGGGCCAAACGGAACTGCTCAGGCCGCGCCGCCAGCTCCAGGATCCCGGGCACCAGACCCACCGTGGAGACCGTGATGCGCCTGGCTCCGATGCCATACCCCCGGTTCAGGATGGTAAGGGCGGGGTGGAGGGCTTTCCGGTTGGCCAGGGGTTCCCCCATCCCCATGAAGACCACGTTGCTCACGCGGCCGTACCCCTCCTCTTCGGCCCAGCGCTGAGAAGCCCGGTACTGCGCGGCGATCTCCCCGGCGGTGAGGTTCCTCCTCAGGCCTCCGAACCCGGTGGCGCAGAAGGTGCACCCCATGCCGCACCCGGCCTGGGAGGAGATGCAGAGGGTCAGCCGCTCCTGGGAGGGGATGAGGACGGACTCCACAAGCTCTCCGTCCGCCAGGCGCCAGAGGTGTTTCACCGTGCCGTCGGCGGACCGGGAGAGGGCCGCTCTCTCCGCCTCCCCCAGGAGGAAGGCCCGGGCCAGGGCTTCCCGCTCCCCCCTGGGGAGGTTCGTCATGGAGTCGAAGGAGGGCGCCATCTTCTCCAGGACCCACTCCCTGACCTGGGCTGCGCGGTAGGCCGGCTGGCCCCGGGCCCGGAAATGAACGGCCAGGGCCTCCTCCAACTCTTCCGGGATCAGGCCCAGCAGGTCCAACCTCTCTTCGGCGGGGATCATGGTCTCCTGGGTTCCGGGTGCAAGCCTCCGGGCATGGGACGCCGGCCTTTCTTGTACGGGAAAATACCCGCAGTTAACTTAGCGAGGCTGGTTCGGTACCGGAACGCGGGCCGGTGGAGGAGGGAGCGTCCGCCCCCCCGGACCCGAGCCCACGCAGGCTCCTCCACTCCGAACGTGGACCGTCGGGGAGACCCGCGGGGATTCCGCGGCCGGGGACGCCTGGGCCCAGAGGAGACTGCAGGGGACCGTCGCACTTGTGCTTGATGGGATCGCGTGACTCAGGCTCTGTTGGCATGGGGGCCCGCTGCGTTCTGGGCGATGGTCCTTTTTTTGTTGAGCGAGATCCAGCCAGACCCGGAGTCCTCCTGGCTGGTCATCCATGACAAGGTGGCGCACGTTGGGCTCTACGCGGTCCTGGGTGCCACCCTTGCCTGGGGGCGGAGGGCCGGGGGCCGGTCCCTGCCCCCCTCTCTCCTGATCCTGGCGGGAATGGCCTACGGGGTCCTGGACGAATGGCACCAAAGCTTCGTGCCCGGGCGGGACCCCTCATCCGGCGACGTTCTGGCCGATGGGGCCGGCGTGTTCCTCGGATTCACCCTTCTCCACCTCCTCCCTCTGGCCCCAACCCGTGGCCGGGGGGACCCCGGCACCTGACCCCAACGGGACCATCCCATGTCCTTCGAAGCTGACCACGAGATCGAGAAGACCTCCCATCGCGCCCGCATGCTGGGCCGGATCACCGGCGCCGACGCGGGGATCCACCTCCGGTTGTGTGGTTGGGTCCACCGCAGGAGGGACCTGGGAGGGCTCTTCTTCCTGGACCTGAGGGACAGGACCGGGCTCCTCCAGGTTTCCGTCGGTCCCGATTGGACCAGTCCCGAGTCCCTGGCCGTGACCCGGGAGCTGGGGGCCGAGGACGTCGTGGAGGTGGAAGGGGAGGTCCGTCTCCGACCCTCCGAAGCACGGAATCCCGAGATGGCCACGGGAGAAGTGGAGCTTCGGGCCACCCGGCTGACCCTTCTCAACGGCGCCACCACTCCGGCCATCCCCGTGTTCCGGAGTCCGGAGGAGGAGCTCCCCTCGGAGGACCTCAGGCTCCGTTACCGGGTCCTGGACCTCCGGCGCCCGGAGATGCAGCACAACCTCCAGCTTCGGCACCGCCTCGTGCTGGAGGTGCGGAACCACCTGAGCAGGCTGGGCTTCGTGGAGGTGGAAACCCCGATCCTCACCAAGCCGACCCCGGAGGGTGCCCGGGATTTCCTGGTTCCCAGCCGGAATCACCCCGGGGAGTTCTTCGCCCTTCCTCAGAGCCCCCAGCTCTACAAGCAACTCCTCATGGCCGCGGGGCTGGACCGGTACTTCCAGATCGCCCGTTGCTTCCGGGACGAGGACCTCAGGGCCGACCGACAGCCCGAGTTCACCCAGATCGACGTGGAAGCCTCCTTCATCCAACCGCCGGATCTGTTCGGTTGGATGGAGGGGCTCATGGCGGCCCTGGGGAAGCTGGCCGGCGTGGAGGTGCCCAGCCCCATGGCCCGGTACCCCCACGCCCAGGTCCTGGAGGACTACGGCTCCGACCGCCCCGACCTGCGTTTTCCCCTGAAGATCCAGGACTGGACCGCCGTCCTCGGAGGTCTGGAGTTCAGGGTCCTGAGCGGAGCGGTGGAGACGGGTGGACGGATCCGGGGGCTCCGCCTGGCCGGGGGTGCGGCGCTCTCCCGCAGGGACATCGAAGCGCTGGAAGCTCTGGCCAAGAAGGCCGGAGCCCCCGGGCTCCTCTGGGTGAAGCGCGGGGAGGAGGGTGGATCCGGGCCCCTTTCCCGCTTCATGCAGGAGGAGCACTACCGCTCCCTGGGACTCGAAGTGGGAGATCTGGCCCTGGTGGCGGCGGGTCCGGACCGCGTCACCTCCCCGTCTCTGGGGGCGGTGCGCGTTCCCGCCCTCCGGGCCCTGGGCGTCGAGCCTCAGGGGGGGAGCGCGTGGCTCTGGGTCACGGACTTCCCGTTGTTCGAGGAGGAGGAGGGAGGCGCCCTGGCGGCGGCCCACCATCCCTTCGTGCATCCCCATCCCGACGACCTCGCCCTCCTGGATTCCGATCCCGCAAGGGCTCGGGGGCAGGCCTATGACCTGGTGTACAACGGCGTGGAGTTTGGCTCCGGGAGCATCCGCAATCACCGCCCCGAGGTCCAGAGGAGGAT
>JBFYZD010000060.1:0-29894 GCA_041309685.1 Gemmatimonadales bacterium | reverse complement strand
CCCCCCCCCGGGTAGCGGCCCCGCACGCCCCTTACTATACTTGGCCCCCATCTTCGTGGGGGTTCGGGCCTTTTATTTCCCCCGATAGGGGGTCCGAGGCCCGTTTTCGAGCAAGGGAGCGGGGTTTGGCGACCCGCCGCGGGGTCCTGGGGACAACCTCCGGTGCTGGAGCGGCCGGAGCGGTGGGCGCGGACGGAGATCCCCGCCTTGAGAACTCGGCCCTCCCCTTTCAAAGGAGTGGATGATCCGACATGGCGAGAAACCCCGGGCCTCAGCCGCAGCCAGGGAGTCCGACGAACCCCATCCCCCTCCCCAGGGAGAAGAAGACCCTGGCCAGGTACTACAAGGGTGAACGGCTCCGCTCTCCCATGGGGGGACAGCTGGATGTCATGGGGATCCGGGAGGGGGAGGATGGCCACGGGTTGGTCATGATGGAATGCAACACCTCCTCACTCCGCTATGTCCTGGAGGTTCCCAAGGCCACCCGGGCGGAGAGGGCCGCGATCAAGGAGGTTCTGGATGCGGGTGGGGATCCCACCTGCCCGCGCCACGGCCCCTACCAGCGCCTGGCCAGGTCCGGGAAGAGCTGGGCCTGCCCCCTCTGCGGCGTCAGCTACGGCCGCTCCGATTGACTCCCCTGGGAGCAGGTGGCCCCCCGAGGCCGGCGGCCAGGTGACCCTCGGGATGCAGGGTGGTTCGAGGCAGACCGCCGCGTTAGGTTTCGGTCCAGAGAATGGCGGGTCGGGGAAGTCGGATGGAGCCAGGCGGACGAGTCCGAATCAGAGGCCCTCTCCAAGGAGACGCCCGTGAAGGAGGATCGGTTCCTCAGCGCTGAGGAATACGACGAACAGGCGCACCGGCTCTACCATGACGGAGACCTGGACGGGGCCCTCGATCTGCTGCGGGAGGGCCTCTCTCTCTACCCGAATGCGGTGGATCTCTACGCGGGGCTGGGTTATGCCCGGTTGGCCCGGGATGAGTTCGCCTGGGCCAGGAAGGCGTTCCAACGGGCGCTGGTCCTGGATCCCCAGCACGAGGATGCTCTGGTGGGGATGGGGGAGACGCTCCTCCGTCTCGGGGAGTCGCAACGGGCCCTGGCCCTCTTCCGGGAAGTCCAGGAGTTGGGGTTCGACCAGGACGTGGAGCTGATGCTCACGATGGGCCGGGCTCTCTACCGGGAAGGAATCTACCCGGAGGCCCGGGAGGTCTTCTCCAAGGCCGTGTCCGTCCGCCCCGACAGCAGTGAGGCCGTGGCGGCCCTGGGGTACACCGTGCACCGGTTGGGCGACGAAGTGGAAGCCAGCCGGCACCTCAGGCGGGCGCTCCGGCAGGATCCGGATCTCCACGAGGCCAGGGTCTACCTGGGCCACCTCCTCTACGACCGAGGGGACTGGGAGGCTGCGCTGAGGGAGTTCGAGCGGGTCCCGCCCTCGGAGCACTGGGATTCCCTGGCGGTGTGGCGGATCATCGAGCTCAAGCGGACCCTCTGGCAGATGGAGGACCGGGACGCCAGGCTGGTCCCCTGGGAGCGGCGGCTGGAGGAGTTGGAGGGTTCCCCCGATCCGATGGAGGAGTTGCTGGCGGAGATCGAGGCCAGCGTGAACGGGACGGACTTCGGTCCAGGGGCCGACGTGGGGCAGCTGGAGCTGTTCATCTCGCCCTCGGAGGGGGAGGCCTCCCATCAGGTGCGGCTTCCGGACGGCCGCCTCCTGAAAGGGACCTGGCTGGAGGTCGTCCGGCAGATGAGAGACCTCGCGGGCTTCCATCATGAGCCCCTGGGGGAGTATATGAAGCGTCTGGCCGAACGCTGGCACGAGCAGGGGGGAGTGGAGATCCCTTCCACCGATCCCCGCAGTCTGATCCTGGCGGCGGTGAAGGCAGGATTCCTTTTGTTGGAAGAGGAACGTGACCCATGACCCTCGAGCAGGGCGAAGTGCTCCGGCGGTTCCATGCCGCCCTTGTCCGGGAGATCCAGGGAAAGAACCCTGACCATCTGCGAGCCCCCTTCACCGTGGCGGAGATCTACCAGAACCTGGTCCCTTATCGTACCCACCGGGACGAGATCGGGGTGGAGATGAGCGCCGACTATGAGCATGCCCTTCTCCGGCTTCTGGCAGGAGAGGGGGATTTCCTCACCATCGAGTCCCGGACCGCTCGCCAGGAGATCCGGGAGGAGCTGGAGTCACCCAACCCGAACACCGGCCTCTACAGGGATTTCGCCGCCGCCGATGTGCGCCTGAACCCGGACAAGGTGGCCGAAGCGCTGGCCTGGATGCCCGGCGAGGTGGTGGCGGTGGGGGCGGACGTATGGGTTGGGTCGCGGAGGGAGGAGGAGGCATCCCTGGCGATGGCTTCGGCCCCCCTGCTGGCTGAGGACCTGCCTTCCCGGGAGCTTGATTCCGGGGGCTCCCCGCCCGAGCTTTCCGGGCAGGATGTCCCCTTGTCCCGGGAGGGCGGTGAAGAGGAGAGGGAGGAAGTGGTGGAAGAGGCTCTGGTGAAGGAAGAACCCGCAGGAGACCCGAAGAGCAGAACGGTGGAGCTGGGGCCCGCCGCTCCCGAGAACTGCCCGTGGTGCCGGGAGAACCTTCCGAAACGCCCGGGGGTACGATTCTGTCCTTTCTGCGGGAGCAACGTTCGGTCGATTCCATGTCCGGTTTGTGGCGAGGAGTTGGAGCTCTATTGGCGCTTCTGCATAGCCTGTGGAACGGAGGTAGCTTCGTGAACAAGAACTCTCGGTATTTCCCCCTGTTCGTGATCCTCGGATTGGCTGCATGCGGTGGTGGGGAGAGCGGCGCCCCCGCTTCCCAGGACGCTCAGCCGGCCGCAACCCAGCCCAGCGCCCCGGCACCCGCCCCGGCCATGGACCTCCCTGCGGGGGTCACGGCGGCCATGGTGGCCGAGGGGCGGACCGTCTTCACCGGGGCGGGGATCTGCTACACCTGCCACATGCAGGGGGGCGTGGGCGGCCCCCTGGCCCCGAACCTCACCGATGACCAGTGGCTGAACGTCGATGGCTCCTATGATGCCATCGTGAACCTCGTCATGACCGGGGTACCGCAGCCCAAGGAGCATCCCGGGATCATGCTTCCCAAGGGAGGCAGCTCCATCACGGACGAGCAGGTCCGGGCCGTCGCAGCCTACGTCTGGACCCTGGGCCACGGGGGCTGAGCCCCCTGTGGGCCGGTCCCACCCTCGGCGGATTGCGAGGCCGGCTCTCCTTGCGAGAGCCGGCCTCCTCCTCTTTCTGGGATCCGGGGCCGCCCTGGCCGCGGGCGGTTGTGCCGGGCCGGGGGGCGAGACGCCGGATCCCGAAGTGGAAGCGGCACGGGCTCTGGGCCTTCCCCCGGGGGCCCGGTTGCATCGGGTCACCCTGGGGGGGCGGGGCTCGGAGGAGCACGCCGTGCCCCGCTTCATCGACGCCTTTCCCGGGGACGCCGTGGAGTTCCACACCGTGGATCACCGGGTCCACATGATCCGCTTCCCGGCGGATTCCCTCTTTGCCCAGGCTCGGGCCTTCCTGAAGGAGACGGGACAGGAGTCGAGCCCTCCCCTGGCCTTCCGGGGGAGCCGCTTCCTCCTTCTACTCGAGGGGGCCCCCCCCGGGCGATACCCCTTCCTGTCGGAAGGGCATGGGGGGGTCATGGGAGGGGCGGTGGAGGTGAGGTCTCTGCCGGACACCCTCTCCGTCGGCTTGCCCTGAGACGGCGACCCGTCCCTTTCCCCCGACCCCATCTGGCTCCCCCGGGGCAAGAGGCTTCCCTGGGGCAAACGGGCGTGGCATGTTGGGTGTGCGTCGGCGCCCGGATGCCGTGTCGGGTCGCCGAACCGGCGGGCAGGGGGCACCGGAAACCTCAGGCTACCCACGAGAGAGAAGATCCCGAACGCGGAACGAGGAACATGGCTGAACGTCGGACGATCGGTCAGATCCTGATGAGCTTTGGGCGCATCACGGAGGAGGATGTCGGCAGGGCCCTGGACCACCAGCGGGAGCACGGAGGGTACTTCGGCGAGGCTCTCCTGGCCATGGGCTTTGTCTCGCCGGAGGAGCTGGAGTGGGGCCTGGCCTCCCAATTCGATCTTCCGTACGTCTTTCCCGAAGCCGACTCCATCGACCCCGAGGCCGCCAGCCTGGTCTCGCCGGAATGGGCCCTTACCCACCTCACCCTCCCCATCATGAAGACGCAGGACACCCTGACCGTGGTGGTGGATTCCCCCATCAAGACGGAGGCGGTGGAGCAGTTGAAGGCCAGGACCGACCTCCAGATCCAGTTGGCTCTGGCTTCCCCCCAGGTGATCCGGGAGCTCATCCGGCAAGTCTACGCCCGGGCCGTCGCCCAGGAGGAGGTGGAGAAACCGGTGCCCGCCTCCCTTCGGGAGGTCTTCTCCCTGGCTCTTGAGGCAGGGTCCAACCGGTTCGGAATCTCCACGCGGGGGGTCAAGGCATGGGGGTGGTTCGACGATGGCGGGAAGATCCGCCGTCGCCCCCTGGATGCCCTCTGGGAGTCGGAGTTGGGCCAGATGATCTCCCCAGCCCCCAGGGCACAGGTGGACGCTCGCGGGCGGGGGAACTGGACGGCCCAGCTCAACCGGAAGGGGGTGGTGAGCCAGGTCGAGGTTCGCTACATGGGGGACGAGACGGGACAGGAGTTCCTCTTTCGCCCGGTCCATGGTCAGCCCATCCTCCAGGACCGTTTCCCCTCACCTCCCCAGGGGATCCTCTCCGAGATCCGGCTCCTGGCACGGTCGGGCTCGGCCCGATTCGTGGTGCGTGCCCAGCCCTCGGAGCTGGGCTATGAGATCCTTCCCCACCTCCCGCTGCTCGTCCTTGATCCGGCGTGGCGGAGCATCTACGTGAACGACAAGGGAGGGGAAGCGGCGGGGGAAGCCTTTTCCCTGGAGCTTCCCGACGACCCCGACCGATGGCATCAGGAGCTCGAGGCGCTGCGGGTCTTCCACTTCGACGTGGTCACCGTCGACCTCTCGGGATCCCCCCGCGGGTGGCTGGAAGACTGTCTGGACATTGCCGCCTGCGCCTTCATCCGATGGGAGAGCGGCTCCGACCTCCGCCCGGCCTACGATGCCGGGGTCCGGTGGGAATTGGGAATCGAACGGGGGGAGGACGGGCTTCTGGCGTGGTCTCTGGAGCCCATCCACGGATGACGAGACACCCTCCCCCGACCCTGATCCCTCACTCTTGAGACGCAGCGGAAGAGGACATGGCCCAGATCGATCAGTTCCTCAAAGTCCTGGTTCAGAGCGGTGGCTCCGACCTGCACCTCACCACCGGCGCCCCTCCCATCATGCGGGTCCACGGCAACATGCAGCGCCTCAAGTTCAGGGACCTGACGCCCAAGGACCTGGAGACGCTGGTCTACGAGGTCATGGAGGAGGAGTGGCGGATGCGTTTCCTGGCCAACCAGGATTTCGACTTCGCCTACGAGATCGAAGGTCTGGCCCGGTTCCGGGTGAACGTGTTCTGGCAGCGGAAGGGGTTGGCTGCCGTGATGCGGACCATCCCGTCCAGGATCCAGACCGCCGCCGACCTCGGACTCCCGGAAGCGGTGCGGAGGTTCTGCATGCTCACCAAGGGGCTCGTCCTGGTCACCGGGCCCACGGGGTGCGGGAAGTCCACCACGCTGGCGGCCATGGTCGACCTCATCAACGAGTCCCGGGCCGACCACATCCTCACCATCGAGGATCCCATCGAGTTCACGCACCCCAACAAGAAGTGCCTGGTGAACCAACGGGAGATCGGGACCAACACGAAGAGCTTCGCCAATGCCCTGCGGGCAGCGCTCAGGGAGGACCCTGACGTGATCCTGGTGGGGGAGATGAGGGACAAGGAGACCATCGAGCTTGGAATCACCGCGGCGGAGACGGGGCACCTGGTCTTCGGCACCCTCCACACCAACTCCGCTCCCAAGACGGTGGACCGGATCATCGACGTCTTCCCGGCGGATCAGCAGGATCAGATCAGGGCCATGCTCTCCGAGTCCCTGAAGGGGGTGGTGTCCCAGGTACTGCTGCGCAAGAAAGGGGGTCTCGGGAGGGTAGCCGCCCAGGAGGTCATGGTGGGTACGCCGGCGGTGTCCAACCTGATCCGGGAAAACAAGATCCACCAGATCCCTTCCATCATCCAGACGGGGAAGAAGGACGGGATGCAGCTCCTGGACCAGCACATCCTCGAGTACCTCATGGCCGGCGTGGTCGAGCCGGTGGAAGCCTACATGAAGGCGAGCAACAAATCGGCCTTCAAGCAATACCTGAAGGACGAGAAGGCGGCGGAGGAGTTCGCCTAGGAGATGGAACAGGGCAAGAGCCTCACCCGGAGGGAATTCGACGAGGTGATCCGCCGGGCCGCAGAGATGGCGGCCTCCGAGCCCGAAGGCGGAGACACCGCACTGACCGAGAAGGAGCTGTTCCGGATCGCCGGGGAGGTCGGCCTGGAGGAAGGATTCGTGCGGAAGGCTCTCGCCGAGGTACGCTCCGCTCCGCCCGCCACCCTGGGTCTCCTCTCCGGGCTCTACGGCCCCCTTTCCCTGAAGGTCTACCGGGTCGTGCCCGGGAAACGGGAGGAGCTGGCCTCCGTGATCGATGAGTTCATGGTGGCCGGCCGTCTCCTCCAGAACGTCCGCAAGGGTACCGGTGTCCTTCAGTACCGGCCGGCGGTGGACTGGGCTTCCCAGATCGCCCGGGCCGCCTCGTCCACCTCACGGAAGTACTACGTGGCCTCCGCCAAGCGGGTGGAGGTGCGCATGGAGGCGGTGGACGACGTCCGGACCGTGGTGGAACTGGAGGTGGAGCCCGGGACCAGGGACGACCATCTGGCCGGTGGAATCATCGGGGGGATCGGTGGGGGGGCTGGAGCCGGGGTGGGTGTGGGTCTCGCCGTGGCAGCCGCCGGGCCCGCCGCGTTGGCGGTGGCCGCCGGGATTGCCGTTGGATCTGCGGTCTTCGGCGGCATCTCCTGGGCGGTGGGCCAGCGTCACAAGAAGAGGCTGCTCGAGGTCCGGGCCGAGATGGAAGGGATCCTGGACCGATTGGAGGCGGGGGAAGGCCTCGAGCCCCCTCCCCCCTCCTGGAGGCGATGGGTCCAGCGGCACTTCCACGGGGTGGCCAAAGAGCTGCTGGGAGGTAGTGAGGAGTCCGGGGCCTGAGCCCGATCCGATTGCGGGATGAGTCCCTTCTGCCGATACTTGCGGGTATGATCCTTGCACCTCTCCCCAATCCCAGCCTCCGGCTGACGGTCCGGCGGGCTGCTCTCCCGGAGGAGGACGTCTTCCACCGGATGGGGGACGTACGGGTTGGACTCGCCTTCGGCTTCCCCCGCCTCCTCCTCTGCCTGGCGGAGGACCAGGAACGGCTTAGGGGGGAGCTCGGATCCCTCCTGGACCGGCTTCCGGTGCTGGCCCTCACCCCTCCCACCCTACGGGGTTGGGATCTGGCGTGGAAGGCGGAAGGCCTGGCGACGACCCCCATCGACGACTCTGCCCTTCGACTTCGCGGCCTGATTCGCCGGACCGCCCTCACCTCCTTCTGGACGGAAGGGCTCTTCGCCGATCTGACCCTGATCCTGGGCCGTGGCCTTCCCGCCGAGCTGAGGGGTTTTGCCCGGCGTGTCATGGAGCTCCCCCTCCTCTACCCCTCCCTTGAATCCCTCCATGGGATCACCGGGCTGAGCGGTGGGGCCTTGAAAGCCAGGTTCAGGCGGAGGGATCTCCCCTCTCCGGCGAAGTACCTCCGCTGGTTCCGCCTCCTGGCCGCCGCCCGGGCCCTTTCCGATCCCGAGTGCACCACGCTGGCCATCTCCCACCGGCTCGGGTTCAGCTCCGACGGGAACTTCTGCCGCTGGGTCCAAGCCGTCTCGGGCTTCACTCCCTCCGCCCTTCGGCCGTCCACCGGGCGAATGATGCTTCTCAACCGTCTGGTGGAGGAGTGTTTCCCGGCGGGTACCGTGGAGAGCTGGGGGTCTTTGGGGGGGATGTTCCTGCGAAGCGTGGCCTGAAGAAGAGGCTCAGGCGAAGAACGGAAAGGCTCTCCCGCCGGGAGAGCCTCTGTTCTTCCATGCGCTCCCCTGGGGGGAGGAGGGAAGAGGTCCCGGGGTCAGGGCCTCACGCGCCGCTGGCGCCGCCGCTCCCGCCGGATGGCTGCCTCACGCTTCCGCTTCTTCTGTGCGCTGGGCTTCTCATAGAAGCGGCGCTTCCGAAGCTCGGAGTACAGGCCGGACCGCTGAACCTTCCTTTTGAACCGGCGGAGTGCCCGGTCGAGGCTCTCATTGTCCTGGACGGTGACTTCCAAACTGATCACGCTCCCTTCGAGGTGGTTGTCGAAACAAGCATAAAAACTTAGGCGAGAAGGGCCCCGGAGGCAACCTGTCGGTCCACGATCAGGTCTTACCGGCCCCTTCAGGGAAGGCGTCCCTCCCGGTGGAGGGTGTGGGCATAGAGGGCGTAGTCCATCCTATGGGCCAGAAAATCCTCGGCCCACACCTCGAAGGGGGGGAGGGGAAGGTGGGTCTCGATGAACTCCACCACCATCATGGCGAACTGGAGGCGGTCCTTCGCGGCGAAGTCGAAGGACTTTCCCTCCAGGACCCGGTCCACGGCAACCTGGAACTCCTCGGGTTGCACGAGCGCGATGAAGTGGCAGACCTGGTCCATCCGGTAGGATGCATAGAGCGACCGGAGCTGGGGCAGGGAGACTTCCCCGTTTTCTCCCTCCCCCCCCCGGGGCCACGAACCCGCCAGGTCCATGGAATTCTGGGCCAGCATGCTTCGGAACCACCGCCGCAGCCTGGGCGAGGCCCCCTCTGCCTTTTCCCGGGTGTGGAGTGCGGAAGCCAGGAGGCCCGACAGGAGGGGCCGTCCCAGGCCCCGTGCCTTCCGGTCGATCTCGGACTCCGAGGCCTCGAGAAAGATGTCCGCTGTCCGGACCTCGTCCTCCTCCAGCTCACCGTCCTTCGGGCGGAAGGAGAAGTAGCCGTGCCACCTCCCTCCCGGACCCCGGGAGGTAACGAGGAAGCAAGCCCAGGTCTCTCCCTCCCGCTCCAGGAACCCGACCGAGCGGCGGCGAAGGCGGTCCAAGGCGGCGGAACTCCAGGCTTAGAAGGTGACGTGACCGTCCTTCTCCCGCGAAGCGGGATAGGAAAAGATGCCCGTGTGGCCGGAGCCATGCAAGCGGCCAGAGTGCAAGCCGAGCGGCCCCTCCGGGTCCGGAACGAGTTTCTTGCGGTGGCGATAAACAAATGGTTATCGTATCAATCCCGATTGGTTCTGGCGCAATGAACGACCAAGGCCGGTTCTCGATGGCGGAGCTGTCCCCAGATCATGGTGTGCCTCTTTCGGAGTCCCGTCCGGAGGCCATGGCCGACGTCCCTGGCGTCTGCGAGTTGACCCTTACCCGGGCGGTGGTCCAGTACCGGAACCTGCACGAGGTGGATCTCCCGGAGGGCCGGATCGAGGACATCGGGTTGGCGCTGGTCCTGGATGGCCGGTTCGCCTCCGCCGCCCAGGTCGTGGACCTGGGAAGCGCCGGCGTGAAGCAGCTGGATCTCAGCACGGAGCTGGTGGTCCTGGACTGGGTCTATGAGCCGACCCTCCGGCATGTCCACGCCCTCCTCCTGGCGGCCGGCGAGACCCCGACCCCGGTGAACGGGCGCCGGGAGCCGGTAGCTCCCTACTGTTTCGATCTTGCCCTTCGGGTGCTCCGCAGGGCTGGCTACGGGCCCCTCACCCGGCCTACGCTCCTTCGAATCGGCTTCCGGGATGTCTGCAGGGACCTCGATCTGCATGAAGGGACGTCGGTTCGCATCGTCATGGGGAGGGGCCGTCTGGCCAGGGCCCGGCTGGATTGCGATGGGAACGCCCTCCTCTTCGGTACGGCCTTCCGGGAGCCCGACCCTGTCCTGGAGGACGCCCTGGGTGGGGCCTTTCCCGGGAGGGACATCCGGGGCCTTCTCCCCTCAGGCACCACGGAAGGTCTGAGCTATCAGGTGAGGTTCCCCCTTCCCCTCACCTTCCAGGAAGCCCGGGGGGTCGTCCGGGAGATCCGGGAAGGTCTGGCGCACCTCCTCGCCCGCTTCGAGCCCCAGAGGTTCAGGGCCCTCCGGGAGGTCCTGGAGACCTTCGGAGACCGGGAGACCCTCTCCCGGCTCTTCCTGCGGGAGCCGAGGGATGAGGTGCAACCCGTGGTCAAGCCGCCCCGTCTGGGCGGGACCTTCGTCCACTGAGGGGGCCCTTCACGTGACGGCGTTACAGGGCCATCCCGAGGCTCCCCACGCGGGCACCCCCATCCGAGCGCTGGTTTCGGAGGATCCCGACCTGGGGGCTCGCTACCTGGAGTATCGGCGCCGGCAGGCCGGGGCCCTCGTCCCCCTTCTGCCCCGGGAGGCGGTGCGTCCCCTCTACGCCCAGGCCCGGGAGTGGGCTCGGGAGCGAGGGCTCGAGGTGGGAAAGGACCCCCTCGCCCTTCTCCTCCACTTCCTCGAAGTGATCCTCCCGCTTCCTCCCCTGGCCGTCTGGATGGAGGACCGTGCCTCTTTCCTGGGGGCCCATGTCCAGGAGGAATTCGCCTCAGCCCAAGCCCACCGCCGCTCTTCGCCGCCCGTGACGGTGGAGTCCCGGGGGCTGGAGATGGGTGGGCGGAAGTGGCGGGCGACCTTGAACCTCTTCCGGCGGGATGAAGCGTGGCGTGGCTTCATCTCATTCCAGCCGGCGGGGGCGGGAGAGGGTCTCCGAACCGCCGACATCTTCCGGGACGAAGACCCGGAAGAGATCCGCACCCGGTTCCTCTCCTTCCATTCCCAGACCCTCCAGGCCTTCCTCCGCTCCGTGCTTCCCTGATCGGGGTTTTTCGTAAATAACCCGTGACGGACCTGCCTCACGTTTCTCTTCCACCCGTTCGGTGAACCCCCCGTCAACATTGCACTTACGAAATGGGAATTTGAAAAAATCGGAATCCTACCTGGGTTGGGAACAGGTGGATTCGACGAATTACCCAAATCATTAAGTGTAATATTCCCAATAACTTACGAAACCAGGGATTTCCCTTCAGCGCTCCATCGGAAGGGTTGCGTACCTTCGAATCCCTCTATAATTTCGTTCCGTTCGCCCCAGTCCAGGGTCCCCCTGTCAGCCGGTGCCACGGCAGCACTCCTGTCTTGGTGTGTATTTCCCTGGAGCTCTTGGCCTTATGCCGATCTTGAGGTGATCCGATGTGGGAGACGCGCTCCGTCCAGATCAACGTCCGACTTCCAAGGGAGATCGCCGCTCAGGCCGAGGAGGTTCAGCGGACCGATCCCGAGTTCCTGAGTCGGGTGGTGCTCTACGGGCTCACGCGTCGCTCCATCTACCGGCACCTTCGGGAACGGCAGGAGGCCGTAGCCTCCACCGGCGAGGCTGTTCTACCCCCGAGCTCCTGACCTCTCCCCGGCGGGGAGGCCTCCCTTGTGGCAGCGCGGGCCCATCGGGCCCGCGTTTGATTTCTCTCGAAAAACTTGACGCTTCAGCCAACCTGGCGTAAACATATGGCGGGTTCGATCTCCTTCCGTTCGCGGGCGGAATGGCCAGGGGCGAATGACGGCAGGGCCCAGAAAAGGAGGAGTGTGCGTGACGGAGGAGGGCGGTCGGTCGCCGCCCAAGGGGGACGGCGCCGAGCCTGAGGAGATCCTTCGGGCCAAATACCTGGACTACTGCTCGGCCCAGGTGGCTGACATCCTGCTGCTCCTATCCCCGGACGAGACGTACGTCCTGGCCCAGGATGCGGCCCGGGAGGCGGGTACCACCGGAGAGCTGGGTTACGACCAGATGGTGCTCCTGGCCACGGAGCGGGTTTCCCGGAAGCTGGCCCTTCCGCCCTTTGATGTCTGGTGCCTGGATTATCAGTCCCACCCGGAGCGTTACGAGTCCTACTTCATGGGTCTCTGGGAATCGGAGTTGGCCAGCCACGCGGACGGCTGATACCCCGGCCCCTGGAGAGCGCCTCAGAAGGGGAGGTCGTCGTCCGGTTCCGAAAGGGGGGAGGAGCCGCCACCCCGGCCCATTCCGTCCGGGCTTCCCGCGGGGGGTGTGCCCCGCCACCCACCCTCGGAGGATCCCCCTTGGCCCGAGCCGAGCATGACCATCTCGTTCGCGACGATGTCGGTCCAGTAGCGGGTTCCACCCTGATCATCCTGGGTCTGGGAATACTCTATCCGACCCTCCACGTAGATCCGGTCTCCCTTCTTGACCCACTGCTCCACGATGTCCGCCATCTTCCCGAAGAAGGTGAGGCGGTGCCAGTCCGTGCGCTCCTGCTGTTGACCAGAGCGATCCTGGAAGGACCGGTTGGTGGCGAGGGACAGCTTCGCCACTTTTGCTCCGGAGGGCGTCATCCGGACCTCGGGTTCGCTCCCGACGTTGCCGATGAGCATTGCTTTGTTCAGGGACCGGGCCATCCTCTTCTACTCCTCACCTCGGGGGAAAAAAACAGGGCGGGGGCGCGCACCCCTTCACAGGAGGGGTGGGAAGAAGGTAGGCGGGGAGGCGGAAAACGGAAATGGCCCTTCGGGACGCTGGCCTGGCCCTGCGGCCTCGCCTAGGTTTCTCCGGTCTTCTTCAACCGAGGATTTCTCATGAGCGATCTCCAGTACATCAAGATGGCGTGGGACGGCGAGCTGGCCATCGTGACCATCGATCGCCAGGACAAACTCAACGCCTTGAACGCGGAGGTGATCGGGGAGCTGGGCGATGCCTTCGACAGCCTCCGCAAGGACGACAAGGTCCGAGGGGTGATCCTCACCGGGGCCGGTGAGAGGGCCTTCGTGGCGGGAGCCGACATCGGGGAGCTGGCCAAGATGGATGCTCTCACCGGGGTCCAGGTGAGCCGGAATGGGCAGGGTGTGTTCCGGAGCATCGAGCGGTTCCCCAAGCCCGTCATCGCCGCGGTGGGGGGCTTCGCCCTGGGGGCGGGGTGTGAGCTGGCGATGGCCTGCCACCTGAGAGTGGCCAGCGAGAACGCCCGCTTTGGCCTCCCGGAGGTGGGGCTGGGCATCATCCCAGGGTATGGGGGAACCGTGCGTCTCGCACGGCTGGTGGGCCTCGGGCGGGCGCTGGAGATGACCCTCACGGGTGAGATGATCGACGCCGCCGCGGCTCACGCCATGGGGCTGGCGAACGCGGTGGTGCCCAGGGCCGAGCTCCTGGACCGCACGAAGGAGATGGCCAGGAAGATCACGAAGAATGGGCCGCTGGCGGTCCGCATGGCCCTGGAGTGCGCCTATCGTGGCATGGACCTCCCCCTCGCCGAGGCCCTGGGGGTGGAGTCCGGGTTCTTCGGTCTCCTCTCTGCCACCGAGGACATGAAGGAGGGGATGACGGCCTTCCTGGAGAAGCGTAAAGCCAACTTCAAGGGGCGGTGACCCCCGCCGGCAGGGGGGCGGTAGGCCCGATCCCTTCCGGCTCTTCTGCCCCCCCCGGCTTTCCATCCGAAGTCGTTCTCTTTCAACGCTTTTTCCCTTTCCGGATGGGGTAGCCAAGAGAGCCCGGAGCGGCTAGATTTCCGCATGCTGAACGGGGCCCTTCCGAGTCTCCCGCCGTGCACCTGAGTGAGCTCGAGCTCCGGAACTTCCGGAACCTTTCCGAGCAGAAGCTGGACCTCCCGGCCGGCGGTGTCGCCATCATCGGGGAGAACGCTCAGGGGAAGACCAATCTCCTGGAGGCCATCTACTACTTGGAGACATTCCGGTCCTTCAGGGGGGCCCGGGACGAACGCCTTGTAGCCTTCGGAGAGGACTATTTCCGGGTGGTGGCCCGGCTGGAGGGCGCGGGAGAAGGTGCCGGTACCGAGGTGGCCGCTGCCTTCCAGAACCGGGGCAAGCGCAAGAAGATCAGCATCGACGGCCAGGAGCCGGAGAGGCTGGGGGACGGCATTGGGCGGGTCTCGGCGGTGGTCTTTTCCCCCGCTGATGTCGCCCTGGTCAGCGGGGGGCCGGGGGACCGGAGGAGGTTCCTGGACATCGTCCTTTCCCTGAACGTAAAGGGGTATCTTCCGGCCCTTCAGCGTTTTCGCCAGGTCCTGGCTCAACGCAACGCGGCCCTGAAGGACGGCACTGGCCCGGAGGCGGTTCGAGCCTGGGACCGGGGGTTGGTGGAGAGCGGAAGCAGGGTTCTGGCCGAGCGCCTCCGTTGGGTGGAAGAGCGGGTAGGAACCTACGCCGGTTATTTCCGGAGGATCTCCGGGGCGCAGGAAGGGAGGGTTCGCTACCTCCCGGGGCTCAAGCTGGACGGAATCCAGGGGGAGGAGGGGATCGCCGAGACGTACCGCAGGAGCCTGGCGGAAAGCCGGGATCGGGAGCGGCGTTTCGGCAGCACGGTGGTGGGGCCCCACCGCGACGACCTGCTCCTCACGGGTGAGGAGGGGGGTCAGGAACGGGACCTCAGGGAGTTCGGGAGCGGAGGACAACGACGCACCGCGGCCCTGGCTTTGCGGCTGGTGGAAGCGGCGACCATTCGGGAGGCCCGCCGCCAGGAACCGGTGGTGCTCATGGACGACGTGTTCGCCGAGCTGGATCCCGGGCGGAGCGAGCGGGTCCTGGCGCTGATGGAGGAGGAGGAGACCGGTCAGGTCCTCCTCACGGCGCCGAAGGAGAGCGACATCCGACTTCGCCGGGATTCTCTCCCGCGGTGGCGAATCCGAGCGGGGAGGTTGGAGTCGTGAGGGGCCGGAGTCCGGGTCGGAGGCCCCGTCCCGGGGCCCAGGGACGGACGATGCCTGAGAGACCGGGACCCGAAAAGGTCGGGGATCTCCTGGCAGGGTTCCTGGAGGCGAAGGGCCTGCGGGAGCCCCTCCTGCAAGCCGGGGCGGTGGAGGAGTGGGAGGAGCGGGTCGGGGAGAGCATCGCCCGGGTCACCCGGGCCAAGGGGGTCAGGGACCACGCCCTGGTCGTGGAAGTGAGGTCCAGCGCCTGGCTCATGGAGCTGAACCTTATGAGAGAGGAGATCCTCCGGCGAGTAAACGAAGGCCGGTCCGAGGGTCTGGTGGAGAAGATCGTCTTCGTTCTGGCGGAGGTATGAGGGAGACGGTGGCCCCCCCGGGTCGCCAAACCGGTGTTCGGACAGGAACCAACCCATGACGGCAAAGAAGCGAGCGGAAGAGGAAGCGACGGGCTCCAGCGGGGAGTACACGTCCCGGCAGATCCAGGTGCTGAAAGGCTTGGAGGCGGTGCGGAAACGGCCCGGAATGTACATCGGGTCCACCGCCGCCCGTGGCCTCCATCACCTGGTCTACGAGGTGGTGGACAACTCCATCGACGAGGCCATGGCGGGCCACTGTACCCAGGTGCTGGTCACCATCCACCCCGACGATTCGGTGACGGTGGAGGACAATGGCCGGGGGATCCCCGTGGACCTCCACCCCACCGAGAAGGTCCCGGGGGTGGAGCTGGCCATGACCACCCTTCACGCCGGCGGAAAGTTCGACAAGAGCAGCTACAAGGTCTCCGGGGGCCTTCACGGGGTGGGGGTGAGCGTGGTGAACGCTCTCTCCGAATGGCTGGAGGTGGGGATCTTCCGCGACGGCCATCGATACCGGCAGCGCTACGCCCGGGGAATCAAGACCACCGAGGTGGAGGATCTGGGGGCCGCCAAAGGAAGTGGGACCAAAGTCACCTTCAAGCCTGACCCCACCATCCTCACCGAGCTCTCCTTCAACTTCGAGACCCTCGCCGGCAGGCTCCGGGAGCTGGCCTTCCTGAACAAGGGACTGCGGATCGTACTGGAGGACGAGCGCTCGGGGAACGGGCACGCCCAACGGGAGGAGTTTCTTTTCAGGGGCGGGCTCGTTGAATTCGTGAAGTTCCTGAGGGGCAGCCGCCAGCCCCTCCATGACAAGATCATCTACTTCGAAACCTCCCGGGAAGAGGCGGAGATCGAGCTGGCCATGCAGTACGACGATGGCTATGCCGAGAACACCCATACCTTCGTGAACAACATCAACACCCATGAGGGCGGGACCCACCTCACGGGCTTCAAGGCCGCCCTGACCCGGACGATCAACGACTACGGGCGGAAGAACGGCCTCTTCAAGAAGGCCGAGGAGGGACTGAGCGGCGACGATGTCAGGGAAGGCCTCACCTGCGTGCTGAGCGTAAAGGTCATGGAGCCCCAGTTCGAAGGGCAGACCAAGACCAAGCTGGGGAACTCGGAGGTGAGGGGGGCCGTGGAGACGGCGGTCAACGAACAGCTCGCCATCTTCCTGGAGGAGAACCCGAAGGCGGCGAAGGGCATCATCGAGAAGGCGGTGCAGGCGTCCAGGGCCCGGGAAGCGGCCCGGAAGGCCAGGGACCTGGCCCGGAAGAAGAGCGCCCTGGAGAGCGGAGTGCTGCCCGGAAAGCTGGCGGACTGCTCCATCTCCGATCCTTCCCTCTGCGAGCTGTACATCGTGGAGGGGGACTCCGCCGGCGGGTCGGCGAAACAGGGCCGGGACCGCTCCTATCAGGCCATTCTGCCCCTGAAGGGGAAGATCCTGAACGTGGAGCGGGCCCGCATCGACAAGATCCTCTCCAACGAGGAGATCCGGGCCATGATCACGGCCATCGGGGCGGGGATCAAGGACGATTTCGACATCGGGGGCCTGCGCTACCACAAGATCCTGATCATGACCGATGCCGACGTGGATGGGGCTCACATCCGCACACTCCTCCTGACCTTCTTCTTCCGCCAGATGCCCGAGCTCATCGAGGCCGGACACGTCTTCATCGCCCAACCGCCCCTGTACCGGGTCCACAAGGGAAAGCAGGAGTTCTACGCCTATTCCGACCCGGAACGGGATGACTACGTGGCCCGCCTGGGGGGCGGGAAGGACGGGAGCGGGATCAGCATCCAGCGCTACAAGGGGCTGGGTGAGATGAACCCGGACCAGCTCTGGAAGACCACCATGGACCCTGAGACACGCACCCTGCTCAGGGTGGACATCGAGGACGGAGCCATGGCCTCCCGCCTCTTCGACGAGCTCATGGGGGACGAGGTGGAACCCCGGAAGCTCTTCATCGAGAAGAACGCTCGGTACGTGAGGAACCTGGACGTGTAGAGGACGATCCGAGGGGAAATGGCTTCGGGGCCGGGATGAGCCCCGTTCCGGGTTCCTTCCCCCCCGTCATCCACTCTCATCGAGAGAAGACCCCATGGCTCTCCGATTTCCCTTGTGGGCGACGGCGCTGCTGCTCGCCGCGATTCCTCTCCAGGCCGCCCCGACCGCCGCCCAGGAAGGCGATCTCCAGACCCTCCGAGCCGAGATCGACCGCCGGGCGGAGGCGGTCACCTCCAAGGTTGTGGCCTGGCGCCGGGACCTCCACCAGCATCCCGAGCTGGGGAACCGGGAGTTCCGCACGGCCGGGATCATCGCCGAGCACCTGCGATCGCTGGGGATGGAAGTGCGGACCGGGGTGGCCCACACGGGGGTGGTGGGGATCCTCCAGGGCGGAAGGCCGGGGCCGGTGGTGGCCCTGCGGGCCGACATGGACGCTCTTCCGGTCACGGAGCTGGTGGACCTCCCCTTCGCCTCCCGGGAGAGGGCGGAGTACAACGGCCAGGAGGTGGGGGTCATGCACGCCTGCGGCCATGACAACCACATGGCCATCCTCATGGGGGTCGCGGAGGTGCTGGCCGGGATGAGGGAGGATCTTCCCGGGACGGTGAAGTTCCTCTTCCAGCCTGCGGAGGAGGGAGCTCCGGAGGGAGAGGCCGGAGGCGCCGCTCTCATGATCGAGGAGGGTGCCCTGGAAGACCCCAGGCCCGACGCCATCTTCGGTCTTCACGTCATGCCCCAGCGCACCGGGTCCATCGGGTACCGGGCGGGAGGCGCCATGGCGTCCTCCCAGACCCTCCAGATTACGGTCCGGGGGAGCCAGACCCATGGGGCCATGCCCTGGGGAGGGGTGGATCCGGTGGTGGTCTCCTCACAGATCGTCCTGGCCCTTCAGACCATCGTGAGTCGCCAGGCGAACATCACCACGGCTCCCGCGGTGGTCACCATCGCCGCCATCCACGGTGGGCTCCGGAGCAACATCATCCCCGACAGCGTGGTCATGCTGGGAACGGTCCGGACCCTGGACGCCGGTATGCAGGAGCAGATCGAGGCCAGGATCCGGAGGACGGTGGCCGGAATCGCGGAGAGCGCCGGAGCCAAGGCCACGGTGGCCCTGTCCCGGGGCGTCCCCATCACCTTCAACGATCCCGACCTCACCCGCAGGATGGTGCCCACCCTGGAGCGGGTGGCGGGGCGAGACATGGCGGCGGAAGTGCCTCCCACCACCGGGGCCGAGGACTTCTCCTATTTCCAGCAGGAGATCCCGGGGCTCTACTTCTTCCTGGGGGTCGTTCCCGACTCCATTCCCCTGGAGCGGGCGGCTCCCAACCACTCCCCCTACTTCTTTGCCGACGAGGCGGCGCTCCCCGTGGGGGTTCGGGCCCTGGCCAACCTGGCCGTGGATTTCCTGGGTGGCGGGGTTGATGAACGGCGGCGGCCTTCAGGCGTTGAGAACCTTCTCGATCGTCGCGAGGAGCTCGGCTGAGTTGAAGGGCTTGGGGAGGAGCTCCCAGGCATCCAGACCCTGGGGGCCCCCCTCCTTCATGCCGTCGGCATAGCCCGAGATGAGGACGGCCCGTCGGACACGGCCCTCCTGGGCGAGGGTCTCGGCCAGCTCCGGGCCCCGGAGTCCCGGCATCACGACGTCCGAGAGAAGGAGGCGGATCGGACCCTCCCGGGTCCGGGCCACCTCCAGCGCCTCGGCGCCACTCGCCGCGGAGATCACCTCGTAGCCGGCCCGCTCCAGGATCTGGATGGCCAGCCGTCGGACGGCCTCCTCGTCTTCCGCCACCAGGATGACTCCCGACCCGGTACGGGCGACGACCTCCCGGGTGGGGTCTTCCCGGACCCCTGCTTCCGAGGGGGCTGCCGGAAGGAACACCCGGAAGGTGGTTCCCCTTCCCTGGACGCTTTCCACGCGGAGGTGTCCGCCGGACCCGGCCGTGATCCCGTACACGGTGGCGAGCCCCAGACCGGTCCCCTGGGATTCGGGCTTGGTGGTGAAGAAGGGTTCGAAGATGTGGGGGAGGACCTTCGGATCGATCCCCGTTCCCGTGTCGGTGACGGACAACACCACCTGTGGTCCCAGGGTGGCCTGGGGGTACATGGCGCGGTCTTCCTCGTTGACCCGGGTGTTGTAGGTCTCGATGAGCAGGTCTCCACCCCGGGGCATGGCATCCCTGGCGTTCACGACCAGGTTCATGATGACCTGCTCCACCTGGCTCCGGTCCCCCAGGATCCAGCCCAGGGCGGGGCTCAGGACCATGTGTAGACGGACCTCCTCCCCCGCGGCCCTGCGCAGCATGATCTCGATGCCCTGGAGCACCTGGTTGAGGTCCAGGTTCCTGCGCTGCACAGAGCTCCGGCGTCCGAAGGCCAGGAGCTGGCGGTTCAGGGCGCCTCCCCGGGCGGCAGCCTCGGAGATCTCCCTGAGCTGGGCCCGGAGATCCTCTCCAACAGCGGGGTCATCCAGGATCAGGTCGGCCTGGCCCTGGACGACGGTGAGGAGGTTGTTGAAGTCGTGGGCGATCCCGCCGGCCAGGCGGCCGAGGGCCTCCATCTTCTGCCCCTGGAGGACCTGTTCCTGGAGGCTCATCAGCGCCGTCACGTCCTCCACGATCACCTCCCAGGCCCCCTCCCCTTCGGCGGTGGTGAAGGACCTGGCGAAGAGCCGCACCGTCAGCGGAGCCCCGTCCTTCCGGCGCCACTGGACCTGGACCCCCCGGGAAAGGTCCCGTCCTTGCAGACCCCGGATGTACCTCTCCCTCGCCTCCGGAGACTCGTAGAGGGCCACCACCGGGGTGTTCAACAGCTCCTCCCGGCTCCGGAAACCGAGGAGATCCACCATCGCCTGGTTGACCTCCAGGAACCGCCCGCTCTCGGTGGAGACGTACACCCCCGTGATGGCGTTCTCCACCAGGGACCGGATCCGTTCGTCGGAGCGTTTGCGTTCCTTCTCCGCCTCCCCCCAGGCCTGCCAGGCTTCGTTGAAGCGTTGGGCCACCAGGGCGATCTCCCGGGGGCCCCGGACCTGGAGAGGGGAAGAATCCCCCGGCTTGGCGGTGGCGGCTTCCTGCACCAGGGAGGCCAGGGGATCCGTGATGCGCCGGTAGGCGTTCCACCCCAGGAGGAAGGTGGTCAGGAGGATGGCCAGGGTGACGAGGAGGGTTCCCGCCAGGCGAGTCCGGATGGGGCCGAAAACCTGATCGGTGGGAATGCCGGCGAATACGATCCAGGCCGCGTTGGGAACCGGGACGAACCCCCAGAAGTAGTCCTCTCCCTCCATGGACGGCGCCCGGGAGATCCCCGATCCGCCGGTCTCCACCGCCGCGAGGGAAAGCGGGGAAGTCTCCTCCAGGGTCCGGCCCACCCACTCCTCTCCGCCCCGCGACCGGGCCACTACCACCATGTCCCGCTGGGCCACGGTGATGAGCCCTCCTTCCGGCAGGGCGATCCTGGCGAGGATCCTCTGGAAGTGGCCCAGGTCCAGCCCGACGATCACCAGTCCGGTCCTCTCTCCCGCCGGCCCACGGATCGGATAGGTCAGGGCCGTGTTCCACCGCCCGGAGCGCCCGCCCTGCCCCACCCGGCCCAACCAGAACCCGGGAGCGCTCTCGGCCTCCGGGAGCCAGGGCGGGAGCGTGGTGTCCACCCCCGGCGCCTCGGGGAGGGGGAGGCCGGAGCAGACCTCACCATCCTCCAGGGACCAGACGAAGATGTTGGTGAACTGAGGGATGAAGATCTCCGCCAGCTCCCTTTCGATGCCGGCGCAGCGGTCCGGATCCAGGGAGCGGACCGCCGGGTGTCCCGCGATCCGGGAGAGGTTCTCCTCCGCGTCGTACAGGAACTGCTGGATGGCCAGGGAGGTCGCCTCCGCCATGGCCAGCACGCGGGCCTCGGCCGCCTGGACCTCGGTCCGGCCGGAGCGGTATCCGAAGTAGCCCAGGAGGCCCAGAAGGGGAACCACAAGCGCCGCCACCAGCCGAATCAGGAGGTTCCGGATGGAGCTCTTGGCAGGGAGCATCCTTCCCTCGTCTTCTCTCGGGCGGGATCCGCCCTGTTCAGGGGCCGGGGGGGGCCGAACGTCAATATTCAACGGTGCCCCCGGTCTGTCGAGGCCCGGTCCCGGTTTTGGATGGGAAGGGGAGGCCCCTGCGACCCGCTCGGGAGCGACGATCTGCCCCCCGCCCTTCCTCCCCGCTTGGAACATCGAAGGGGGCTCGGTGGGTAGAGGAGGTCCAACCCCTCTCCGAGGAGGCCCCCGCTCCGTATCGGGTCCTCCGAGGGGGGAACTCCTGGCCCCGACCCAACCAGAGCCATGTTGATCCGCAAGCCCGAACCGATTCCCGCGTCGGAGATTACCCCGTACGAGGTGTATCTCAACCGGCGGAAGTTCATCGGACAGGCGGCCCGAGCCGCCCTCGCCGCCGCCGTCACCCCCGGAGCCCTGGCGGCCTGTGACCTGGCAGGGGAAGAGACCGGGGCGGCGGTGGCGGGGAGCCAGGGCGACGACCTCACGCCCTTCGAGGACGTCACCCGCTACAACAACTTCTACGAATTCGGCACCGGAAAGGAGGATCCGGCCCGAAACGCCCACACGCTCCGGCCCCGCCCCTGGACCGTGAAAGTGGAGGGTCACTGCGAACGGCCCGGTGAGTACGGTATCGAGGACATCCTGGCCCGTTTCCCTTCCCAGGAACGGGTCTTCCGTCTCCGGTGCGTGGAGGCCTGGTCCATGGTCATCCCCTGGCTGGGTTTCCCTCTGAAGGACCTTCTGGCGTGGGTGCAGCCCACCAGCCGGGGGAAGTTCGTGGAGCTGACCACCCTCTATGATCCGGAGCAGATGCCGGGTCAGCGTCGGGCGGTTCTGGACTGGCCCTACGTAGAGGGGCTCAGGATGGACGAGGCCATGCACCCCCTCACGCTGATGGCCACGGGGCTCTATGGGCGGGAGCTCCCCAACCAGAACGGGGCTCCCCTCCGACTGGTGGTGCCCTGGAAGTACGGCTTCAAGAGCGTCAAATCCATCGTCCGGATCCGGCTGGTGGAGGAGATGCCCAGGACCACGTGGAGCCTGATGGCTCCCCAGGAATACGGATTCTACGCCAACGTCAACCCGGAAGTGGACCACCCCCGGTGGAGCC
The DNA here is from genome assembly GCA_041309685.1 of Gemmatimonadales bacterium. Classification (GTDB taxonomy): domain Bacteria; phylum Gemmatimonadota; class Gemmatimonadetes; order Longimicrobiales; family Gaopeijiaceae; genus JBFYZD01. The sequence goes on along the minus strand of JBFYZD010000060.1, from coordinate 7,689 downwards.
AGGCCCGGGAGAGGCGCATCGGGGAGCTTCGGCGCCGGCCCACCCTGATGTTCAACGGGTACGCCCAGGAGGTAGGCTCCCTGTACTCCGGGATGGATCTGCGGCGGTGGTTCTGAGCGGTGCTTCCGCTCCGGCCCCGGCCGCCGCGGCTCCCGGCGGATGGGACCCGAGGTGGTGTTGAAGGGAGTGGTCTGGGCCCTGGGGCTCATGCCGCTGGGCTGGGCAGCCTGGGGCCTGGCTACCGGCGGCCTGGGCGCCAATCCGGTCGAGGCGCTCCTGCACATGGCAGGGGGCTGGGCCCTGGCCTTCCTCCTGGCGGGGCTCTCCGTCACCCCCACCCGCCGCCTGACCGGGTGGCGCTCCCTGATCAGGATCCGCCGCCTTCTGGGGCTCTTCGCCTTCTTCTTCGCCTCCCTCCACCTCCTGGTCTACCTGGTCCTGGACCAGGGGCTGGCCTGGTCCTTCATCCTGGAAGACATCGTGGAGCGGCCGTTCATCACCGTCGGGGCCGTGGCCTTCCTTCTCCTGGTTCCCCTGGCCGTGACCTCCACGCGAGCGTGGATCCGGCGCCTGGGGAAGCGGTGGCAGACCCTCCACCGCCTGGTGTATCCGGCGGCGGTGCTGGCGGTGGTCCACTTCTACTGGAAGGTCAAGGCCGACACCTTCTGGCCTCTGGTGGCAGGGGGAATCCTGGGGAGCCTGTTCCTCCTCCGGGTGCCCGTGGTCCAGCGGGTTCTCCGGCGGCGGCCGGGGGGAGCGGTCGTCTCCGGAAATGGGAAGGGGGCGGCTCCTGCCGCCCCCTTCCGGACCCCGCCGGGCTGATCTCTCAGCCCTTCTTCCTGAAGATGCCCCTGAGGCCGCCCTGGGAAAGGTCCACCTGCCAGGTGTCGGCCCCCACCGTTACGGTAGCGAACTGGGAGCCATTGAAGGTGATCGTGGCCGTGAGGTCCCTCTCCCCAACCACGGTGCCGTCCTTGCTCACCACGGCTTTGATGTGCCGGGTGATGGTTCCGCTCTTCGGGTAGGGGTTGTCAGCCCGGGGCAGGCCCTTCACCACGTCGGCGATGACCACGTCGGAGGTCATGTCGTACGTCCGCACCACCCCGCCTTCGGGATGCCGGCTTCTCGCCACGACCCCGTTCCCGGTGCCGTTCCAGGTGTGCTCAGCCTCCTCGCCCAGAAGCCCAGTGATGGTCATCTCCCTGTGGCGGGTGACCGAGGCGCTCCAGAAGGTCTGCTCCGCCGCACGCGTGAAGTCCCAGACCACCGCCATGGACGCGGTGGCGAGGCGGTCGTAGCTGTCCTGGACCTTCCCGTCCTGGTCGAAGAAGGTCACCTGTTTGGCCTTCGTGCCCGTCCCACCGCCTTCGGCGCCAGCCAACTCCGGGCCGGCCGCCATGAGGGCGAGAACGGGGGGCTCCTGCATCAGGCTGAGGTCCTCGAACATGGCGTCTGCCGCCACCAGGGCGACATCGGCCCGGAGCGCAGCCTCATCGACCAGGTCCGTGTTGCCGACGCCGTCCTGACAGGCGGAAGCCGCCAGGGCCATTACCGCCCCGAAAGCCAGAGTACCGATCCACTTCGTCATGGGGTCTCTCCGAGAAGGGCCTCCCCGGGGGGGAAGTCGTTGGTTGCCGGATTCGGGGATTTGGATGCCTGAGCAGGGACGTTCGTTAAGACCGACCTCTCCGGGACCGCTCGCCTTCCGCCGCCCCGCCGGCCCGTTTCTCGCCCGGGGGGATTCCGATGAACCTCCCGTTCGAGGGGGCCCCGCTCGGCCAGGGCTGGACGGAGGGGGCTCGGGTGATGATTGTTACTGGTTTGGGGGTAACCCCTTCCTGTCGAGATCGATAGAGTCCGAGCTTGGAGTCTTTGCTCTGGATCGGCTTCTTTGGCCTGATCCTTCTTCTTCTGGCTGTTGACCTGGGAGCCCACCGCAGGCGCCCCCAGGTCATGCCCGTGCGGGTAGCCCTTGCCTGGGTGTTCTTCTACATCGCCCTGGCCGTCGGCTTCTGCGCGTTCATCTACTTCAGCTACGAGTTCAACTGGCTCGGGGCGGGGCTGGAGTGGCGGGAGGACCTCACGGGGACGGAAGCGGCCCTGAAGTTCTTCACCGCCTGGCTTCTGGAATGGTCCCTCTCCGTGGACAACATCTTCGTCATCGCCGTCATCCTCTCCTATTTCCAGGTCCCCCCCGGTCAGCAGCACCGCGTCCTCTTCTGGGGGATCCTCGGGGCCCTGGTCTTCCGGGGCTTGATGATTCTGGCGGGGGTGGCCCTGATCCGGCGCTTCGACTGGATCGTCTACGTCTTCGGGGCCCTCCTGCTCCTCACCGCCCTCCGGATGCTCACGGCCAGCCAGGAGAGTGTGGATCCGCGGAAGAACCCTCTGGTCCGGGCCTTCGGTCGCCTCTTCCCGATGACCGATGGCTTCCGGGGATCCGCCTTCTTCGTGAGGGAAGGGGGCCGGATTTTCGCTACTCCCCTGGCCCTGGCCCTCCTGGTCGTGGAAACCACGGACCTCCTCTTCGCGGTGGATTCGATCCCCGCGGCGTTCGCTGTCACTACCGATCCCTTCCTGGTTCTCACCTCCAACATCTTCGCGGTCATGGGGCTGAGGGCCCTCTACTTTGCCCTGGCGGGGCTCATGGACAAATTCCGCTATCTGAAGCTGAGCCTGGTCGTCATCCTCGCTTATGTCGGGGTGAAGTTCCTGGTGTCCCAGCACTTCCATATTCCCGCCTGGGTCTCCCTCACCGTCATCGCAGGGTGCCTGTTCCTCGGGATCCTGGCCTCGGTCCTCCACTCCGATACCTCCCCCCCCCTCTCTCCCGCCCCGGCGGAGGGGGAGACGGAAGGGGGGTAGGGGAGCGAAGAACAACCGGGGGTCACCCCCCCGCCCGGATCCCCTCCCGGGGCACCTCCGCCAGCGTGCGGATCCTGAGCCTGGTCCGGACTTCCTCCGGGGTCAGGGACGTCTCCAGGTGGATGGTCCGGGGCCGGCCGGGGAGGAGGTCGAAGAAGTTCGCGTGGAAGCGACTGCCGGCGTCCAGGGTCAGGGCCACGTCCTTGGCCAGGATGTCCGAGGTCAGGGTGAGGTCCACCGCTCCCGCCGCCGCGGCCACCTCCAGGCGAATGGCGGGGGCTCTCAGCTCCAGCTCCCTGGGCGTGCGGAAATAGAGAACGGAGAGGGAGCCGGGAGGGGCCGGGTCGGCGCTGCCCGGACCGGGAGCGGCGCCGCCGGAATCGCCGCCCGGCAGGAAGCGGGCCGCCAGCACGACTCTCCGGGGGTCCGCTCCCCCCAGGAGCTCCGCCAGGGGCATGCGCCAGAGGAGCCTGCTGGAGGTTGCCGGCACCGAGACCGGGACCGGGGCCTGCCAGAGGACCGTCCCGGCGAAGTCCAGGAGCTCCACCTGAAGCGACCCGCTCCTGGGCTCGAGCCCGTCCCACACCCCCCACACCTCCACCGTGTCCCTGACCAGGACCGCCGATACCAGGAAGGGGGCGAAGGCCTCCCGGGCGGCGTAATGGAGCGCCTTCCACCGGCCGAAGTAGTCCCGGCCGGACCAGGAGACCACGGGCCAGGTGTCGTTGAGCTGCCAATACAGCGTTCCCATCGTCCTCGGCATGGCCCTGCGGTGGGCCTCGAAGGCCGTGCGCATCCCCCGTGCCTGAAGGAGCTGGCTCACGTAGACGAAGTCCTCGAAACCGGAGGGCACGGGATAGTCGCGCTCCATGTACGTGGCGATGAGGTCGTTCCCTATCGGGTGCTTCTGGTGCACCAGCATGACCGGGTGGAAGAGGGATCGGTCCGCCTCCTCGCTGAAGGCCTCGATGGTCTCCATGGGGGGGAAGGCCTGGAAGCCGAACTCGCTGGAGAAGCGGGGGAGCTTCTCGGCGAAGACACCGAAGGGCTCCTGCCCGTGCCAGACTCCCCAGTAGTGGCTGTCTCCCCGGTTCAGGCTCTCCGGGTCCCCCCACCCCAACATGGGGGAGGAGGGCCAGTACGCCCGGGTGGGGTCTTCCCGGGACACGACATCCGGGAGGACGCCGTAGAAGAGGGCTTCGTAGGCCTTCCGCACGGCAGCCGAGTCCTCCGGCGAGGCGTAGGCCCGGGCCCACCCCCATCGCTGCCAGCCTTCGTCCATCTCGTTGTTCCCGCACCAGAGGGCCAGGCTGGGGTGTCCCCGCAGCCGCCGTACCTGGTCCACCGCTTCGGCCCGGACGCTGTTCAGGAAGGCCGGGTCCCCCGGGTACATCCCGTTGGCGAACATGAAGTCCTGCCAGAGGAGGATTCCGTGCTCGTCAGCCAGGTCGTAGAAGAGGTCGGTCTCGTAGATCCCCCCGCCCCAGACCCGGAGCATGTTCATGTTGGCCGTGGCCACGTCCCGGAAGAGGCTCCGGTACCCGCCCTCCGTGACCCGGGGAGAGAAATGGTCGGAAGGGATCACGTTGGCACCCTTCATGAAGACCGGGACCCCGTTCACCCTGAAGAAGAACGCCTCCCCGATGGAGTCCGGGTCGATCACGAGCTCCAGGGTCCTGAGACCGATGCGGGTGGTACGGGTGTCGGTGAGGCGCCCGGTCTTCAGGTGGGCCTGGACGGTGTAGAGGTGTGGCTCCCCCAGCCCGTTCGGCCACCAACGCCGCGGGTCGGGAATGCGCAGGGGCACCCGGAAGGTGTTCACCCCCGGCTCCAGCAACGCCTCGTAGGTCGTCTTCCCGAACGCCCCCTCCGGGCTGGAAAGGGTGAGAAGGGCGGGAAGGCCCCCGCCCATGGCCCGCCGCTCCGCCTCCTGGGCGGTGACCTCCAGCTCCACGTGGGCGGTGAGAGCGGCCATGCCGTCGGAAAGGGAGTCGGTGGTGAGGTTCAGGTCCGTGACGCGGAAGCCGCTCCAGGCCACCAGCTCCACCGGACGCCAGATCCCCTGGGTGACGAAGCGGGGGCCCCAATCCCACCCATAGTGGTAGGCGGCCTTCCGCACGAAGACCCGGGAGGGGGGATTCCCCGCGTCGTTCCCGGCGGGGAGCTCGTAGGGGAGCGCCGCCCGGGCCGCCAGGGCGGGGGGGATGGGGGAGCGGAAGCGGACCTCCAGGGTGTTCTCCCCGGTCCTGAGCTGCCGGGTCACCTCCACCCGCCACTCCCGGAACATGTTGTCCGCCTCCAGGACCGCCTCACCGTTGAGGCGGACCTCGGCGTAGGTGTCCAGGCCGTGGAAACGGAGCTCCGCCGCCTCCATCCCCAGGATCTCCGGGCCGGCCTGGAAGGTGGTCCGGTAGGTCCAGCTCTCCTCTCCGATCCACTGCAGGCGGAGCTCGTTGTCCCGCCAGAAGGGGTCGGGGATGAGGCCGGCGGCCAGGAGGTCGGTGTGGACCGTGCCCGGCACCGTGGCGGGGATCCAGGTGGAGAGGCTCCCGGCCAGGTCGGGGGGAATGCCCAGCCGGGGGGCGTCCTCGGCGAGGCGGAGCTCCCATCCCTGGTCCAGGGGGAGCACGCGGACCGCCGGCTCGGCGTCCTGGCAGGCGGCGGCCACCCCCACGGCCAGGAGGGTGGCGAAGAGGCGGATGGCGGGACGTCGCATCATCGAGCCCTCCTCAGAGGATGGGCCTCGGTGTTGAAGACGATCCGCTGGAAGTCCAGCGTCCCGGGGGGAGCGAACAGGAGGTAGGCGTACTTGAGGGTTTCCGCCAGGAAGAAGCTTTCCATGCCGTCGCTCTGCTCCTTGGTCCTCACGTCCTGGAGGTGGGCGTACCCCACTTCGCCTCGACACCACCGCACGATGCGCTGGAAGATGTCCCACCCCATGGCCTGGTAGCGGGAGTCCCCGGTGAGGGTGTAGAGGATGTAGGCCGACTCCAGCGCCTCGGGCCTCAAGGGATAGCCGCCGTGCACCACTTCCATGGTGGTGTAGTCCATCTCCTCCGGCTCCACGTCGAAGGTGGTCCACATAAGGTACACCGATTCCATCAGGCGGGCCGCCCGATCCACGTCTCCCGAGAGGGCCAGGACACCGGGCCAGAAGGCGTCCAGCGCCCCGAAGCGGGTGGCGGTGCGCTGGCCGGCGCCCATGTCGGCCGCCCCGTACCAGAGTCGGCCGTCGACCTCGTCGGCGAGGTGGCGGTTCACCGGGCCGATGCTGGCCTCCCACATGCCCCGGAAGTCCTCGTCTCCGAAGAGGAGCCACCCCTTCAGGAGGTACTCGTACCAGGAGTCGATCATCCCCGAGAGGTGGGAGGAGGTGTTCCGCCACTCCCCTGTTTCCACGTCGAGGGTGGTGCCCACCAGGCCGAGCCCGGAGCGGCGCTCGAACACCGCCTGCATTCCGGCCTTGGCCTTCTCGTAGTAGACGGGGTTGCCGGTCATGCGGCTCAGGGTGCCGAATTCCAGCAGGAGGGTGCCGATCTCCGCGGGGTTGTTCACCTGCCCGGACTTCTCCCCGGTCCTGAGGTTCACCCGGACCCAGGGCATCCCGGTGGCGCTTTCGAAGGCCGGGAGGAGGCGGTTTCCCAGGTCGGTGGCCAGCTCCAGGAAGCGGGGGTCGCCGTCCATCTGGTAGGCGGAGAGGAGGCCCCCCAGCAGCCGGATCGTCACCTCGAACACCTGCACCTGGAAGTCCTGGTCGAAGCTCAAGCCCTCCAGGATCAGCTCCTTCGCCACCCCCGCCTCCTCCTCCAGCCCCATGAGGAGCATGGTGTCGAACCCGTCCAGGGGGGTCATGACCAGGGAGGCGTCGTACCAGTCCCGCCAGCTTCTGGAGAGGGGCTTCAGGGCGTCGTGACCCCGGGCGTGCTCCAGGTAGCCGTTCCAGGCGTGGAGGAACTCGGTCTTCACCGCGGCGGCCATCTCGGCGTCGGAGGGGAGGGGGGAGGGAACCGGGTCGAGCGGCCTCACGGCCTCCCGGTGGGCGAGGCGCTCGTCGGACTGGCTGGGGGGGCGCGCCTCCCGGGCCGTTCCCCAGGATGAAGGCTCGGGGCCCATCTCCAGCTCCAGGATCCCTCCGGCGGCGATCTCGGCGTGCCGGAGCCAGCTCCGCTCCAGGGAACGCCCATTCAGCCGGGCGGACCGGACGTAGCGGTTGGCTCCCGACACGCTGTCGGCCCGGATGGTGAAGCTCCGCCCGCCCCCCACGTTCAGGATGGCCTCGGGGAAGAGGGGGCTCCCCAGCACGTAGCTCCCCTCCGCCGGGTTCACCGGGTAGATCCCCATGGCCGACAGGACGTACCAGGCGGACATCTGCCCGCAGTCCTCGTTCCCGCTCAGGCCGAAGGGGGTGTCGTCATACTGGGTGGCCAGGATCTCCCGCACCCGGTCCGCCGCCTTCCAGGGGGCGCCTGCGTAGTTGTAGAGGTAGGCGATGTGGTGGCTCGGCTCGTTCCCGTGGGCATACTGCCCGATGAGTCCCGAGATGTCGGAGGAGACGTTCTCCCCGGTGATGATGGTGTCCATCTCGAAGAGGGAGTCCAGCTTCGCCAGGAAGGGCCCTTCCCCTCCCATCTCATGGATCAACCCTCCGACGTCGTGGGGGACGAACCAGGTGTGCTGCCAGGCGTTCCCTTCGGTGTAGTCCGTCCCCTCCCGGTGGTCGGACCTGCGGGGGTCGAAGGGCTCGGCCCACTCCCCCCCGCTGGTCTTTCCCCGCATGAAGCGGGTCTCGGGGTCGAACACGTTCCGCCACCGGGACGAGCGGAC
>JBFYZD010000059.1:0-3024 GCA_041309685.1 Gemmatimonadales bacterium | reverse complement strand
GGAGTCGAACGCAGCCCGGGAAACCGCACTCTCTTCAGGGCTGCCAGAGCCCGAGGTGGACGACAAGGACGTGGTCATCACCAACAAGGGGGTGTTCTTTCCCGAGATCCCGCAGTGGAGCGCTTCGTGGCCAGCATCCAATGCGTATCAGGCGATGCTGCTGGAGATCGCGGACGGTCGGGCGGGGAACCCGGTCTTCACGGATAGCATGCGCACCGGCGGGCCCGGGGATGGAGAGTAGGCTCCGTGTCCTGGGGGTCCCCTGATCTGCGGTGGAGCCCCTGGAGGCTCCTAGTCCTGGCCGGGTGCTGTCTGGGAGGCGGAGAACCGCTCCTGGCACAAATCCCCAACGACCCCGTCTTCACCATCTACGGCATGGAGGCGGGGTTGTCCCAGGGGACGGTCAACGCCCTGTACCAGGATGAGCCCGGCTTCCTCTGGATCGGCACACAAGATGGCCTGAACCGCTTCGACGGAGTGGACTTCGTTGCCTTCAAGCACTCCCGGGACGATCCCACCTCTCTCTCCGACGACTACGTCCTGGCCATCGCCGGGGCCTCCGGGGGACGGCTGTGGGTGGGGACGGACAGGGGCGGACTGAACCTGTTCGACCCCCTGGCCGGCACCTCCGTGCGCTACCCGTTGGAGGAGTTGGGACCGTGGGCCCTGTTCTCTTCGGGAGAAGGGGAGGAACGGCGGGGGCGCACGGTCTCCGGGATCCTACCTCTCTCCGGTGGGGCCTTGGCCCTGGCCACCGACATCGGATTGGTCCGCTTCGCACCCTGGGAGGGAGCTGAGCCCAGCCTCCTCCGAATGCCCGTCGACTCCCTTACCGGACGGCGCACGAGTGCGGTCTGTGCGTTCCAGGGTGGGGGAGGGCTCGCTGGGTTCTCCGATGGCTCGGTTTGGCGGATTGGACTTGAGGGTTCGGTCGAGTTGGCGTTCCGCGTTTCCGAACCGGTCTCTTCCCTTCGCTGCTCCCGGTCCGATGCCAACTTCCTTGGGACGTCGAGGGGCGGCGTGTACCGCTTCGAGGCCGGAACCCCGGGAACGGGGTTCCGCCTGCAGCCGGAGCCGACGCTGGGACGGGCGATTCCGGTGAACGATGTGTTGAGGGGTCCCAAAGGGGAGCTCTGGATCGGCACGAGGCAGGGACTGCACCTGGCCTCGGGAGATGGGCAGGTCCGGAGGGTCGGCGCCGAAGATGGCTCACGCGGTCTTCCGGCCGGTGAGATCCTGGGATTCCTGGAGGGGCGAAACGGAATCCTATGGGTCGGGACGTGGAACGGTCTCGGAAAGGTGCATCCGCTTTCCCATGACATCCGCCGGGTATGGAGTGCCGCGGACATCCGCTCGGGGATCTCGGGCAATGGGGTGGTGGCCATAGAAGATGCCGGCGCCGGGGCCGTTTGGGTGGGCTCCCTCGACGGTGGCGTGGACAGACTCGATCCTGGAGTGGGAGAAGGACTCATCTCTCTTTCCGAGGTGCCCGCCCTGCGGCAGTGGCAGAGGGAGAACGTGTTCGACCTGACCCGGGACAGGGACGGGAAGTTGTGGATCGCCATGGTCCGGCGCTCGGTCGCGGTCCTGGATCCACGGGACGGAAGAGCCCGGGCGGTCCCTGTGGTCGATTCGATGGGGAGACCGAGGTACGACGAGGCGGTCTACTCGGTCTTCGTGGACCGATCGGGTGAAGTATGGGCTGGAACCGGAGAGGAAGGCCTAGCCCGCTACGACCCCGCCACCGGGATGTTCCACCCGTACCGGGGGCCCGACCGCCAGTGGGGGTTTGGCAGCAGCTGGGTATGGCCCATCGCCGAAGATGCCCGGGGGCGGCTCTGGGTCGGCGCGTTCGAGGGTGGAGTGTCGGTCATCGACTCTGCCCGTCAACATCAACGTTATTACGAAGCCGGCCCGGGAAGGCTGAGCGAAAGTCGAATCTACACCCTCTTCCCGGGATCACGGGGCTACATCTGGATTGGAACGCTGGGAGGCGGCCTCAACCGTCTCGATCCGGAGACCGACTCCATCCGGATCTACACCACCGAGGACGGCCTTCCCCATGATCATGTCCTGGGAATCATCGAGGACGACGAGGGTTTCCTCTGGATTTCGACGAACGACGGGATCGCCCGCTTCGATCCCGACGCCGAGGAGTTCTGGGTCTTGAGGGAGGAAGTGGGGTTGGCCGGAAACCGGTTCTTCGCGAACGGGGTGTTCAAGAACGATCAGGGGGAGCTGTTCTTCGGAGGGGAGGACGGCTTGACCGTCCTGGATCCGGCCCGAGTTCGTCCGAAGCCGGGTGTTGAGCCTCGGGTGGAGTTGATCGGACTGCGAATTCACGGAAAGCCCGCGCCGCTGACCCGGCTATCGCCGGGCCCGGAGCTCGTGCTTGGTCCCGATGAGCGTTTCTTCGCCCTCGAGTTCGCCGCCCTGCATTCCTCTGACCCCGGTCAGAACCACTACTGGTACAAGCTCGAGGGCTTGGATGGGGACTGGGTGGATGGGGACAATCGGAGGCAGGCGAGCTACACCGCGGTCCGACCGGGCCGATACACGTTCCGCGTGGCAGCCCGGGATGCGGAGGGGGTCCGCAACGATGCGGGCCTGGCAATCACGGTCGTGGTCGAGAGGCCATACTACGCCACCTCCTGGTTTCTGTCTCTCCTGGCCCTGACCGTTCTTGCCGTTGCGACATGGATCACCTACCGGCGCATCAGCGAGCACCGGCGGCGTTTCGAAGTTGCCGGTCGGCTCCATGACGGCATCGGCGCCAACATCGCCTCCATCCTCCGGTCGGTGGAAAGGGTCGCCCCCGCTGTCGCCGCCGACCCCATCCGGCGGGAGGTACTGGATCGTGTGTCAACCCTGGCCCGGCGTGCTCAGACGGAGACTCGGGCTGCGGTCCGGATCCTCAGGAAGGGAAGGGAAGCGGACACGCTCGAGTCGCTGGTCGGCGAGCTCAGGGATGCCGCCGAGTCGATGCTGCACGGTAACGTCGGTTTCGACCTCTCCGCTCCGGAG
>JBFYZD010000058.1:0-93783 GCA_041309685.1 Gemmatimonadales bacterium | reverse complement strand
AAGGGAAAGCCGCCCCCCGACCCGGAGCCCAGGTTGGGCCAGCAGCTCCGATACATCCCGGACCTTTGCCGCGAAAGCCGAGGCTCTCTCCCCGATCTCGGGGTCATGGGCCAGGAGATGGCCGTACTCCTTCATGATGGCGCCGCACCCGGCAGCGTTGACGGCGACCACCTCCACCCCCGCCTCCTCGAAGGCGATGATGTTCCGCCTGGCCAGGGCCCGGGCGCCTTCCAGGTCCCCGGTATGGGCGTGGAGGGCCCCGCAACACCCCTGGCCCGCCGCTTCCACCAGACGGTAGCCGTTGGCCCCCAGGACCCTCACCGTGGCCCGGTTCACCCGCCCCAGAAGCCCCTCCTGAACACACCCCAACAGGACCGCGGTTGCGGCCCCCTTTCCAAGGCTCCGCCCCACCGACGGAGGGGTGGATCCCCGCCCCGCCCCCCGGCCCCCATCCAGGACCCGGGGGCAGGCTGTGGCCGCCAGCATCCCAAGGCCCAATCGCACCTGACCCAAGAGACCCCCTCCGGGCAGCCGCTCCGCCGCCAGGGCAGGGATTCCCGTGCCCCGGAGCATCCTGGCCATGAGCATGAGGGGGGGAAGAAGGGTGGGGCTCGCCATGGCGGCGGGCAGGGCCCGGGCAAGAAGGCCGGGAGGCCGTGCCCGTGACAGAACCTCCCGAGCACCCTCCAACAGATGCCCGTACTCCACCCCGGAGGGACACACCGACTCGCATGCCCGACAACCCAGGCACCTGTCCAGGTGTTCCTGGAACGCCGTGGAGGCCGGATCCAGACGCCCCTCCACGACCGCCCGCATGAAATGGAGCCTGCCTCGGGGGGAATCCGCCTCGTTGCCAAGGCGGGTATAGGTGGGGCAGGCAGGGAGACAGAATCCACAATGCACGCAGTTGAAGAGTTTCTCCTCCTGTCTCTTCAACTCCTGCAGCAGATCCGTCATCTCCCCCTCCACGACTCGTTCATCCCCTCCCCCTTTTCAACAAGGACCGGAGACCAGCCAGGAGTCCCGGAACCCCACCCTTCCAGCGGAAGAGGAGCGCGGCCCGGGCCATCCTCTCCGATCTCCGGTCATAGGGAAACCACCAGGGTTCCCGCTTCAGCCCCAACCGGTCCACCAACACGCTCCGGGTCCGCGTGAGCTCCGCCAATCCCTCCACTCCCTTGCTCCTCCCGAAACCGCTCTCCCCGAGGCCACCAAAGGGAAGACCCGGCACGATGTAGTGGACAAGGGCATCGTTCACGCAGACCCCCCCCGCTCTCAACCTCCGGGCCATCTCCATCCCCCTCTTCCGGTTCCGGGTCCAGACGCTGGCTCCCAGTCCGAACGGCACCTCGTTCGCCCGCCGCACCGCCTCTTCCCCGTTCTTCACGACCACCACCGGGAGGAGGGGCCCGAAAGTCTCCTCCCGGAGCACCCGGGAGTCGGGATCCAGGTCGGTGAGGATCGTGGGGCGCAGGACATTGGAGGCCGGGTCCGTGCGCCCCCCACCCGCCAACGCCTTTCCACCTCGAGCCAGGGCATCGGCCAGATGCTCCTCCACGATGCTGAGTTGCAGGGGGGTCGTCATGGGCCCGATATCCACCCCGGGCGTGGAGCCTGACCTGATCTCCTTCACCCGGGCCACGACCTCCCTCAGGAAGGCATCGTAGACCTCCTCCACCACGAACACCCGCTCCACCCCGATACAGCTCTGGCCCGCATTCTGGAACGCTCCCCACGCGATCCCCCGGGCGGCCCTCTCCAGATCGGCATCTTCCAGGACGATGGCCGCGTCCTTCCCACCCAGCTCCAGGGCCACCGGGGTCAGGGTCTCGGCGGCAGCGGCCAGCACCCGCCGACCGGTCCAGGACCCTCCTGTGAAGAACACCTTGTCCACCCCTGAGCGCACCAGGGCCTCCCCTGTGGCACCGGCACCGATGACCACCTGGACCAATGCCTCCGGGAGTCCGGCGTCCCGAGCCAGGTCCTCTACCAGCAGGCCTGAGTAGGGGGCGTATTCGGAGGGTTTCAGCACCACCCCGTTCCCACCGAACAGAGCCGTCAGGGAGGGAATCGCAGCAAGCAGGAAAGGGTAGTTCCAGGGTGAGAGGACGCCGACGACCCCAAGGGGTTCCCTGAGTATCAGGGCCTTCTTCCACACCAGCCAACCCGGTGAAACCCTCCGGGGGCGGAAGAACCCCGTTGAGGTCTTGAGATAGTAACGGATGGCCTCCAGCACCGCCGTGACCTCGAAGATCGCCTCTGCCCGAGGCTTCCCGGTTTCCGCGACGATGGTCTCTTCGATCTCACCGGCCCTTTGCCCGAGAGCTTCCACCAGGGCCCCAAGGCGTCGCTCCCGATCCTCCGGATCCAGGGAAGCCCAACCCTCCTGCACCGAGCGGGTGCGGGCCACGCGTCGCGGGATGTCCCCGGAGTGGGTCACCGCCAGCTCCCCCACCAGCGACCCATCCGTGGGCCGCAGGACCCTCAGCACCTCCCCGCCCGGCCGGGGGTACCTCCAGTCTGGGGGGGGGAGGTGTTCGATCATGGGACTCGAGGCGCGAATCGGCCCGGGGGCAGGGTCCCCTTGGGATCGAACTGCCGCCTCAGCCCCTCCACGATCTTCCCCTCGGCGCCCATGGCACCCCAGGCTCCCACCTCTCTCATGATCTTCTCAGGGCCCACGCTCAGGGTGAGGGATCCTCCGTTGCGGAGCACCCTCTCCCTGAGGCCTTGCAGGGCTCGGACCCACTCGTCCAGGGGTTTCCCGCCTTCCGGGAGGCCCCCGATGGCCACCCTAAGGACCCCCGCTCCCACGTGGGCCGCCAACGGCGGCCCCGGTCTCCCCGACGGCGGAAACCCGCCCGGAAGGGAAGCCAGCTGACGAGCTTCCCTCAGGAGCGTCTCCAGCCGGGAGGGAAGAAGCGACATCCGGAGCACCAGTGCGGCGTCCTCCTCCCAATCCTCCAGGCCCTGTTGAAACTCGCGGCTCTCCGCCCCGGAGAAGCGCCGAATAGCCGACGCTCCCAGGGTCGGCGACCCACCCACCCGCCCCCATTCCCCTCGAATCCGGGTCTCCATCTCCTCCACCTGGGCTCGGGACCCCAGGAGGCGCAGGGCCAGCCCGGCTCGAGCCTCATCCTCTCCTGGGAGCGGGTCCAGGAGTTCGATGGCGGAGACCGGGAGGGGAGACAGCGCCACGGCCCTGGCCGTCGCCAGGAGGTCTTCGGCAGCAGGAGCCGCCAGGACCAGCGTCACCTCCTCGGCCGGCATCGGAAAGAGCCTGGCCGAAACCGAAGTGATGATCCCCAGCGACCTCCAGTTTCCGACGCTCAAGCGGGTGAGGTCGAACCCCGCCACATTCTTCACCACCCTTCCACCCCACCGGAGAATGCGGCCGTCACCAGTCACCAGGGTGAGTCCCAGGACATGATCCCTCGGCGTACCGAACCCCTGCCGCAACGGCCCGGCCAACCCCAGGGCCACCAGAGCGCCAAGGGACCCGCCTCTCCCACCTGGCGGGTCCAGGGGAAGCCATTGTCCCTTTGCCAGAAACGCCGCCTGCAGCTCCCGGAGCGGAGTCCCGCCGAACGCGGTGAAGGTAAGGTCCGCTGGCTCGTACTCCTGCATTCCCCGGAGCCTGACCGTGCTCAGGACCAGATCCACCTTCAAGGCTCCGCCCCCCTTGAGCCATCGGCCCATCCCCGCCGGGAGCACACGCCACCCTTCCTGGCCGGCCCGGGCCAGGACGAGGGAGACCTCCTCCTCGGACGAGGGGGCCACCACCACCTCAGGCGGCCCCCCCCCGGGGTTCCACCCCCCCACCTCCGACTCCGGAAGCAGGGCCTCCGAAGGGACCGTGTCCGCGAGGGCGGCCCGGATGGACCCGCTCATGGAGCCTCCTCCGGGTCGGGTAGCACCTTCCCGGGATTGCAGAGCCCCTGCGGGTCGAAGACCGCCTTCACCTCCCGGAGAGCCTCCAGCTCCACCGCTGAGAACACCAGGGGCATGTACTTCCGCTTATCGCATCCCACCCCGTGCTCACCGGTGATCGTTCCACCCGCCTCCACGCAGGTCATCATGATCTCCTTCGAGGCCTCCTCCACCCGCCGTGTCTCCTCCGGATCACGCCGGTCGAAAACGATGTTGGGGTGGAGGTTGCCGTCTCCGGCGTGGAAGACGTTCGCAACCTGGAGACGATGGCGCCCCGCGATCTCGGAGATCCGTGCCAAGACCTCCGGGAGCCGGGTCCGGGGCACCGTGGCATCCTGCACCAGAAGATCGGGAGCCAGCCGCCCCATGGCCCCGAATGCCTTCTTCCGGCCCTTCCAGAGGGCTACCCTCTCTTCCGAGGTCCGGGCCCTGCGGACCTCCCTCGCCCCTGCGGCCGCACAACACTCCCCGGCCCGCTCCGCCTCCTCATCCAACCCTCTCTCCAACCCGTCGAACTCCACCACCAGGGCAGCTTCGGCGTCGGTGGGGTAGCCCGCCGCGAAGATGCTCGCCTCCACGGCCCGGATGGTATTGCGATCCACGATCTCCAGAGCGGCCGGAAGGAGGCCGGCGGAAATGATGTCCGTCACGGCCCGGCCCGCGTCTTCCAGGCGTTCGAAGATGGCCAGGAGGGTCCGGGTCCCTTCCGGGAGGGGAAGAAGGGCGACTTCCACCTCGGCCGCCAATCCGAAACACCCTTCCGAGCCCACGAACAGCCCCACCAGATCCAGGGCGGGCGAATCCTTCCCCTGACCCCCGAGCCAGAGGAGGTCCCCGTCGGGCAGGACTACCCGGAGCCCCGTGATATACCGGGTGGTGACCCCGTACTTCAGGCAGTGCGGGCCTCCGGAGTTCTCTGCCACATTCCCACCGATGGTGCACGCCGTCTGGGAGGAGGGATCCGGGGGGTAGTACAAGCCGAAGGGAGCCGCGGCGGCGGAAAGGTGGGAGTTCACGACCCCGCATTGCAGAAGGGCGCGACGGTTCTCGGGATCCAGTTCCAGGATCCGGTTCATCCGGGAGGTACCCACCACCACCCCACCCCGAAGAGCCAGCGCCCCTCCGGACAAACCCGTCCCGGCCCCCCGAGGCACCACCGGAATCCCGTTCCGATGAAGGATGCCGAAAACGCTCGCGGCCTCCTCGGTGGTCCGGGGGAGGACCACGGCCCGAGGCCGGGACCTGTGGGCGGTCTGGGCATCCGCTTCGTACACCAGGAGCCGGTCCCGGTCGGTGATGATCCATTCGGGCCCGACGGCCGAGCAGAGCTCGCTCAGGACCTGGGAGGGCAGGCTGTCCGGCAAGGGCTTTCCCCACGTGCAGGGTTTGCGGGCCAGGGAGGAGCTGGTGTGGTGCCGGAAGGAGGATACCACCCGGGCCTCGGCGGGAGCAACCGAGCCGGTGCCCTCGCCCCCGGGAGGCGGCAGCCCTGGACAGAACGCCTTACTCGGGAGGTCCATCACCCCGGAGGTGGTGGAGCATCACCTCCACGCTCGCGCGGGCTGCCAGGAGCACCCCTCCCTCAAGACCGGCACCATAGACCAGGGAAACCAGCTCGTCCGGAGTGGCCAGGGGGTGAACCCTCTGGGCCTCCTCCACCTGTGCCAACCTCTTTCGGCGGTGACTGTCGAAGCGGTCCAGGGTGTTCTCGGGAGACGTGATCGGCGGCCCATGGGAAGGGTAGAGGATACCCGGTCCCACAGCTCGCACCCGCCGGAGAGAGGCCAGGTAGTCCCCGACGCACCCCGCGTATTCCCCCAACCAGGTGGTGGCGCCCCGGCCCAGCAGGAGGTCCCCCACGAAGACGGCACCCGCGGCCGGCCACCGAAAGGAGAGGTGATCTGCGGTGTGGCCCGGTGTCTCCATCACCACCAGGCTCCCCTGATCGGTGGAAACCACGTCACCCTCCCTCAGGGCCCGGAAACCCGGCGTCCCTTCCTGAGGGGAGCCACCGCGTTCGCCTTCCTCCGGAAAGAACCGCGCTCCCGCGGAAGGGGGACCGAGAACGGAAACGGCCAGGCGTTCTGAAAGGGCCCGGGCAGCGCCCCCGTGGTCCCGATGGGCATGGGTCAGGAGGACCTTGACCACGCGGGCCCCCTGAAGGGAATGGGAAAGGGCCCGGACGTGTTCTTCCTCGTCCGGACCCGGATCGATCACCGCTACCTCTTCCTCCCCGACGAGATAGGTCCGGGTCCCATCCAACGTGAAGGGGCCGGAGTTGCCGGCCTTCACGACACGGGGCTCGATCCGAGTCACCATGAAGGCCTTCCCGGGGACATCCCGGGGTGGGCCTCCACCGCCCTGGACTGAGGCCGTTAGCGCCGCTCCGCCATCAGTTGCTCCGCCAACTTGTCCGCCACCATGCCGATGGCGTCCTGATCGGCGTCCGTGAAGGCAGCAGGCTCCATGGATTCGACATCGATCAGGCCGAAGATCTCATCCCCCGCCCGGATGAGCACAACCATCTCCGAAGCCGTGGAAGGGTTGGCGGGAATGTAGGCCTCCGCCTCGGCCACATCCGGGACGTTCTGATTGGCCTTCTGGGCCACCGCCGTCCCACAGATGCCCTGCCCCACCGGGATCTTCGCATGCTCGGTGCGGGGACCCACGTAGTTGTGGAGCCAGACGTCGGCTCCATCGGGGGTCACCAGGAAAGCGCCCACCCAATCGAAACGCTCATCTGCCCCCTTGAGGCTCCGCACCGCATACCGGAGAAGGGCGTCGGAGAGGAATCCGTCCTCCCTCATCTCCTGGATTTCCTTCACCATCTCTCTCGTCTCGAGCATTCCCTTCCATCCTTTTTGGGCCCGGCTGCGCTGGCTCCTCTTGAGGCAGAGCACTTCAACTAATACAAGGAACGACCGGGAATCAAGACCTGTTGCACCTTGTCAGGCCCCGGCACTCCCGCCCCCCATCCCTCAGCTTGGGGTGAAGTCCGCACCCGGTCCAAGCCGCCGCACGAAAGCCGCCAGGAGGCGTGCCGCCCGGTCCAGGTCCCCGAGGCTCACGACCTCGTTGGGGGAGTGCATGTACCGGTTGGGCACGGAGACCAGCCCGGTGGGTACCCCGAAACGGACCAGGTGGATGCCGTCGGCGTCGGTCCGGGTGGACCGGGGAGCGGCCTGCAAGGTGAAGGGGATCCCCTCCGCTTCCGCCGCAGCCACCAACCCATCGAAGACCACCGGATGATTCGCGGACCCCCGGCTCAGGACCGGACCCCCGCCGACCTTGTGATCCCCTAGCTCCTTCTTGTCGATGTCGGGAACATCGGTGCTGAACGTGACGTCCACCACCAGGGCCACGTCCGGCTCGAGGGCAAAGGCGCTGGATCTGGCCCCCCCCCCGAGGTAGGAAATCTCCTCCTGGACCGTTGCCACCGCATAAGCCGCCGCGCCGGGCGGATCCGCGGCGAGGAGACGCAAAGCCTCCAGGACCACGAAAGCTCCGATGCGATTGTCAATGGCCCGGCTGGCGATGCGATCTCCGGCCAACCGTACCAGGCCGGCAGCCAGGACCATGGGGTCTCCCACCCTTACGCCAAGGTCCCGGACCTCCTGGGCACTGGAGGTACCCAGGTCCACCCAGAGCTCCTTGACCTGCGTCACCTTCTCCTTCTCTTCCCGCTTGAGGAGGTGGATCGGCTTCTTTCCCACCACCCCCGGCACCGCACCCTCCGTACCCAGCACCCGCACCCGTTGCCCCACCAGGACCTGGGAGTCCCACCCCCCGATGACGTCGAAGAAGAGGAAGCCCTGCTCGTCCACATGAGTGACCTGGAGACCGATCTCGTCGATATGGCCGGCCATCATCACACGCGGGCTCCCCCCCGGATTGATGCCAGCCATGGAGTTGCCGGTGACGTCGGTCCACACCTCCTGGGCGAAGCTCTCCGCCTCCTCCCTCCAAACCGCAGAGGGCCGGGTCTCGAAACCCGAGGGGCCAGGGGAGTCCAGGAGCCGCTCCAGGAAGCCCATGCGGTGATCCATGGCAGGTCTCATCCGGGAAGAGGTGCGCTTATGCTGAAAGGAAGATGAAACTAGGCAGGTGGCCGCAGCTTTTCCAGGCCCCTCCGGAGAGGGCACGGGACATCACGCCAGGCCGGGCGATCCTCACCCTCCGTGATCTTGGGTATCGGAAGGCTCGACGACGATCTCACCGGTCCGGTCCGGCGACTCCCATCCGGGAGAGCGGGCGCCGGGGAACCCGGCGAAGTAGGTGACCCGGACGGCCCCTTCCCTGAGATGGCGTTCCAGGCTCCGGCGAATCCGGCCCAGGAGGAATCCCCGGGTCAGCGGGAAGAGAAAGGAGAGCCCCACCAGGTCGGTGAGGATCCCCGGGGTGAGAAGGAGCGCTCCGCCCAGAAGCACGGCCAGGCCGTCGAGAAGGGCCCGGCCGGGCAGCTGTCCCCGCGCCAGCGCGGCCTGGATCTGGATGAGCACCCTCAGGCCCTCGAGGCGTGCCAGGGTCGCTCCGGCGAAACCGGTCACCAGCACCAGGGCCACCGTCGGCCACACCCCAACCCACCGCCCCATCTGAATGAGGAGGAGGAGCTCCAGGACCGGAACGCCCAGAAACAGGAGAGCAAGCCGCCCGAAAAGAGACATGACGGGGAGTACCCAACCGGGAACAAGAAGGGTCCGGCGGGGTCTCGCTAATCCGGCGACCGGAGCGCCGGGGAACGGCACCTGACCTTCCCTCCGGCCAGGGGCCCAGCAGGGGGAGCACCACGACATCATGGAAACGACCTATTTCCGGAGCGGCCTCGGCTTGAAGGCCGAAGTGAAGCCCCTGATCGACGCCGAGTACCAGTCCGTGCTGGTGGAGAGGATTCGCGCCCGTGGCTACACCGAGACCTTCGGCAATGTGACCGTTCGCCTGGCCCAGGAGTTCGGCTTCTGCTACGGGGTGGACCGGGCTGTGGACTATGCCTACGAAACCCGGCTCAAGTTCCCGGGAAAGCGGATCCACCTGGTTGGGGAGATCATCCACAACCCCCACGTGAACCAACGCATGCGGGAGATGGGGATCGAGTCCATCTACCCCGACAGCGACGGCCACTTCTCGCTCGATCACATCACCGCCGACGAAGTGGTCATCATCCCCGCCTTCGGCGTCACCCTGAAGGATTTCAACCGGCTCAAGGAGATCGGCTGCGTACTGGTGGACACCACCTGCGGATCCGTGCTGGTGGTGTGGAAACGGGTGGAATCCTACGCGCGGGACGGGTTCACGGCGGTGATCCACGGGAAATACACTCATGAGGAATCCAAGGCCACGGCCTCCCAGGTGAACAAGCATCCCGGCGGGAAATACCTCATCGTCCGGGACATGGAGGAGGCGATGCTGGTCTGTGACTTCATCGCCAGGCGACCCGGGCATCTCTCCCGGGACGAGTTCTTCGAGCACTTCAAGGACAAGGCGACCGACGGGTTCGACCCTGAAAGGGATCTGGAGAAGATCGGAGTGGCCAACCAGACCACCATGCTGGCCAACGAGTCCCTGGCCATCGGGGCCAAGATCCGGGAGGCTTTCGTGGAGGCCTACGGCGAGGAACTGGCGGGAGAGCACTACCGGGCCTTCGGCACCATCTGCTCCGCCACCCAGGAGCGCCAGGACGCGGTGCTGGAGATGATGGAGGCGCCCCCCGACCTCATGCTGGTCATCGGGGGGTACAACTCCTCCAACACGAATCACCTGGCCCATATCTGCCGGCAACACACCAGGACCTACCACATCCAGGACGCCACCTGCATCGACACCGAGAAGGGGACCATCAGGCACAAGCCCGAGCTGGATCCGAAGGCCCTGGAAGTGGAGGAGGGGGTGTGGCTGCCCGAAGGGCCCTTCGAGTTGGGAATCACCGCCGGTGCCTCTACCCCCAACAACAAGATCGGGGAGGCCGTGGTGAGGATCCTGATGATACGGGGGATTGAGGTCCCCTCCGAAGACGCCGCTTCCGTGCGGGTCTGAGCCCGGTTCCACCCCCGGGCCCGGGCCTGGGCCTCGTCAGCAGTTCCCGTCCAGTCCCCCACCCTGGGCGATTCCCTTGCCCAGCCTCTTCAGGAGCATCCGGAGCTTCTCCTGATCGTGGGCTTCAAGACCGACCACCAGGTCTCGAACGAAGGTGACGTGGCCCGGAAAGACCGCTTCGATGGTGGCTCTCCCCTTTGTGGTCAGGTGAGCCCTCACCACCCTGCGGTCGTCCCCGGACCGTTCCCTTGCCACCAGCCCCTGGGCTTCAAGACGGTCCATGACGTAGGTCACGTTCCCCCCCGTCACCAGGAGCTTCTCCGCCAGGTCCCCCAGGGAGAGGGGGCCCTTATGGTACAGGGCCTCAAGGACCCCGAACTGGGGTGCCGTGAGGTCGTACTCGGCCACCTTGCAGGCCACGGCCCGGGAAAACGTCGCATAGCAGCGAGCCAGGGAAATCCAGAGGCGAAGAGCCCGTTCCTCCTCTTCGGACCAGTCTCGGGGAGCGGGATGGTCAACCCATTCCTCCACCGTTGCCTCTTCCCTCACTGGGTCACCCCCATACCGGTGGTCAAAGGAGCCAACGCTCACGGCAGGAACAGCGCCTGAAATCCAAAGAACCCCATCCGGTCCTTCCGGTTCCCCGCCCGGGCGACAGGAGGAACCGGGTGCCCCCTGGAGAACCCAGGCCTTCGGGGGCTGGCCTGAGCCATCCTCCCTTGCCAGGGCCTAGACGTGGATGGCCCTGCCCAGGGACGCCAGCGCTCCTTCGGCAACTCCCTCGGAGAGGGTGGGGTGGGGGTGCATGGCCTTCTCCATCTCCTCCACAGTGGCCTCCAGGTGGCGGCCCACCACGAATTCGGCGATGAGCTCCGTGGCGTGTGGCCCCACGATGTGGGCCCCCAGGATCTCGGAGTATTTCTTGTCCCGGACCACCTTGATGAACCCGTCGGTGTCTCCCGCCGCCACGGCCCGGCCAATCCCCACCCAGGGGAACTTGCCGACCTCGATTTCGTGGCCCTGCTCCTTCGCCTGCTCCTCCGTGAGGCCGACGGAGGCCACCTCCGGGTGGGCATAGGTGCAACTGGGGATGTTCCCGTAGTCCACGGTCCCGTGGCCCTGCCCCGCGATGTGCTCCACGCACACGATCCCCTCGTGGGAGGCCTTGTGCGCCAGAAGAGGGGGACCCGCCACGTCGCCGATGGCATAGACCCCCGCCACGTTCGTTCTCATCTGCGGGTCCACCTGGATGAAGCCGCCCCTCTCCGTCAGCTTCATCCCCACGGCATCCAGCCCAAGTCCCTCCGTGTTGGGCACCCGTCCGACCGCGGAGAGCACCCTCGCCACCTCCAGGACGTCTTCCTTCCCGTCCTTGTCCTTGAGGGTCAGCCTGACCCCAGTCTCCGTCATTTCCGAAGCGAGCACGGTGGTCGAAGTCCGGATCCGGATCTTCCTCTTCTTGTAGCTCCGGGCCACGGCGGCGGAGCACTCCCCATCCTCCAGGGGGAGGACCCGGTCCAGCATTTCGATGATGTGGACCTCGGAACCGTAGGTGGCATAGATGTCGGCGAACTCCATCCCAACCGCACCCGCCCCCACCACCGCCAGGGACGGGGGAGCCTCCTTCTGCATCAACGCACCTGTGGAGGACCAGATCCTTCCCTCGTCGATCTTGAGCATGGGAAGGTCCCTGGGCCGGGACCCGGTGGCGATGATGATATGGGAGGCCTCGTAGGTCGCCCTTCCGCCATCAGAAGCCTCGACCTCCACCTTTCCCGTTTCCAGAAGGCGTCCCAACCCCTGGATGTGGGTGACGCCGTTCTTCTTGAAGAGGTGTCCCACACCCTTGTTGAGCTGGTCCGCCACCTTCCGGCTCCGCTCCTGTGCGGGGCCGAGCTCCACCTTGACGCCCTCCATGGCAACGCCGTGGCCCTGGGCGTTTTTCATCTCGTTCACGAAGAGGGCGCTGGACAGGAGGGCCTTGGTGGGGATGCACCCCACGTTCAGGCACACGCCGCCCAGCTTCCCGCTCTCCACGCAAGCCACCTTCATGCCGAGCTGCGTCGCCCGGATGGCCGCCACGTACCCACCGGGGCCACTCCCGATGATGATCAGGTCAAAGCTGTTTCCGCTCCCGGCCACGCTTCACCTCGCAGGGTCGAATTTCCGAGTTCCATTCCCCTACCACCGCAACACCAGACACCTTTCCGGCTCGGGCTTTCGGAGCCACCCCCGGCCATCGAGAAGGGACCGGAAAGACCGAGGACCCGACAGGTGAATGGAGGAGAAGAAGTTACCCCGGCGCAAACCCGAACGGAAGGTGAAGGGGGGGCCACGCGGGCACGTATTCCTTTGCATCAAGACCATCCGGGTCCTATTCTCCCCTCCGGTAGCTCGGGCACCTGGTTTCCCTTCCCCATCAGAGCAGGAGCACTGGTATGCCCTGGGAACTGATCATCCCTGCCGCCGTCCTGGTCGTCGGGGTCATGATGTACAACGGCCTGGTGAAAATGCGTGTGCAGGTGGACGGAGCCTGGGCCGACATCGACGTCCAACTGAAACGCCGCCATGACCTGATCCCCAATATCGTGGAAACGGTGAAGGGGTACGCCGGTCACGAGCGGGAAACGCTGGAAGCCGTGATCACCGCACGCTCCGCCGCCATGTCCGCCCGGGGCCCGGAGGCGAAAGCCCAGGCGGAGAACCTGCTCACGGGAACCCTCAAGTCCCTCTTCGCCCTCTCGGAGGCCTACCCCCAGCTGCAGGCGGCCGAGAACTTCAAGGACCTCCAACAGACCCTGAAGGAATTGGAGACCGGAATCCAACAGGCTCGGCGCTACTACAACGCCGTGGTCAGGGACTACAACACCAAGATCGCCCAGGTTCCCTCCAACATTCTCGCCAAGGCATTCAACTTCTCTGCGAGGGAGTTCTTCGAAATCGGGGAGGGAGAGGGGGAGGTACCCAAGGTCAGCTTCGGGTGAGGCCGGGCTCTTGCGGATAGCGTTCTTCATCCAGGGCGAGGGCAGAGGTCACATGACCCAGGCCCTCGCCCTCAAGCGTATCCTCGAAGGCGCCGGTCACGAGGTGGTGGCAGCCTTCATGGGGGAGAACCCTGAGCGCCCCATCCCCGGCTTCTTCCGAGCCCGCCTGAACACCCCCCTCCACACCTATCTCTCCCCGGCGTTCGTCCTGGATCGGAGCCGCAAGGGGGTCAGGCCATGGGCGAGCTTCTTCCAGTCCCTCCGGAGGATCCCCCGATATCGGTCTCATGCCTCGGTCCTTCACAGGGACCTCATGGGATACCGGCCTCATCTGCTGGTGAACTTCTACGAGCCGCTAGGAGGAGTGTACACCAGCCTCTATCGGCCGGACATCCCCGTGGTGGCCGTGGGCCATCAGTTCCTCTTTTTCCACCCACAGCTCCCCCTCCCGGACGGATCGGCCTTCGAGGTGGCCATGGCCCGCACCTTCACCCGACTCACGGCTCCGTCCGCCGCCCTGAACCTGGCCCTTTCCTTTACCCCGCTCCCCGACATTCCGGATCGGCGGATACGGGTCGTGCCTCCCCTCCTGCGGGAAGAGGTGCTGTGCCGGGAACCCACCACGGGTAGCCACATCCTGGCCTACGTGCTAAACCCCGGGTACGGCGGGGAACTGGACCGGTGGCAGGAGGCCCACTCCGCCGTGGAACTCCACTGCTTCTGGGACAAACGGGACGCGCCCCCCATCTTCTCCCCAAGGCCGGGGATGACCTACCATCGGCTGGACGACAGAGCGTTCCTTGATCTCCTGGCCACCTGCAAGGGTTTCACCAGCACCGCGGGCTTCGAGTCGGTCTGTGAGGCCGCTTTCCTGGGAAAGCCCGTCATGGTGGTCCCCACCGCGAATCATGTGGAGCAGCACGCCAACGCCCTGGACGCCCGGCGGGCCGGGGTGGCGGTCTGGCGCAACGACTTCGACCTCACCGATTTCATTCCCGCCCTTGGGTCCTGGGACCCCCGCCCCGGGGAGAGTTTCAGGAAGTGGGTCAGGATCGCCCCCGAGGTATTCGTTCGCCTGTTGGAGGGTGTGGTCCGGCGCGAGGACCCGATGCGAACCCCCCTCCCCTCCCAGCACCCATCGCTCCGGAGTACGTCATGAGGCATCGACGTTCCGTCTTCCCCAGCGCCCCCCTTCTCCCCCCCCTCCTCCTCGCCGTCGCCCTCCTGGGGAAGGCCTTCACCCCGGGAGGCCTCACGGCCCAGAGGAGTATCGAGATCGAGCGCTTCGACGTGACCGTGGAGGTCCGGGAGGATGCATCCATCCGGGTCATGGAGTCCATACGGGTCCGCTTCAACGGAAGCTGGAACGGACTCCAACGTACGATTCCCGTGAAGTATGAGACCCCCCAGGGGTTCGGCTTCCGCCTCTTCCTCCATATGGAATCGGTGACGGACGAGTCGGGGCAGCAACTCCAGACGGAGATGGAACAGGAGGGAGCCTCCCGGAAGGTGAAGATCTGGGTTCCCGGGGCCCAGGATGTCACCCGCACCATCACCCTGCGCTACACCATCCCCAATGCCCTCAAGTTCTTCGAGGAGCACGACGAGCTGTACTGGAACGCCACCGGGAACGAATGGGACGTGCCCATTCGTTCGGCCTCGGCCCTGGTCAAGCTCCCGGACGCCGTAACGGGGCTCCGGGCTACTGCCTTCTCGGGGGCATACGGCGCCTCGGCCCAGGATGCCCGGATCGACGAAACCGAGGACGGTTTCCTCTTCGAGACCACCCGGGGTCTGGACTTCAGGGAGGGGTTGACCGTGGTCGTGGGGTGGGACCCGGGGGTCGTGGCCCGCCCCGGAGTGTTGAAGAAGGTGGAGTTCTTCCTGCGGGCCAACTGGCTCCTACTCCTCCCCATCCTGAGCTTCCTTACCATGTTCTGGGTCTGGAGGAGATGGGGGAGGGACCCTGAGCGCCGGGCCATCGCCCCTGCCTACGAGCCCCCGGATGGGCTGACGCCGGCCGAGGTCGGAACCCTGGTGGACAACTCTCCCGATCCCAGGGACATCACCGCAACCCTGGTGGACCTGGCGGTGAGGGGCTTCCTCCGAATCGAGGAGATGGAAAAGAAGGGGCTGCTGAAGGTCTTCCAGGATACGGAATACCGCTTCGTGCGCTTGAAGGGCTCCGAGGAGTGGGCTGGCTTGAAGTCCCACGAACGGGAGTTCCTCGAGGGTGTCTTCGGGCCTTCGGGAGTGCTGGAGGAGACGGAGCTCTCGGACCTGAAGAACGAGTTCTACA
Source organism: Gemmatimonadales bacterium (assembly GCA_041309685.1). Classification (GTDB taxonomy): domain Bacteria; phylum Gemmatimonadota; class Gemmatimonadetes; order Longimicrobiales; family Gaopeijiaceae; genus JBFYZD01. Next base: position 78,540 of record JBFYZD010000058.1, on the reverse strand, counting down.
AGACCCTCTCCGCCATCAAGGACGACCTCCTCTCCGGGCTGAAGCAGGCCGGGTATTACCGGCACCGTCCGGACAGGGTCCTGGGGGCCTTCATCGCCATCGGCGTGGTCTCCTTCGGCCTGGCCATCCCAGGGTTCCAGCTCCTGGCGAGCCTCTTCATGACCTCCTCCCTCTCGGCCCTCATCGCCGGAATCCTCTTCGCCCTGCCCATTCTGGGCTTCGGCATCTTCATGCCCGCCCGAACGGAGCAGGGAACCAGAACCCTGGAAGGGATCCTCGGCTTCCAGGAGTTCCTGAACCGGGTGGAGTCGGACCGGTTCAAGAGGATGATCACCTCCCCGGAGATGTTCGAGACCTTCCTCCCCTTCGCCATGGCCCTGGGGGTGGAGGACCGCTGGGCGAAGGCATTCCAGGACATCTACACGGAGCCGCCCCAGTGGTACGTGGGCCGCCACCCCTACTCCACCTTCAGGACCGGGATCTTCGTGAGCAACCTCTCCAGCCTGACCTCCCACGCCGGCACGGTCATGGCCTCCCAGCCCCGGAGCACCGGGGGATCGGGGTTCAGCGGGGGCGGGTTCAGCGGGGGCGGCGGCTTCAGCGGCGGCGGGTTCGGAGGGGGAGGGGGAGGGGGGTTCTAGGGAGCGGAACGGAGGTCTGGCGCGTGGCCTCGCGCCCTCCGCCCTGGCCGCCTTCCTGGGATCCAGATGGCTTTCGCACCCCCCTTGGCTCCGGGTTCGACTTCATGCTCAACCCGATCCGGTTCCGTTCCAGGTCCACCTCCATCACCGTGACCCGGACCTTCGAGCCCACCTGGACCACCTGGTTGGGGTCTCGGACAAAGCGGTCGGCAAGCTGGGAGATGTGCACCAGGCCGTCCTGGTGGACGCCGACATCCACGAAGGCGCCGAACGCCGCCACGTTGGTGACCACCCCCTCCAGGATCATACCCGGCTTCAGGTGCCGGAGCTCCGTTACGTCGTCCCGGAAGGCGGGGGCCTCGAAGGCCTCCCGGGGATCCCGGCCGGGCCGGCGCAGCTCCTCCAGGATGTCACGGAGGGTGGGGAGCCCCACATCCCCGCTGACATAACGGGGAAGCTGGCCCTCGAGCCTCCCCAGAAGTGCTTCGTTGCGTACCAACCCCCCTACGTCCGTACCCAGCTCCGCCGCCATGCGCTCCACCACCGAATAGCGCTCCGGGTGAACGGCGGTGGCATCCAGGGGATGGACACCTCCCCTCACCCTCAGGAACCCCGCCGCCTGCTGGAAAGCCCTCGGACCGAGGCGCTGCACCTCCAACAGGTCCCCGCGGGAGCTCACCCCACCCCGGGTGTCCCTGAAGTCGATGATGTTCCTGGCCAGCGTGGGACCGATCCCCGCCACGTAGGAGAGGAGGGGCGCCGAGGCGGTGTTCACCTCCACTCCCACCCTGTTCACGCAGAGCTGTACGGTCTCGTCCAGCCGAGCCTTGAGCCGGGGCTGGTTCACGTCATGCTGATACTGTCCCACACCGATGGATTTGGGGTCGATCTTCACCAGCTCCGCCAGCGGATCCTGGAGACGGCGGGCGATGGACACCGCGCCCCGTAGGGAAACGTCCACCTCCGGCAGCTCCTCCCGGGCCACATCGCTGGCCGAGTAGACCGAGGCACCGGCCTCGTTCACCACCACCACCACCGGGCACTCGCCGGAGCGAGCACCCACCACCGCCTTCACGAGCGTCTCCGTCTCCCGGGAGGCGGTACCGTTCCCTATGGCCACCATCTCGGGCTTGTGCCGCTCCAGCAGGCCCATCAACCCTGCCCGGAACCGATCCTCCTGGTGAAGGAAGAGGGTGGCGGTAGCCACCAGGGCCCCTGTGCGGGACACCACGGCCACTTTCACCCCGGTCCGGAACCCGGGATCGAGGCCGATGACGCACTTCTCTCCCGCCGGCGGTTGAAGGAGAAGCTGCTCCAGGTTCACTCCGAAGACACGGATGGCCTCCTCCTCGGCTGACTCCTTGAGCTCCAGGCGCAGATCCACCTCGACCCCCATCTTCAGGAGGCGTTTGTAGGCATCCTCGGCCACCCTCCCCATCTCCTCCCGCGCCGCGCGCCCCTCCAGGGCCCGGGTTCGGACCAGGGTCATCGCCTCCTCTTCCGGCGCTTCGATGCTCCACCGGAGGATGTCTTCGGCTTCCCCCCGCCGGATCGCCAACATGCGATGGCTGGGAACCGAGGTGACGGGCTCGGTATGGTCGAAGTAATCCCGGAAGCGGGTCGCGCCGGGGTTGTCTTCCTTTCCCTTCAGGATGCGGGCCCAGAGGACACCCTTCCTTCGGGTGAGGTTGCGGATCCCGCCCCTCAACTCAGCCTCCTCCGCCACCCGCTCAGCCAGGATGTCCCGGGCGCCCTGGAGGGCCGCCTCCACGTCGGGCACCTCCTTCTCAGGGCAGACAAAGGCTTGGGCCCTGGCCCTGGCCCCGGCATCGTTCACCTCCCCCGCCCAGAGGAGGTCGGCCAGGGGAAGAAGCCCCCGCTCGGTGGCAATGGTGGCCCGGGTGCGGCGCTTGGGCCGGTAGGGAAGGTACAGGTCCTCCAGCGCCTGCTTGGTGTCCGCCGCCTCGATCCGGGCCCGGAGTCCCGGGGTGAGCTTCCCCTGTTCCTCGATGGAGGCCAGGATGACCGCGCGGCGCTCCTCCATCTCCTCCAGGTACCTGGCCCGGTCGCGCACGTCCCGCAGCTGGACCTCGTCCAGTCCTCCGGTGGCCTCCTTCCGGTACCGGGCTATGAAGGGGAGGGTGGCCCCTTCCCCGAAGAGGCCCAGAGCACCGGCCACCTGGTGCGGGGAAATGGCGAGCTCGGCGGCTACGCGCTGGGTGATGGACTGCATGGGTACGGTCATCCTGCCGGGGTGGAGGGTGCTCATCACACCAATACGCGCACTGCCGGGGACGGGAGGAGAGGTCCGGGCTCGGAGCATTCCTCCCCCGAACCCCGGCAGCGGTGGCTCCCACCCCCGGGGTGCTCCAGCCCATGGGCGCCAGGGGGGGCCGACCTACTTCTTCACGTACCCGGTATCGATCTTGAACGGCACGTAGAAGGGGCACCAGGCCATGAAGGCCGTCCCCAGGGGTACGAGGCCCACCAGCCCCCACCAGCTCTGGAAGTAGAACCCGGCGCCCAGGATCGCCAATCCCAGGAGGCCCCGGAAGATCCGATCGCCCTGGCCCATGTTGCAGGTCATGTACCCCTCCTTGTGTAGGGAGCCGTCCTCGTAATCCCCGCAGGATCCCGGAGGTTCCCCGGGTCCCTGCGGTCGCGACCCGGAAGAACGGTATCCATGAGCCTCCGGGTCAATCACAGGTCCACATCAAGGTGGCGTACCGGTTGAGCCGGCAAGAGAGCCTACACCAGAATCGCCCCTGGCTCCTCCAGCATGGCTTTCAGGGTCTGGAGGAAACGGGCTCCGGTGGCCCCGTCGATGACCCGATGATCGCAGCTCATGGTCACCTTCATCATGGGCTTCACCACCACCTGTCCCCCTTCCACCACCGGAGTGTCCTCCACGCCGCCCACCGCCAGGATCCCGCCCTCCGGCGGGTTGATCACGGCGGTGAACTCGTGGATGCCGAACATCCCCAGGTTCGAGACGGAGAAGGTGGAGCCGGTGTATTCCTCGGGTCGAAGCCGCTTCTCCTGCCCCCGGGTCGCCAGCTCCCGCACCTCCCGGCTGATCCGGACCAGCCCCTTCAGGTGGGCGTCCCTCACCACCGGGGTGATGAGGCCATCCTCCACCGCCACTGCCACCCCCAGGTGCACCCGGTAGTGGCGCCGGACCGAATCCCCGTTCCAGTGGGAGTTCGTTTCCGGATGCCGGGCGAGAGCCTGAGCGGTGGCCTTGAGGATGAAATCGTTCAGGGAGATCCTCTCCCCGTCCCTCTCGAGGAGCGCGTTCACCCGCTTCCGGGCCTCCACCGTCCGGGTCATGTCCACCGAGACGCGGAGGAAGAAGTGGGGGACGGGGCTCATGGACTCCACCAACCTCCTGGCGATGGTCTTCCGCATCTGGGAGAGGGCAAGATCCTCGAAATCCACGCCGGGAGGGGCGGGAGTGCCTGCCGCAGCCACGGCTGGAGCCGGAGCGGACCCGGCCGTGCCGCCATGAGCCGGGCCGCCGGTCACTGATGCGAACCCACCCACCTTCGCATCTTCCACGTCTCTTTTGACGACCCGTCCCCCGGGTCCCGAGCCGTGGAGGGACCGCAGGTCCAGGTTGGCCTCTTCGGCCAACCGCCGGGCGAGGGGGGAGGCCTTGACCCGAGCCCCCTCCTGGGGAGACTCCGGCGGCCCTGGCGCGGCCCCTTCCCCTGCCTCTGCCCCGGCCGGTTCGGGCGCTTCCGCCTCTGGCGGGCCGGCGGCACCGGTCGCCCCTTCCCCCCCCTCCCCTGCCGCCATCCCGCCGATGTCCTCGTCCGCTCCGGCAATCACCCCGATGACGGCCCCCACCGGAGCCGTACCCCCCTCCCTCAGGAGAACCTTCCGGAGCACACCGTCCCCCCGGGCCACCAACTCCATGGTGGCCTTGTCCGTCTCGATCTCCGCCAGGATCTCCCCGTTCGAAACAGCGTCACCTTCGGCCTTCAGCCACCGTACGAGCTGCCCCTCCTCCATGGTGGGGGAGAGCGCCTCCATGTGCACCTTCGTCGCCATGGCGGTCAGGAACCCTTTCGGGAATGGTTGCGGTAAAGGACCCGGTGACAGGCATCCACCACCCGCTGCACCCCGGGTTTGGCCAATTGCTCCAGGTTCTTGGCGTAGGGCATGGGCACGTCGGCCTGGGTCACCCGCAGCACCGGCGCATCCAGGTGGTCGAAGGCCTCCTCCTGGATCATGGCCGCGACCTGGGCCCCCACGCCGCCAAAGGGCCACCCCTCCTCAAGGTAGACGGCTCGGTTGGTCCTGCGCACCGAAGCCAGGATGGCGTCGGCGTCCAGTGGTCTGAGGGAGCGCAGGTCCAGCACGTCGGTCTCGATTCCCTCCTTGGCCAGCTTCGTAGCCGCCTGGAGGGCGAGGTGGATCATCTTCCCATGGGTGATGATGGAGACGTCCCCCCCCTCCCTCTTCAGGTCCGCCAACCCCAGGGGCACGATGTGTTCCCCCTCCGGCACCTCTCCCCGCACGTTGTAGAGAAGCTCCCCTTCCAGCACCACCACCGGGTCGTTGTCCCGGATGGCGGCCTTCATCAACCCCTTGGCGTCCGCCGGTGTTCCTGGGCTCACCACCTTGATCCCCGGCGCATGCGCGTACCATACCTCGCAGGCCTGGGAGTGCTGGCCGGCGAGCTGCAATGCGGCCCCGTTCGGCCCCCTGAAGACGATGGGCAGGTTGATCTGCCCCCCGGACATGTAGAGCATCTTGGCCGCGGAGTTGATGACCTGATCCAGGGCCAGGATGGAGAAATTGAAGGTCATGAACTCGATGACGGGGCGGAGCCCCACCATCGCTGCCCCCACCCCAAGACCGGTGAATCCCAGCTCGCTGATGGGACTGTCCACCACCCGCCGGTCACCGAATCTGTCCAGCAACCCCTTGGACACCTTGTAGGCACCGTCGTACTCCGCGACTTCCTCGCCCATGAGAAAGACGGAATCGTCCCGCTCCATCTCCTCCGCCAACGCCTGGTTCAGCGCTTCTCGATAAGTGATCTCTGCCATTCAACGATCTCTTCCGTCGAAGAAGAGCCGGCCATGCTCGTTGATCTGGGAGTACACATGGGAGTAGAGAGTGGAAGGCTCGGGAAGGGGGGCCGCCTCGGCGAACTCCACCGCGCCATCCGCCTGTCTCCTGGCCTCCCGGTCCAGGGACTCCAGCTCCTCCTGGGTAAGCAACTCCGCACCGAAGAGCCGATCTCTCAGGATCTTGATGGGATCGGCCTGTTCCGTACGCTCGGCCACCTCCTCCCTGGAGCGGTAGGTACCAGAAACCGGGTCCGACATGGAATGGCCCCGGAAGCGGTAGGTCCTTACCTCCACGAAACGGGGCCCACCCCTCCTCCTCACATCCTCCGCCAGGGCTTCGAAATGCCGCCAGGTGACCAGGACATCCTGCCCGTCCACCACCGTGGCAGGGATCCCGTAGGCACCGGACCGATCCTTGATCTCCGTGGCCGAGATCCGGTGGAAGGCCGTACCCATCCCGTACTCGTTGTTTTCCACCACGTAGATCACCGGGAGCTTCCAGATGGCCGCCATGTTCAGGGATTCATGAAGCGCCCCCTGGTTGACGGCGGCATCCCCCATGAAACAGACGACAACCCGGTCCTCTCCACGGTAGTGAATGGCCCATCCCATCCCCGCCGCCAGGGCCGTCTGGGCTCCAACAATCCCGTGGCCCCCCATGAACCCCTGCTCCGCACCAAAGATGTGCATGGAGCCACCCTTCCCGGCAGACGCCCCGGCGCTTCGTCCGAAGAGCTCCGCCATGACCAGGCGGGAATCGACCCCCTTGGCCAATGCCTGGGTATGCTCCCGGTAGCCGCTGATGACGTAGTCGTTGGCCCGAAGGGGCCCGATGCATCCCTCGGCGGCCCCTTCCTGGCCGATGTGGAGATGACAGAATCCGCCGATCTTCCCTATGGCGTAGGCTTCCTCCGCCTTCTCTTCGAAACGGCGGTAGAGGAGCATCCGACCCAGGATTCCCAGGAGGTCATTCCGGGAGAAACCCTGGAGGAGATCAGCTCCGACCCCGCTTTCCGGATCCTTTGGCCCTCCGGCCTTCCCCCTCTTCCTTGCCCCGTTGGGGCGATCGGTCTGAGGGGCCCCTTCGCTCTTTGCGTCGGCCGCTCTCGCCTCCCCCCTCACGATCCCCCCCCTTGCTCCCGGCCACCCGGTCTCCCCATCGCGAGTTGAACCATGCCGGAAAGGACCTCCCCGGGAGCCGGAATGTCGGCTTCCAGGACCGTCTGAAGGGAGCCCGGTCCACCAGCCTCCACCCGCCTCGCCTGTTCTTTGGCATGGTAGCTGGATCGAACCAGGGGTCCCGATTCCACATGGGCAAACCCCATCTCCTTCTCCCCAAACACCTTCCACCGGGCGAATTCCTCTGGGCCCACCCAGCGGGCCACGGGAATGTGGGCAGCGGACGGGCGCAGGTATTGCCCCAGAGTCAGGATGTCGACCCCGGCCTTCCGTACATCGGCCATGGCCTGCCGGACCTCGTCCGATTCTTCCCCCATCCCCAGGATGATCCCCGTCTTGGTAAGGCAACCGGGATCCATCCTCTTCGCGGCTCCCAGGAACGAGATGGAGCGCCAGTATCGCCCGCCCGGTCGAACCTCCGGATGGAGGCGCTCCACCGTCTCCAGGTTGTGGCCCAGGATCTCCGGTTTGGCCTCCACCACCGCCCGAAGGGCATCTTCGTCCCCTTTGAAATCCGGGATCAGGACCTCCACCGAGCACCCCGGCACCCTCTGGTGGATCTGCCGGATCGTCTCCGCGTAGATCCCGGCCCCCCCGTCCGGGAGCTCGTCCCGGTTCACGCTGGTGATGACCACGTGCTCCAGGCACATGGCCTCCACCGCATCGGCGACGCGTTGGGGTTCCTCGGTATCCAGCGTCGATGGCAGGCCATGAGCCACCCCGCAATACTTGCAGGCCCGGGTGCAGACATCCCCCAGGATCATGAAAGTGGCGGTCCCCGCTTCCCAGCATTCCCCGATGTTCGGACAAGCGGCTTCCTCGCACACCGTGTGGAGGGACTGGGTCCGCATGAGATGCTGGAGACGCAGGTAGTTCTGACCCCCGGGTGACCTGACCTTCAGCCAACCCGGCTTTCGGGCCTTGATCTCGATGGTCTGGAGGTCGTCGTGCGCCCGAATGCGTGAGGTTCCCTTGGGCTTGACCACCCCGGTGTTCTTCCCCCTGGGAGCGTACCCCCCCGGAGCTTTCTCTCCTGCTTCGGCCACGTTATCTACCTCCGCCTCAAGCCCTTTCAGGCGGAGGCAGAAAAGGCGCCGGGCCCGCCTTCCGGCAGGTAGCACCGATGCGCTCGTACGAAATGCGGGGGCCAGTCAAGGGCCCAGCTGTCATGCCTCTGGCCAGGAAAAAAAGATAGTCCACGGATCCCTAGAGTCCTACCCCCATTCCCCTCATCAGATAGGCCACACCGAAGCCCACGTAATTGCCCACGGCATAACCCAGAAGCCCCACGATGATCCCCGGCAGGACCAGACTCTTCCACTCCCGGGAGACGGCCACGGCAAGCGCGCTGGAGGGTCCCCCCACCGCAGCCTGGGAAGCCACCGCCAGCGATGCCACATCCATCCCGAGGAGCCGCCCGGCTCCAAAGACCACCAACCCGTGAACGCCCACCACCACCAGTGTGAAATAGAAGATCTCCACCCCTACCGTGAGGATCTCGGAGACCCGGGAGTGGATGCCGATGATCACAAAAAAGAAGTGGAGGGCGAGGTTCCCGAGTTGGAGGGCACCCAACGGCTTCCGGAAAGGCTTGAGGTGGCCCACCCCCAGGGCGAGGGTGGTGAGCCAGAGCACAGCGGGGATCGCCGGCGTGAGGCGGCTTATCCACTCCGCCGCGACGACCAGGACAAACCCGGCCGCCAGGAGGTTTCCCAGGTCCAGGGTGGAGAGGGGTACTCTCTCGAAAAAAGGATGCTCCATGGCGGCGGATCCCCCCTCACGCTCCTTCTCCAAGGGCGCCGCAGGGTAGAACCGGCGGAGCCAGACCGGAAGCATGAGGGTGACCGCCAGCCAGATCCCGGTGGTGAGGGCGTCAGCCGCGGTGGCTCCGGCGAAGAGGGAATCCGGAAGACCCACCCCCCGGCCGATGGCGACAAAGTTCACCGATCCCCCGGTATAGGTCCCGGTGAACACCCCCGATAGACGCCAGGTGTCCTCCCCGAAGCTCCCCGAAAAGACCAGGCCTCCCACCATCGCCCCGGCCGCGGTGCCCAGGACGGCAAGGGAGAAGGCGGCGATCATTCGGGGCCCCGCAACCTTCAGATCCGAGAGGTTCACGGCCAGGAGGAGCCAGGCAATGGCCAGAGAGGTCAGGGGCCCTTCGATGACCGAATAGACGGGCGAGAAGGCCGGGACCAACCCCGTGTTCGAGAGGACCGCCCCCAGGATCAGGGCTAGGAGGGAGGCACCCACCTTGGAGAGCCAAGGGACCCGGCGATCCAGGAAGAAGGCCAGGGCGGTGGCGACAGCAACCACCGCCGTCAGGAGCAGGGGAGACTCGATCACCGGCACCCGCCCGGCTCACCGGGCTTACGAAGCTTCAAGTCGAAGATCCCGTTCTTCTCCGCCTTCTTCCTCACCTGCTCGGTGTAGCGGGTGAGAACGTGATCCACCACCTCTTTGGGATCGTCGGTGAGCTTGATGAGGTCCATGTCCACAGGGGAGATGTTTCGGGAGTTCGCCACCGTTTCCCGGAGCCAGGTCAGCAACCCCCCCCAGTACTCCGAGCCGAAGAGGACCAGCGGGAAGTTCGAGATCTTCCCCGTCTGGATCAGGGTGAGGGATTCGAAGAGCTCGTCCAGCGTCCCGAACCCCCCCGGGAAGATGACGAAGGCCTGGGCGTACTTCACGAACATCGTCTTGCGGACGAAGAAGTACCGGAAGTGGATCTTCAGATCCGCGAAATCGTTCACCTCCTGCTCGAAGGGGAGCTCGATGTTCAAACCCACGGAACAGGCTCCCGCTTGCTGAGCCCCCTGGTTGGCCGCCTGCATCATGCCGGGGCCGCCCCCGGTGATGATGGAGAACCCGGCCTCCCCCAGGAGCCGGGCCGTCTCCACACACTTCTCGTACAGGGTGCTCCCGGGCTTGGTACGGGCCGATCCGAAGATCGTCACCGCAGGACCCAGCCGGGTGAGCTCGTCAAAACCCTCCACGAATTCCCCCATGATGCGGAAGACCCGCCAGGAGTCCCTTCCACCGGAAACCGCCGGGCTTACCTCAAGCCGCTCAACCGCGGCCTTCAGGAAGACCTCGTCCTCCGTCAACCTGAATCCCTTCGATCCCTGGCCTGCACCCCGCGCTCTGTCACCACCACTCATGAGCCACGTCCTTGTCTGGTTGCCTCGTGATCTCGAATCCACCGTCCTGTGCGGGCCAGAGCCTGTTCCAGCGTGAAGGGCGGCTTCCACCCCAATGCCTCCCTGGCCCTTTCGGCCGGGTAGGGGTTGTCCTCCAGGGCGAGGCGCGCCGCTCGAGTCAGCGAGAGATCTCCAGCCCCCCGGATTCTCACCCCCAACCGATCCCCAAGCCATCCACCCCACCGCACCAAGCCACCGGGCAGGCCCGCAAACAGAGGGGTCAGACCCAGCTCTCCGGCCAGCCCTTCGCACAAGGACCGCAGGGTGACATCCACGTCCCGGGTCACGTTGAAGATCTCGCCTCCCCCCGCGCCCCCCAGGGCCTTCTCCACGGCCTGGGCGAGGTTGCCAGCATAGACCGCCGCCATCCGGCGTCGCCCCGGCCCCGGGAGGACCACCACCGGTCTTCGGACCCACCTCAGCAGCCTGGGTAGGAGATACCTGTCCCGCTCTCCGTAGAGCGCCGGAGGCCGGAGAATCGTCACCTGAAGCCCACCTCGGCCGTGCAACTCCCTGGCAACCGCCTCCGCCTCCCGCTTGGTGCGACCGTAGAGATCCCCGAGGGGGAGGGGGTGGTGGAGGGGGAGGTCCTCGGTCATCGGCCCCGGGAGGTTTCCGTATACCGCCACCGAAGAAACGTGGATACCCCTCCCTACCCCCGCCAGGGCCCCCCCCTCCAGGACCCGCCGCGTTCCTTCCACGTTTACCTCACGCGCCACATCCAGGGACGGGGACCCGTAGAGTCTGGCCGCGGCATGGACCAGCCCGGCGCAACCCTCCATCCGAGAAGCGTGAAGCTCCGGGGCATCCCCGAGGTCTCCCGGCACGACCATACACCCCTGAGCCATGAGGAACCGGGTGTCGGAGCCCGGCCGGCAGAGTGCCACCACCTCCATCCCCACTCTCCGAAGGCCCTCCGCGACATGGGATCCCAGGAGCCCGGTCCCGCCCGTGAGGTAGACCCTCATGGGGCGTGAACGGGAGGGGGAACCCTCGGATGGGGGTGCATCCCCAGGCGCAGTCTCCTACCCTCCTCGCAGGAAGGCCTGGGCTTCCTCCAGATAGGCGGGGAGGATCCGGGAGTGATGGTCGTAGCCCGGACGCATGAGGGCGATCTCGGAATCGTAGACTTCCACCAGATGGCCGTAGATCTCACGGGCTCCAGCCGCGTCCCCCAGCGCCAGCTTGGCTTCTGCCGATACTGCCAGGAGCAGGAGGTAGTCCGGTACCTGGGCCAGCCCCTCCTGGGCTTTGGCCAGCGCCGCCTCGTACTCCTCCCCCACCATGTGGAGAAGGGCGTAGTGGTAGATCCCATCCGGATCGGTGGGACTCACCTCTTCGTGAATGATGAGAGCCTTGGGCAGGAAGAAGGCCACATCCGCCGTGTCCCCGGTACTGTTGGAGGTCATGACCCGGTTGAAGAGAACCGTCGCCTGTTCTTCCAGCGACATCGTGGTCAGATCCACCGCACCCGCGCCGCTCCCACCCATCCCGGCTGGCGGAGCCACACCACCGCCCCCATCCCCATCTCCACCGTTTCGCGAGAGGATGGGATAGCCCACGGCCACGAGCACCACCACCAGAAGGGCTCCCGCCACCCACCAGGCCAGATTGCCGCCGGGTGCGCCCGCTACTCCTGCAGGACCCGCTTGCCGGGTTGTCGGGGCGCCACCCTTCGCCCCACCCTTCCTCCCCCCGCCGGACCCGAGGGGTATTCCGCAGATGGTGCAGAACCGGCTTCCGGGAGGAATGGTCGACCCGCAGGAGGGGCACTTCTCCACCTGCAAGGCACTTCCGCACTCAGCGCAGAAATTCCCGGAGGCCTGGGCACCGCAGGTTGGACACTTCATCTGGTCAGCCTTCTCCCGCGAGAGCATTGAAGAGCAGGGGCCACGTCGTCACGGTCTGGGCTCGGTAATCGGGTTGGAACCCGAAGAGGACCACCGATCCATCCCCGATGCGGGCCTCGACCGCGGCGGGTTTCCCCGCCAGGTATTGCGGTCCCAGAAGCCATCCCGAGAGGAGGGGGTTCCCCTCCGTGAACCGGGCCGTAACCCTGATCTGAGGGTCCAGCACCTCAAAGGACCTGCTGCTTTCTCCAAACCAGACCGGGGTGGTCTTTCCCTTCCCCCGGTTGAGGGGATGTTCCTCGTCCAGGTCCACCTGGAGGATCGATCCTGGAATGAAGAACTCCTGAGGCGGAAGCCGGTCCACGGCGTTGGATATCTTCAGATCAAAGAGGCCGATCACGAAATCCGTGGCCTCCTCGATGGCCACAATGCGCCCCCCATTCCGCACGAAGGCCCGAAGAGCTCGAGCCCCCGCCTCTCCGATTCCTCCCGCATACTCGGCCGGGATCTCCCCCTGCCCGAACCCGTTGGAGATCGATGCCGGAGCTTGATCCTGAAGGAGGATCACGTCGTAGTCCCTCTCCAGGTTCCCGGCCCGCACCCTCGCGTCCCGGATCGTATCATAAACCAGGCCGTGCTGGTCGAAGGTCCAACGGGTCCACCCCTCGGGCATGGGCTCCTGCCAGGAACGATAGATCCCGATGCGGGGGGCGGTCGGAGCCTGCAGGGAGGCAGGTAGCCGGAAATCCCACCCGGGGATCCCGAGGGGTTCGGAGAGGGGCACGGACACGGGCTCCTGCACCGGGTAGTATTCCACGTCCATGAGCAGGCCAAGGGTATGGGCCGTCACGTCGTAGGGTCGGAGGGGTGGGCCACCGGGGTACTCCCGTAGATCCGGATAATGCTGCACTTCCAGCATCGTCTGGGCAAAGGAGGCATAGGGCTGGCGCATGGAGATCACCAGGCTCCCCTGGGGGAAACGGCGGCCACCGGCGCTGAACCCCTCCAGGGCTCGCCGGACCTCCACGTCCCCCATGGTCAAGATACGGAGCGCGTAGGCCAGGCCGGCCGGGTTGGCCTGCACCGCCGGGATCACCCAGGCTTCGGGCCAGCGATCCCACTTCTCCACGGCCCGCAGGTTGATCCGATGGAAGTTCTCCAACCAGTACCGGCGGTTCCGGGCGGCGTTGTTGAGGAGCGCCATCACGCCGGCTTCCATGTAGTCCACGATATCGCCCAGCCCCCACTCACCCCCCTGCCAGGGCCAGGGGAAGTTCCAGGAGGGAAGGGTCATGTCCCCCCCCCGGTTGGCTCGGAGATCGTCCTGGGAGATGGTAAGGGGGGAGGCGATACCGATGGACGCGGTTTCGCTGAGGATCCGGACTCCCCCATGGTAGTGCTGGTACGCACGGGCTGGGGTGAATCCGTCGTAACGCTGATGAATGACCACCCCTGGCATCCCCGCGGCCGTCAGCTCCGCAGCCATGTAAGCTCCCAACTGGTTCACACCCGCGATCAGGGCCGGGTCCACATTCTGCTCGTAGGGGTCGATGAATGGCGGAAAGAAGATCCGGGCGCCGTTGGAGGACGTCTGGTGGATGTCGTGGACGATCTGCGGGTGCCAGAGGTTGTGGACCTTGGTGACGGTGAGCTGGGTCTCCACCTGGGTGAATGCGTACCAATCCCGGTTGTTGTCGTGGCCGGTATAGTAATGGTAGAGCCAGGGAAGGGGGGCGGATTCGAACTCGGTGCCCACCCAACGGTCGTACCAATCCACCACCCACTGAAGACCATCGGGATTCAGGGAGGGGATGTCGAGGAGGACTACGTTATCGAGGATCTCCAACACACCGGGATCGTTGGAGGTGGCCATCCGATGGACGAGGCGCGCGGCCATCTGGGGACCCCCCACTTCCGTGGCATGGATCCCATGGGTCACCAGAACCACTGTCTTCCCCTCGTCCAGCAGGTGATCCAACTCCTCATCGCCCTGGATCGTCCTGGGATCGGAGAGCTTCCTCTGGATGGCCTTCAAGTCGCCGAGGCGAGCGTGGTTCTCCGGGCTGGTAATGGTCAGCATGATGAAAGGTCGGCCGCGAGTGGTTGCCCCGAGGGTGTCCACCGATATCCTCGGGCTGGCTTTCGCAACCCTCTCGAAGTAGGCCGTCAGAGCCTGCCAATCGGCTAGCTTCCGGTCCGCGCCTATTTCGAACCCGAGGTGGGCGGCCGGAGTTGGGACACCTTGAGCGGCCAGGCTGCCCGCCACGAGGAGGGAAAGAAGCGCAGGTATGATCTGCCGACGAAGCATCGGTGGCTCCAGGAACGGAGGAGGGCTGGGGCCTGAAAAATGACGCCGCTAGCCCCAACCTGCAAGCACTCAAAGTGTTTCCCGAATGGGGTTTCCGGGGTTCCCGCCCTTCTCCGGGGGTCCCCCGGGACCCCTCCCTAGAGCCCGGTGGGGAGGTGGAGGAACTCCCAGGGAATCCCGAAGGCTTCCCCCACCCTTTCGGCCACCGCTTTCACCCCGAAGGTCTCGGTGGCGTAATGGCCGGCCAGGAAGAGGTTGATCCCCAACTCCATGGCCTCGTGGTAGGCGTGATGGGGTGCCTCCCCCGTGATCAGGGAATCCAACCCCATGGAAGCCGCCTCGCCCAGGGCCGTTGCGCCCGCACCCGTGAGGATACCCACCCGCCCCACCTCCTCCGGCCCGCCAGGTACCAGCCGAACCTCCCCACCGACGGCCTCCCGGAGCCGTCCCAGCACCCCCCCACGCCCTTCCCCCACCTGAGCCCACCACCCCAGCTCCGCCCCTTTGTAGGAGCCGAAACGGCCCTGGGGCTCCAGGCCCATCGCCCTGGCAAGAAGTGCGCAGTTCCCCACCTCTGGGTGGGCGTCCAGGGGGAGGTGGACGCTGTAGAGGGCCATCCCACCTCGGACCAGGGTCTCCACCTTTCGAAACCGGGGCCCCGTGAGGGGTCCCAGCCCATCCCAGAACAACCCATGGTGAACCACGAGGAGGTCCACCCCCAACCCCCTCCCCTTCCGAAGGGCCTCCTCGCTGGCATCCACCGCCGCCCCAACCCGCCCCACCTCCTCCGGCCCAGCCACCTGGAGCCCGTTGAGGGAATGCGGGTAATCCGGGAAACCATCCGGGCGGAGAAGCCCCTCAAGGAATTGGAGGACTGATTCTAATTTTGCCATGATCCCTTCCTTCCCCCCTCGAAACGACGGGTGTTCGGCACGCCGAGTGCCTGGGTCCTGGACTCCCGAGGATGTGGAAAACAGGGAAGACAATGAAGGGGAGGCCTGATGGTGATTCCACAAATGCCTGCACAATAACGTTTTGCGCATGGCACTGGAGTTTTCCACAGGTGTGGGAAAGGCCCACCTGAAGCGCCGGGTTTCCCCTACTCCCCGGGCTGGTCCCCGCCGGGGACGGAATCCCCACCAGCTATCGGGGGGTTGCCCAACACCGGTTCGGTGCTCGTCTCTCCTACCTGGATCGTCCCGGTAATCTCGGCTCCTTCCTCCAGCTGCATTCGCCCGGCGAGGACAACTCCATCGATCCTGCTGGTGGATTTCACCTCCAGCCTTGATCCTGCCCGCAGAGTCCCCCTTACCGTACCAGAGATGATAGCGTCCTGTGTGAAGATGTCCCCATCGACCACACCGTCCTTCCCGACCACCACTGCCTTCCCGGCACGGACGTTCCCTTTCACGCCCCCTTCTATGCGCACCGCCCCATCGGTGTCGCAGTCCCCGACGACCCGCATGCCAGGCCCGATGATGGAGATGACCTGCTCGGGAGGACTGAGCCTCGCGCCACGATCTTTCGACATTTCCCAATGCCTCCTGAATGAAGGGTCACGGGTGCGGGCGTCCCGATCCGGATCCCTGACCCGTGGTCCTTCCTAGCCCGGCTGCACAACCATGGAAAGGGGATCCACAGGGGCTCCGTCCCTGAGGATCTCGAAATGCAGGTGGGCGGCCGTGGAGCGCCCGGTGGACCCCGACAGCGCGATGACCTCCGATCTCCTCACCGAGTGCCCCCGGTCCACGAGGATCGTGGACAAATGGCCATACACGGTTTGGTACCCATCCCGGTGCTCCAGGACCACAAAGAATCCGTAGAGGGGATCCTCTCCAATTCGAATCACCCGGCCGGCGCCGGCTGCACGGACATACGAATCGGAGGGTACTGCGATATCCAGGCCGGGGTGGTCTCCGGCGTCGCCTTCAATCAGTGCCCGGGTGACGAACCCTGCTTCGGTCAAGGGCCACGCAGTAGGGAGATGATCCTCCTCCGAAGGCTCGGTCCGGGTGTTTCTGGCGCCCGCAAGGCCGGTGGGCGGAAGCCAGAGGTCCGGGGCAATGGGCGTCGCACCCGCACCGAACAAGGACCGAATCTTTTCGTACTCCCCCTCAACCCTCTCCAGCTCCTCGGCCAGAAGCCGAACCTTCATCTGCTCGGTCTGGAGGGAATCCACTTTCGCCTCCAACCGCCAGGTCCTTCCAGTCTGGATCGCCAGGAACCACCAGGAGGACGCCATCACCGCGACGGCCGCGGCAAGGCCCACCGCACCCAGGATTCCCATCCGAAGGGCCAGCGGCGAGAGGCGGATGGTCCGGCCGCTCCCGCCCTCCTCGGGCAGGAACAGAATCGTCAGCCCTCGAGATCCCCGTTTCATAGCACCCTACTCCAAGACCTCCGAAGCTTCCTTTCCCGTCAGGAGGGCAAAAACCCGTTCGAAATCCTCGGCACTCAAGAATGGGATCTCGATCAACCCCTTTCCCCTTCTCCCTTTCCGGAGAACCACCCTGGTTCCGAGAACCCTCCTGAGTTCCTCCTCCAGAGCCTGCAGGACCGGATCGGCGGACGGTGCTCGCTCCGCGCCTCCCCTTCTCCGGGCTTTCCCCGATCCCCTCACGGTCTCCTCCACCTGACGGACAGACCACCCCTCCTGGGCCGCTCTTCGGGCCAGATCTCCGGCCCGAAGGGAATCTTCCAGGGGCAGGAGGGCTCGGGCGTGCCCTGCGGCGAGGGCCCCCTCGGCGACGAGCTTGCGCACGGAGGGCGGAAGCTGAAGGAGTCGCAGGGTGTTCGCCACGGTGGAGCGGTCTTTTCCCACAGCCTTTGCGATCTCGCCCTGGGTCAACCCAAAGGAGTCGGAGAGGACCTTGTAACCCTCCGCTTCCTCGAGGGGGCCAAGGGCCTCCCGTTGGAGGTTCTCCACCAAGGCCAGGATCAGGAGGGTCTGGTCGTCCACCTCCCTGACAAGGGCCGGGACCTCCGTCCAACCGAGTTGGGAAATGGCTCGAAGCCGCCGTTCTCCGGCCACAAGTTCCCAGTCGCCCCTTCCCCCCGGTCCCGGCCGGACCATCAGGGGTTGGAGCAGTCCGTTCTCCTGGATGGAACGGGCCAACTCCTCCAATTCCGCCGGGTCGAATCCTCTTCGGGGCTGAAACGGATTCGGGCGGATCCTGTCCACCGGGAGGGTCTTCACCTCGGCCCTGTTCGGAAGGGACTCCTCCGACAGATACTCTCCCAGAAGAGCTCCCAGTCCCCGACCCAGACGCTCTTTCTTTCCCCGGGTCATTCAGCGTGCTCCGGCGGATCCCCAACCGGATCTGGGGTTTCCAGAACCGATCCGGCATCCACCCCATCCCGTCCCAGGAGCTCCCGGGCCAGGGCCAGATAGCTCTGCGCTCCGGCAGAGAGAATGTCATACATCACGATGGGCTCCCCGAAACTGGGGGCCTCCGCCAGCCGTACGTTCCTGGGGATTGCGGCCCGAAAGACCTTGGATCCGAAATACTCCCGGGCGTCCTCCGCTACCTGTCTGGAGAGGTTCAGACGCCGATCGTACATCGTGAGGAGGACTCCCTCGATTTCCAGGGCTGGGTTGAGAGCTCGCTGAACCAGGCGGATCGTGTTCAGGAGCTGGCTCAACCCCTCAAGGGCGTAGAACTCGCATTGGATGGGGATGAGAACCGAGTCTGCAGCCGTGAGGGTATTCAGGGTGAGAAGACCGAGGGAAGGGGGACAGTCCACCAGAATGAACTCGTAGTCCGCCCGGACGCCGTCCATGGCCCGCCTCAGGACCGTTTCCCGGGACGGCATCGCGACCATCTCGATCTCAGCCCCCACCAGGTCCCTGGTGGAGGGCACCAGATCCAGGTGGGGAAAGTGGACTCCTCTCTTCGTCGCCTCCACCATGGGGCGATCCCTGATCAGCACGTCGTAGATGTTGGGGGAAGCGGCCGATCGGGTCAGTCCAAGGCCACTGGAGGCGTTGGCCTGGGGATCGATATCGACAATGAGAGTTCGACGCTCGGCAACGGCCAGGGAAGCGCCCAGATTGATGGCGGTAGTGGTCTTTCCGACCCCGCCTTTCTGGTTCGCGATGGCGATGATTCGGCCCATGTCTTGGTTTTCTCGACGATTCGAGAGCCAGGATTGCAGGAGGAACAATATAATAGTCGGGCGCCCACGTTCAGTACACCGGAGGAACCTTGACCCCCCGGAGGACCTCCGGCGAGATTCCCGAATCCCCGGGACCCGGACTCCCTTACACGGATTGGCTCGGCAGAGCCTTGCGACCCATGGCTTTCCTACTGAAGAAAACCGCCTCCCCGGTTCTTTTCCTACTTGTTCTTTCCGCCATTGCGTGCTCCGGTGACGCCTCAGGGCCGGGGGGTGAGTTGGCACCCCTGGTGGGGGGATGGAGGGCGGAGGCCCTGGTCCTTACGAATACGGCCAATTCTTCAATGTCGTTGGATCTGGTGGAAGAGGGCGCCGTTTTCACCCTGTCCATCCTGGGGAACGGACAGTACTCTGCCTCCCTCACGGCTTTCGGACAGGCGAACGTGGAGGTTGGAACCATCTCCGTGAGAGGAAACCAGATCACCATCACACCGACGACGCCTCGAGGTCCGGCCACTGTAGGCACCTGGAGCATCGAGGGAGACCTTCTGGTGGTGGACGGGGACACCGAGTTCGACTTCAACCAGGATGGGGCCACCGAGGCAGCCACCGTCCATCTGGCGCTGCGCCGGGTCGATCTCTGACGCTCCCTGAGCCGCTGTACGAGCCAGTCCCGATCCGAGTCGCCGGCGGTCCTTCCAGGGTTGGCGTTTCACCCCCGCGGAACCCCACTGGGAGGAAGTTTCACGTGAAACAGCTCAGCCACCTCCACCTCTCGTTTCACGTGGAACAACCCGCACCGGGGTGGAGCGGTACCCCCAGGGCGAAACCAGAGGGGAAGCAGCGAGGATCGGCCCACCTCCTAATACCCCTTTCCCCGGATTCCCCAGCTAGCCCTCAGACTCCGGCCCTCGTCCTCCTGAGGCTCCGGCGGAGATCCTCCAGCGATCCCAACACCTCTATCCCCTCCCGCTCCAGACCTTGGCGGGTGTTTGGGGCGTTCGCCCCCCCCACGAAGAGACGAACTCCCGCCGGAAGACGGGAACGGAGCTCCAAGACTTCCTCCTGAAACCTCCCCGCGCTTGCCGGATCCACACTCGACAGTGCCACGACCTCCGCTTTCAGAGCGGACGCTGCGGAGGCGATCTCGGATGCCGGGAGATCCGGCCCAAGGAAGACCGCTCGCCAACCCTCCGCAGCCGCGGTGACCGCCGCCAGGAGTGCTCCCAACTCGTGGCGCTCCCCCGATGGGGTAGCCGCAACCATCAAGGGTGCCGAAGGGCCCACGCTCACCGTGCTCAGAAGCCAATCGAGGAAACGGCGGATCACCACGCTCGCCACGTGCTCCTGAGCGGGGCCGAGACGACCCTCCTGCCACGACGATCCCACCCTGTGGAGGAGGGGAGCCACGACCTGGTCCAACATGGCCGGAACGGAAAGCGCCATGGCTCCCCGCGTGAGGGCCCGCTCCAACCCGGCTGGATCCAACCTATCCACCCATCGAGACGCCTCCTCGAGCAGCTCCGAGGCTGAACCCGATCCCAGGGCCTCCGGAAGCGGAGGACCCTGCCGGCCGGCTTCATCCTCCTGCACCAGCCCCTTCAACTGCTCAAGGGACAGACCAGCAACCCGGCTGATGCTCCGCCCTTCCCCCACCACCTTTCGAAGGAGGGTGAGACGGCGGACATCCTCGTCGGAGTAGAGCCTCTGCCCACCCTCCGTCCGGGCGGTGTCCACAACCCCATAGCGTTTTTCCCACGCTCTCAGCACGGCAGGCGTTAGCCCGGTTCTGCGAGAAACGATCCGGATCGGGTGTCTCGGGACATCCTTCTGCTCTGAGCTCATAGCAATATTCTAAGCAATCGCCGAAGCTCCGTCAATCCGTTGTCGAAGTTTATCCCTTGACATACCTCGACATCTCTTTTACACTTGCTAGACAAGCAATAAACGGTCGCTCCCCTGCTCTGACAGGGGCGGCAACGCCGGGATGACACGGCACACACCACCAGATTCTCAGGGAGCAAGACCATGATCACGAACATCATCTCCACCGCTACGTTGGCATCCGTCCTTCTTTTCGCTTCCCCCGTACCCGAGGTCGCGAAGGCCCCCCAGGCCGCCAAGAACATCGTCGAGGTAGCCGCCGGCGCCGGGACCTTCAACACCCTCGTGGCTGCCGTGAAGGCTGCCGGACTCGTAGAGACTCTCTCGGGGCCCGGTCCTTTCACGGTCTTCGCTCCCACCGATGAGGCCTTCGCCAGGATCCCCGAGGCCGATTTGCAGGCGCTCCTCGCCGATAAGGAGGCCCTGAGGGCGGTTCTGACCTATCACGTTGTCGCTGGCCGGGTGCCGGCCACGGACGTGGTCAATCTCACCTCTGCCCAGACCGTCAACGGAAAGAGCGTGAAGATCATGGTTCGTGACGGAAAGGTGATGGTCGACGGCGCCACGGTGGTCGCGACCGACATCGAGGCCACCAACGGCATCATCCACGTCATTGACAGGGTCATTCTCCCGAGCATGTAGCTCGGAACTTCCATTGGAGAAGAGCCATGTCCAAGCTGAATAAGGGTAGTCACTTCGGCGCCGAATCCTCCGGGTTGCGGTTCTCACCCCTTCCCTTCGCTGTGCGCTTGGACAGCCTCATTCCCGCCGGACAGAGGGGTCCGATCCCCGCGTCGAAGCTGACATGGGTTTCCTGGGGTCGGAAGCGGCGGTGGACCGCGGCATTCGGGGTCCTTCTTCTCCCCAATTGACTCGGGAAGTGGGGACGGGGCGCGCTGGGAGCGACCCTGTCCCCACTCCCTCACCAACTGACCCAATCAGATCCCGAATCACCAAGAATGGAGCGTCCAATGCATAAGCAACCTCGAAACCGCATGGTCATCGCCCTCTCAGCCATCCCGTTGACCATGGTCCTGACCTCCTGTGACGCGACCGACGACCCCGCTATCGTGGACGAGCCCGGCACCATCGTTGCGGTGGCTCGGGAAGCGGGTTCCTTCAGCACCCTTCTCACCGCCCTCGAGGTGGCCTCACTTTCCGGTGCCTTGGAGGGAAAGGGGCCCTTCACCGTCTTCGCCCCGACCGACCAGGCCTTCGCGGCTATCGATCCGGAGGTCCTCAACGACCTTCTCGCCGATAGCGAGCGCCTGGCCGCCGTCCTCACCTACCATGTGGTCCCCGGGCTCTTCAGGGCCGATGACGTCGCGGGGCTCACTTCGGCCCCCACCCTGAACGGAAAGCTCGTGGGCATCTCCCTCGCCGGAGGCACGGTCCGTGTGGATGATGCGGTCGTCACGCAAACCGACATCGCGGCTGCGAACGGGATCATCCATGTCATCGACCGTGTGCTCCTCCCCGAGCCCATCGCCGACATCGTGCAGATCGCCAGGGGCGCCGGAATCTTCAACACCCTCCTGGCAGCGGTTGAGGCGGCCGGCCTCACCTCCGTCCTGAAGGGGGAAGGCCCCTTCACGGTGTTTGCGCCCACGGACGAGGCATTCTCCGCCATCCCCGTCGAGGCGTTGAACGCTCTCTTGCAGGACAAGGGAGCTCTCACCTCAGTCCTCACCTATCACGTCGCTCCTGGAACCCTCACCGCAAACCAGGTTCTTGCCCGCAGCCACCTTTCCACGGTGAACGGAGCCACTGCGACCATCTCCATCGCCAACGACGGCTCCGCACGCATCGACGGGGCTCTCATCGCCGTCACGGACATAGAAGCCCGCAACGGCGTAGTTCACGTCATCGATCGGGTCATCTTCCCCAGGTAAGAGCAGGGGACCCAGCCTGCCCGGACCCACATGAGGCACCGAAAAGAGGGAGAGGGGAGCGGTGAGACCGCTCCCCTCTCCTTTCTTTCTCTCCGTTCCCCGCTCATCCTGCCTCCTCGCCCGCCCTACCCCCCCGCCCGCCGGCTTCTCCATCGTCTCACTTCCATCACCAGGTTCTGAAGGTCCGCGGGCGACACACCGGGGATCCTTCCTGCTTGTGCAAGATTCCCGGGCCGGATCCGCTCCAGCTTCTCTCTGGCCTCGAAGGACAAGGTGAGGAATTCCCGATAGGGTAGACCACCTTCCAGAGAGAATTCCGCCTGACCCCGGAGCTGCGCCGCCCGCTCCTTCTCCCTGAGCACATACCCTTCATATTTGACCTCAACCTCCACCGCCGTGAGCGCATCCTCCACTCCCCCACCCTCTACCACCCCCCCCGCCGCCCTGACCAGGGCGCCCGCCGTCACGTACGGTCTTTTCAGAAGATCTACCGCCCGGGTGGGTTCTTGAATGATCCCGGCCCCCGCCTCCTCCAGGACCGGATTGGCCTGCGCCGGAGGAAGGGAGGTCCCGGTGAGCCACTCCCTCAGTTCTCCCTCCCTTCCCAGGCGCTCCCGAAGTTCCCCTTCCTGTGCCGGGGTGAGAAGGCCCTGATCCCGGGCGAGGGGCCCCAACCGAGCGGCAGCGTTGTCCTGACGAAGCAGAAGCCGGAACTCTGCCCTCGACGTGAAGAGACGATAAGGCTCGTCCACTCCTTTGGTCACCAGATCATCAATGAGGACCCCGACATACGCCTGGTCCCTCTCCAGTACGAAGGGGTCCCGCCCCTGCACCTTCAACGCCGCGTTGACCCCAGCGACGATCCCCTGGGCCGCCGCCTCCTCATACCCCGTGGTTCCATTGATCTGCCCAGCGAAGTAGAGTCCCGGGATCCGCCGAACCTCAAGGGAGCGTGTCAGCTGGTGAGGCGGAAAGTAGTCGTATTCAATGGCGTACCCCACTTTCGTCATCCGGACCTCCTCCAGCCCCGGCACAGTCCGCAGGAAGGCGAGCTGGACCTCCGCAGGGAGAGAGGTGGAGAGGCCGTTCACATAGAGCTCCCGGCTCTCCAACCCCTCGGGCTCCAGAAACACCTGGTGGCGAGGTGCATCGGGGAACCGCACCACCTTGTCCTCGATGGAGGGGCAATAACGCGGACCCCGCCCGGAGATGGCACCCCCATAGAGAGCGCTCTTGGTGAGATTCTCCATCACGACCCTCTTCAGCGCCTCACCCGCCCAGGTAACCCAGCAGGGCCGCTGCTCCGGAAGGGCCTCCCGGCTGTAGTGGCTGAACCGGAAATCCCCCGGGTCCCCCTCCTGCACCCCCACCTTCGAAAAATCCACGGTTCGGCCGTCGATTCGTGGCGGCGTTCCCGTCTTGAATCGAGCCACTTCCAGCCCCCAACCCTCGAGGGATTCCGCAAGCTCGATGGACGGACCCTCACCCGCCCGTCCCCCGGATACCCCCTCCCCACCTCCCACATGGATCTTCCCCCGGAGGAACGTCCCCGTGGTCACCACCACGGCCCCGGCCTGGAACCGGAGGCCCCCACGGGTCCCGACCTCGAAATCCCCTTCACCGCCCGCACATAGGCCGGTGACCATCTCCTGGAAGAGGTCGAGAGAATGAAGGGAGTCCATCGCTTCCCGGACCTTCCGCGGGTAGAGTCCCCGGTCACACTGCGCCCGCGGTCCCCACACGGCGGGACCCTTGGACCGATTCAGCATCCGAAAGTGGATTCTGGCCCCGTCCGTCGCCCTTCCCATCACGCCCCCCAGGGCATCCACCTCACGGGCGACGATCCCCTTGGCTACTCCCCCGATGGCCGGGTTGCAGCTCATCTGGCCCAGGCGGGAGAGATCCGGGGTCAACAGGAGAGTGGAGCACCCCAGACGGGCAGAGGCCGCCGCCGCTTCCACCCCGGCATGCCCCCCGCCCACGACGATGACGTCGTACCGTCCTCCCATGGGCATCAACGAAGGATCCGGAACTCACCGTCGGGAAGGGGGTCGGCGGAGTCGATCAATTCGACGCCTTCCACCCTGGCGGACGGCGGGCCTTTCCAGAGTCGATCCTCGAACTGCTCCATGGCCCGGGCTGATCCCGCGGCATGGGTCTCCACCGAGCCATCCGAGCGATTCCGGACCGTTCCCCGCAGGCCCAACTCGGCGGCTACTTCCCGGGTCCAGGCCCGGAAGAAGACCCCCTGCACTCTCCCCACGATCCGAAAACCCCTCTGGACATCGTCCGTCCCGCTCACCGATTTCCTCCTATTTCCCGATACAGAAATCCCTGAAGAGGCGGTCCAGCACCTCCTCCCGGGGAATCACCCCCAGGAGCTCCTCCAGCGCGGTCTCCGCTGGACGAAGGTGGGTGGAGGCGAGCTCCGCAGGAACCCCCTTCTCCAGGGCGTCACGAAAGGCCCTCACTTCAGCCAGGGCTCTGCTCACTCCCTCGGCATGCCGTTTCCTGATCAGAACCGGCACCTCCGGCCGTTGTTGGACCCGACCCCTGAAGACAAGGGAGGGAAGCAGTCGCTTAAGGGCATCCAGGCCCTTCCCGGTTCTAACCGAGATCTCAACCGTGCCCAGGAAGGGGAAGGGGGTCCCAGTCGGCGCCCCTCCCCATCCCTTCCCTCTCACCAGATCGGTTTTCGTTCTCACCAGCACCACGGGGGACCCCGCCACCTCATCCAGGAACCGTCTCTCCGGAGGTCCTATCCCGCCTTCGCCCTCCACACAGAACAGGATGAGATCAGCCCCTCTCAAGTATCTACGGGCAACCTCGATGCCCAGCTTCTCCACCCCTTCCTCCGAATCCCTCAATCCCGCCGTGTCCACCAACCGGAAGGGAAACCCCCCGAGGGATACCATGGCCTCGATGGCATCCCTGGTGGTTCCCGGGCTCTCCGTCACAATGGCGCGCTCCTGACCCAGAAGAGCATTAAAGAGGCTGGATTTCCCCGAGTTGGGACGACCGGCAAGGACCGTGACCGCCCCTTCCCTCAGCAGCTCCCCTTCAGGCGCAGTCCGGAGAAGGTCCTCCATGGTCTCCTCCAGAGTCAGCGCCCGGGCTACGATCTCTCCAACCGGGACAGGGGGGTCATCTTCCTCCGGAAAGTCCAGGTAGTGGACCAGAAGAGCCTCCAAACCCAGAAGGTCCTCCCGCAAGGCCCCTATGCGACGGGAAAGGCCTCCCTCCAATTGGTGAATGGCCGCACCGTGAAAGGCCAGGCTCCGTCCTTCAACGAGATCCTGGACCGCCTCCACCTGGAGAAGGTCCAACTTCCCGTTCAGGAAGGCTCGGCGGGAGAACTCACCCTCTTCCGCCCTCCGGGCCCCGACCTTCACGCATGCCTCCAGGATCAGCGCGGGGGCGATCCACCCCCCGTGGCAGGAGATCTCCACCAGGTCCTCACCCGTGTAGCTACCGGGACCAGGAAAGAAGGTGACCAGGACCTGGTCCAGAGGCCCACCCGTGTCCGGGTCCTGGAGCCGGAGGAGAGCCACCCTCCGGGGAACCGGGGGGGAAGGTAGGGTTGGGCACAGCTTCTTCACCAAAGCAACCGCGCGCGGTCCCGACAGCCGTACCACCGCCAACGCGCTGACTCCCGGGGGCGTCCCAACGGCAACGATGGTGTCGGGGTCAGGCATCTCCATTCCCGGAGCTCCCGGACTGCCGGAGCCCGGGAGGGAGCCTCTACTTGCTGAGGGTCAAGGGGCCTTTCGCCTGGGCTTTCTGGCGTTCTCTGGCGATCAGGATCTGTTGGGGAAGCGTGGCGATGTTGGCCGTGGAATAATAGAGGTTCAACCCCGAGGCCAGGTTGAAGAAGATGAACACCATCATGATGGGCATCATCCACAACATCATCTTCATCTGGGGATTGGTCTGGGGCATGGACCGCATGCTCACCCACTGAAGGAGGAACATGGAGACACCCAGGAAGATGGGCAGCACGTAGTAGGGGTCGGGAGCCGACAGATCCGGCAACCACAGGAAGGCAACACCCCTCAGCTCGATGGTATTCTGGAAGACGAAGAAGAGCGCGATGAGCACCGGCCAGGGAAGGAGCATGGGGAGGCACCCCGCCAGGGGGTTGAAGCCGTGCTCCTTGTAGAGCTTCATCATCTCCTTCTGGAGCTTCTCCGGGTTGTCCTTGAATTTCGTCTGGATCTCCTGCATGAGGGGTTGAACGGCCATGTTTTTGAGCTGGGCTTTCATGGCCTTCTGGTTGAGTGGATAGAGAACCACCCTCATCAGAACCCCGAAGATGATGAGGACCCACCCGTAGCCCAGCTTCAAGTTCTCGTGAAGGAAGGTGAGGACCGCCATGATGATCCCCACGAAGGGCCGCACTATGGGTCGGAAGAACTTCCACCCATACGGGTTCACGTCCTCCATGTCCGTGCCGATGTTCGTTAACCGGGCATATTCCTGGGGGCCGAGGAAGAGCCTATAGGAAAAACCCCCTCCGGAGCCCACAGGCTGGGAAACGGCGAGGTCAGCCCGATACTCCCCCGGTACCGCATGAGCAATGGCCCCTCCCAGGTGGGCCTCCTCTTCCTCCGACCCTGCCAGGAGACCCAGAACGAAGTACTTGCTCTTGAATGCCACCCAGTAGAAGGGGCCCTCCTCCACTCGTGCTCCCTCCACTCGGTTCAATGGCTGGGCCCAGATCCCCCGCTGCTGATGATTCACCACATAGGCCGACGCCCGAGCCTCATCCTGCTCTCGCTGTTCGTTGAACGGGATCCCTTCTCCCAGGTCGATGAAGAGAACCGACGCATCAACCCCGCTCACCCGACCCGATACCTCCACCAGATACTGGTCTGGGGAAAAGGTGTAGCTGGCCTCGTAGCGGAAGGGGTGTGAAGGGTGTTGATAGACGAAATGGAGCGTTTGCGGTCCCGTCCCCGCCGCAAGCTTCAACCCCCCTTCCGGCTCCACCTGAAAGGCCGAGTCCCGCAGATCCAGAGTGTCCCGCCCCACCAGCACTCGGGTGCCCAGCGCCCCTCTCCCTTCGGGGTGGATGAGTTCCACCGACCCGGGGAAGGTGAAGGAAGGGAACCCCAGGAGCTTGGCCGAGACCAGGCGGGCTCCTCGATCCGAAAAGGCAAAGGAGTAAAGGGGGCTTTCCACGACCAGGGTGGTCTCCCCCACCTCTGCCTCCGCTTCCTCCGGGGGCTCAACCTCCCGAATAGGCCCTCCCCCCGCCCCCCCCGTTACCGCCGGCACTTCCGCTCCTGCCCCTGGAGGTCTGATGCCCCCGGAATCGGAGGGGGCGACACTCTGCGCGGAATCGGTCACCGCAGGCCCCACCGTTTCCACCGGCGGGACCGGGGGAAACAGGACGTTCGTGATGACCAGGACACCGATCATCAGGACTACCGCGAGGAGAAATCGGATCTCGGTTCTCATGGTACCGGGTCGTACCCCTTACCCCCGAAGGGATGGCAGCGGAGAATTCGCCGGAGGGCCAACCACGCTCCCCTTCCCGCCCCGTGTTTCTGAATGGCTTCCTCCGCGTAGGCCGAGCAGGTGGGCATGAAACGGCATGACGGTGGCGTGAGAGGCGAGACCGCCAGGCGATAGAACCTGATCAACGCCAGGAAGAGGGCCTTGAACATAGCTCCTCGGTGACCTCCATAAGCTCCTTTCGCAGCTGCTGGAAGGTCGTTTCATACGCTTCCCTCCGGGCGCGGACAAGTAGGTCCACTTTGGCCCCGGACGCTCTGAGTCGGGGAAGGACCTCCGAGCGTGATACTTCCCTCAGGCGCCGCTTGATCCTGTTCCGATCTACGACCCTGTGCCGGTGTTTCGGCACTACAAGACCGATCCTCGGCCCCGGACCCTGAGAAGACAAAAAGAAGACGTCCAGATGCGACGTCTTCTTTCTCCTCCCCCTTCTCAGGAGCGCCTGGATGTCCGGCGCCCGGGTAATCCGGCTCGCAGGCGGCAGTCGGAAGCCGCCCGGCGCCCCCGCATCAGGGTGCGCCTCCTCCACGTACCTACTTCGAGCCGACGCTCACCACCAGCTGCCGCCGCCCGGTCTGGCGACGCCTGTTGAGGGTCTTTCGGCCCCCTCTTGTTTTCATTCGGGCCCGAAACCCATGCTTGTTCTTCCGCTTGCGATTCCGGGGCTGGTAGGTCGGCATCATGGCTAGTTACCCACGTGTTCCTTGTTTACGCTCGAGAATAAGCTATGAAAGGTATCGCATTCCGGAGTGGAGGGTCAACCCCGCAAGGCATTTCTCCCCCTGCCTTTCCCACGGCTCCCCCACCACCGGATTGACTTTTCCACAATCCCCGGGTAGGTTGCCTCCCCCCAATCCCGCGCCCGTGCTATCTGGACGCACCTGGTGCAACCCGTCCGGCATCGCCGCGGGAAGGGGTCTCGCCGCTCCATCCTGTCGGCGAGCCTTCGTTTGACCATTCCAGGCACCCATGGAGCTCACGGCCTCCGAACTCTGGTCTCTCATCCTCCAATCGGTCCAGGCCAGGCTCCCGGAACAGGCCTTCCGCGCATGGCTGGCCGGGACCCGTCCTGGCCCCCTAACCGAAGGAGAGCTGGTAGTGGAGGCACCCACTCCCTTTCACGCGGAGTGGCTGGAGGACAAGTACGGACACCTTCTTCGAGAGGCCGCAGTCAGGGTCCTCGGGCGACGCCTTTCCCTCTCCTTCGTCACCGGGGATTTCCCGGCATCTCCGGTGCTCCCAGCATTGGAGCTGCACTCCCCGGCTCCCACCCAGCAGCCGGGGTCGCAGGAATCTGGACACGGAGTCAACGCCCTCGGTTTGAACCGCCGATACACTTTCTCGAGGTTCGTTGTGGGAGGAGACAATCAACTCGCGGCCGCTGCCTGCATGGCCGTCGCGGAAAAACCCGCCCGCATGTATAACCCACTCTTCCTGTATGGAGGGGTGGGCCTGGGTAAGACCCATCTGATGCATGCCATCGGAAATGCTCTGGTGGCGGGAGATCCCCGAAAGCGGGTCGCTTACGTCCCGACAGAGCAGTTCATGAATGAGTTGGTCACATCAATCCAGGAGGGAACCGCCGCTGAATTCCGGCGCCGGTACCGACACATGGACCTGCTTCTCGTAGACGACGTTCACTTCCTGGAAAGGAAGGAACGGACTCAGGAGGAGTTTTTCCACACCTTCAATGCCCTTTACGACGCTCACAACCAGATCGTCGTGACGAGCGACCGTCCTCCCAAGGAGATTCCCGGGTTGGAAGAGCGCCTGGTTTCCCGCTTTGAGTGGGGGTTGGTTGCCGATATCAAGCCACCCGATTACGAGACCCGTGTTGCCATTCTCAGGAAGAAGGCAGCGGACGATGCGCTGACTCTCGACTCCGACGTCATCGACTTCATCGCCCGATCCTGCACGTCCTCGGTCCGGGAACTGGAAGGAGCAGTGATCAAGCTGCTTGCCTATTCCTCTCTCAAGCACCAGGACATCAACGTCGCTCTTGCCCAAACCGCCCTCCAGGGAATGCTGAGAAGGGACGGCCCCGAGGTCCGCCCAGCGCTCATGATAGAGCGCATTCGGCGAGCCGTAGCCGAGCGATGGGACGTCCCGGCGGAGGCACTGGCCTCAAAACGGCGGACAAAGGACTTGACGGTTCCGCGTCAGGTCGCCATGTACCTCATCAGGCAAATCCTTGATACCCCGCTTATCCAGGTTGGCCGGCTCTTTGGCGGGAGGGACCATTCCACAGTCATTCATTCCGTGCGAAAGGTGGAGGAAACCATGGCAAGCGACCCCTCCTTTCGGAAAGAGGTCGAAGCTCTGCGGGAGGAGCTCTCCCGGAAGGTCTGAACACTGTGAAAAAGGAGGGGAGAGGCTTGTGGGAAATCCCGACGTCAGGTGGAAATCCCCCGGTGCTCGGAGCTCCACAGGCTTTCTCCACCCTCTGCGCACAATCTCCGGAAGAACAAGACGTCTTTGGCCCGAAGGAAGAACCGTATTTGAAACACGGTCTTCCACACTTCCACATTCCCTACTACTACTGGAGTTTATCTCTTAACATAAAGAAGATAAACTCATAGCAGATTCTTGTCTGTGGAAAAACCCTCGGTGGACCCCGGCGCAGCGGAGGATTCATGAACTTCACCATCACCCGACAGAACCTTCATCAGGGTTTGGCAGCCGTATCGGCTAGCATCCCCACGAAAACCACGCTGCCGGTCCTTTCGAATATCCTTCTTGAAGCGAAAGATGGCGGGGTCTGGATGAGCGGAACGGACCTTGATGTTGCCGTTCGGGTTTGCGTTCCCGCAGATGTGAAGGAGCACGGTACACTGACGGCGCCAGGGAAGAAACTGCAGGAGATCGCTCGGGAGCTCCCGGATCAACCGGTGGATGTGGTTTCCCGGGGAGACCAGCTTGAGATCCGATGTGGGCGGAGTTCATTCAAGTTGAACGGTTTGTCTGCGGAGGAATTCCCGAATCTACCGGAGGTTGATTTCGGCCAGGGATGGAGTATCACCGGGAGGGCGCTTCAGAAGTTGATTCATCATACGGCATTCGCAGTCTCGACAGAAGAAAGCCGGCCCATATTGAATGGTGTATTATGGGAACTCCGTGATGGCAGGATGAGGATGGTAGCGACGAATGGTCATCGGCTAGCCCGGATGGAGGTAGCGGCAGGACCGGCCACGGCGACCAGTGCGGACTTCATCGTTCCTCCTGGCGGTTTGCAGCAGGTGCAGAGGTTGTTCAAGGCCGAAGACGAACTCGAGGTGGCGCGGGAAGGCAATCATCTTGGCTTCCGGGCCTCGGGTACCGAGGTATATACCCGGCTGATTGAAGGAACCTATCCGAATTATGAGCAGGTGATTCCGAAAGACAACGACAAGTTTGCCATCGTGGCAAAGCAGGGCCTGGAATCCGCTGTCCGCCGCATGGCCGTGGTCGCGAGCGATCAGACGCATCGGATTCGGTTGATGTTCAAGGAGGATGCGGTTCAGTTGAATGTCCTCACGCCGGATCTGGGAGAGGCGCAGGACGAGCTTGAGTTGCAGTACAAGGGCGAGGCCCTCGAGATCGGTTTCAATGCGAATTACCTTCTGGAGGTGCTCCGTTACATGCCGACGGAGGAAATCAAGCTTACTTTTCGTGCCCCAGAACGTGCAGCGACCGTAGAGCCGGTACTGCCAAGTGGCGATGACTCCATGGAATACCTCTGCCTCGTGATGCCCCTTCGTCTCCTGGATTGACAGGAAGGTGGGATAACGAGATAGGGGGGTCCGTCGTTGATTCGGACCCCCCCTTTTTCTTGCATCGGCCGGTGCCACGCGAACGGGCGGTTCCTGGCGGGGGTAGAAAAGGAGATGAAGGCGACCCGGTGCCGATACCCGCGGCGAGAGAACACCCGCCAGCAGGATTTGGGACAATGCATCCGACCGAAACGAACAAGAGATCCGGGAAAGGAGCGGTGGCCGCATCCATCACCCTTCTTCTCCTCGTGGTAATGCTGGCCTGTGACGATGACGGCGGCCTCCAACCTGGGAGCTTGCGTTTTGGGCAGGTTGGGGAGATTCGAGCGACTCTGGTCGTTCCTCTGATCTTCAACGGACAAATGGGTGAGCTCCAGCAAGTGCTCTCATGGTCCTCTACCGGTGCCTGGCAACTGAGAGAAAAAGTCTCCTACCGGGGGTTGGAGGGAGACGAACAGGTCCGGGTCAACCCAGGGGATGGCGGCGCCTATGCATCGGCTTATGCGTCCCTCATCACTCAACTCAATGAGTCGGTAGGACTGGCGCTGTTTGTGTCTGATTTGGACCCGGACCTCGCGCCGACCTGCCCCGCTGGTGGGACCAGGGTGTCAGTGCAGATCCGCGATCAATTGCGGGACAAGGCCATTTCATGGGTTCGCTGTGCCCAGGGGAGTCTCGGGACCCTTGTCACCGAAGAGGGAGGCCCGGATGCTGCAGCCGTCCGAGTCATCCAGGCGGCGATCCTGTTGAGAGATTTCACCCAGGGCGCCGAATTCGCCTCTGCCTACATTGGAAGTGTCCCTTTCGGGACGCTCGACCGGGGGGAAGAGTCGAGTGCGCGGCTTTCGGCTCCCCGTACGTTCCTCTCCGTGCCGGAAGGGAGCCTTTCCACTCCGACTGGTTGGGTGGAGTTCTGGAGAGTCCACAAAGGTGACCCCGGGGCCAACCCTCCGGCCGTGGACTGGAGGACGGAGATGGTCCTGGTGGCCTCTGTCGGGGAACGCACGGAGGCTGGGGACAGCGTGGAGGTTCGCCGGATTCTCCAGACTGGGGATGGGACCCGGGTGGACCTTGTTGAGAGGGTTCCGGGCAATTTCTGCTCGCCGGCGTCCAGGAGCCATTTCCCCATCCATATCGTCGTAGCCCCTCGGACCCGCCTACCCATCGAGTTTG
Organism: Gemmatimonadales bacterium; assembly: GCA_041309685.1. Lineage (GTDB taxonomy): Bacteria > Gemmatimonadota > Gemmatimonadetes > Longimicrobiales > Gaopeijiaceae > JBFYZD01. Next base: position 45,950 of record JBFYZD010000058.1, on the reverse strand, counting down.
GAACGGTGGATACGGTGAGGGTCCCCTGCGGGACTTGAATCCGTGTCTCTCCGGCGCCAGTTCATTCTCGTCTTCGTCGCCTTTTCAGTGGGGATTTCGGTTCTGGGTGGCTCGATGGCCTATCGCACGGCGTCAGGAGCGATGGAGCAGGAGCTTAATGAGAAGCTCATCCAGGTGGGGGGAGCGGTAGCGGAGGTCGGTCTCAGGGCCGAGCCCATCCTCCTTCTGCAACCGGGGGATGAAGAGAGCCCGGACTTCCGAGGTTTCCAGCGGCAGCTCCAGGGATTGAAGCGGTTCGCGGTGGACGAGGCATTCATCTTTCGGGCCGATACCACGTCGGGGGAGTTGAGCTCCCTGGTCACGTCGCTCACTGGGGAGGCCTTTCCCGTGGGGACGGTGCTTTGGGAGCTGGTCCCCTTCCTGGCGGAGATCAGGGATGCCTTGGTTTGGGGAGAGGCTGCCTCGGACATCTACTGGAATGAGACGGAGGAGCGCTACTACAAGTATGCCTTCGTGCGCCTGGAGCAGACGGATGCAGTGCTCGCCCTCCGGGGACCGGCGGACTATATGGAATCCCTTTTCCAATACCGCCGGAAGGTGATCCTAGGATCCGCTGCGGCTGCGGTGCTAGCTGCCCTCATAGCCTGGTTCCTGGCCACCACCGTCACCCGTCCACTGGATCGTTTGGGACGGGTGGCTCTGCGGATCCAGCGCGGGAGGATGGACGAGCCGGTCCCGGAGGAGTTGGGAGGGGAGCTCCGCCGGCTCTCGCGGGCCATGGAGCGGATGCGGGAGGGAATTCTCCACAGGGACGAGCAGCTGAGGCTCATGCTGGCTCAAGTGGCGCATGAGATCCGCAATCCCCTTGGGGGCCTGGAACTGTTCGCTTCGGCGGCGGAAGAGGCGGAAGACCCTGAGGAGAGGAACCGACTTCTTCGCAGGGTCCGCTCGGAGATCGGCGCCTTGAACCGGATCATCGACGACTTTCTGACCTTCGCCCGACCCCTCAGGGTGGAAGCGGTTCTCCATGACATCCGGAGGCCCGTTCAGGAGGCTGTTGAGTTGGTGGAAATGCAGTTGAGGGGGTCCGGAGGACGCCTGACTGCCGAGTTCCCTTCCGGACCTTTGTGGGCCCGGGCTGACCCGGAGCACACCAAGAGGGTGACGCTGAACCTGCTCAGGAACGCCGCCCAGGCCGGGGAGCACGTCCGTGTTTCCTGCGAAGGGGTACGGGGGGAGGTGATGGTTTCGGTGAAGGACGATGGTCCTGGCGTGCCGACGGAGTTGGCAGACCGGATCTTCGAGCCCTTCGTTACCGACAAGGAGAAAGGTGCCGGGTTGGGTCTGGCCATCGTGAAGAGGGTGGTGGAAGCCAACGGCGGTCGGGTTGAGCTCCGTCCGCGGGGGACATCGATTGGGGAGGGTACGGAGTTCCGCCTATATTTCCCAGGCGGGGAGGAGCTTCCCCCAGGTGAGGCCGGAGACTAGGAATGGCCCAGGTTCTGATCATCGACGACCATGACTCCATGCGGGAAGGCTTGGAGTTGCTACTCCGTCGCAGGGGGCATAAGACGTCTTCTGCGGAAGGGGGGGAGCGGGGTCTGGCTCTTCTCGAGGAGACGGGTGCCGACCTGGTGATCACGGATCTCAAGATGGCTCGAATGGATGGGATTCAGGTGCTCCAGAGAGTCCGGGAACGCTTCCCCGACACGGAGGTCCTGGTCATCACCGCCTACGGCACCATCGAGAAGGCGGTGGAGGCCATGAAGCTGGGGGCGGCGGACTTCATCACAAAACCCTTTTCCTCGGAAGAGTTCGGGGTGAAGGTCGACAGACTCATTCTGGAGCGGGCGGAGAGGCTTCGGCTCCGGCGGGAGAACGTGGCCCTTCGGGTTGAGAACACCTACCTCCGGGAGGAAGCGGAGGCACGGTACGGAGAGATCGTGGGGGACTCCACCGAGATGCGGGATGTTTTCCGCTGGGTGGAGCGGGTTGCCCGGAGCGATTCCACCGTCATGATCTACGGGGAGTCGGGCACCGGAAAGGAGCTGGTGGCGAGGGCCGTCCATGCCGGGTCGCCCCGGAAGGACGGAGCCTTCATCCGGGTGAATTGCGGAGCGCTCCCGGAGGGCCTCCTGGAATCGGAGCTCTTCGGGCATGAGAAGGGCGCCTTCACCGGAGCGGAGCGGCAACGGCGGGGCCGTTTCGAGCTGGCGGATGGAGGGACCCTGTTCCTGGACGAGATCGCCACCGTCAGCCCCAGCACTCAGGTCCGTCTACTTCGAGTCCTCCAGGAAAGGGAGCTGGAGCGGGTCGGGGGTGAGGAAACGATCCCGGTGGATGTCCGCATCATCGCCGCCACGAACACCCCCGCAGCGGAGCTCCAGAAGGGGGGTGAGTTTCGGGAAGATCTATTCTACCGCCTCCATGTAGTTCCCATCACCATTCCGCCACTTCGGGACCGGAAGGCCGACATCCCCCTTCTCGTACAGCACTTTCTCGAGAAACTCCGCGTCCGGACGAACTCCAGGGTGACCTCCGTGGGAGGGGAGGCTCTGGCCCGGCTCCAGGGCTACGATTGGCCGGGAAACGTCCGGGAGCTGGAGAATGTGATGGAGCGGGCCCTGGTTCTGGCGGAGGGACCGATCCTCCTGGAAGAGGATCTCCCGATCCTGCCGGGGGGAACCGGCCTGGACACCCTCCTCGTCGATTCAGCCATTCCCTCCGAGGGGTTGGACCTGAACCGGGCCGTTGAGGGAATGGAGGAACGCCTCCTCCGCAAGGCGCTGGCCCAGGCCAGGGGTGTGAAGGCCGAGGCGGCTCGTCTGCTGGGGATCAAGACGAGTGCCCTTTACTACAAGCTCGAGAAGTACGGGATCGGGCTGTGAATCCGCTCCATCGTCCCTGGGGGCTGAGGAGGGCCTGCTGGCGGTTGCTTCCGCTGGCGGTCCTTCTTTCCTCCCTTCCAGCTTACACCCTGGCCCAGGAGGAACTCACTGACACGGAGTTGGAATCCCTCTACCTGGCTGCCAGGAGTGAGCACCAGTCTGCCCTGGAGCTTCTGGCTTTTCTGGAGAGCCGGCACAACCGAGCCCTTCAGGAGTTCGTTCAGGCGCGGGACTCCGGGAGTGGGGAGCGGAGGAATGCCGCCTTCACGGAGTTACAGACCCTCTCTGGCGAGATCCGGTCCCAGGAACGAAGAGTGGGAGAGCTGGAGGAAGGCCTCACGGAAGCCCGCCGGCGCTACAAGCTGGCGCTGAGGGCGAGCCTGGATTCGCTCCTGGCCGCGAGGGCCCGGGCCCGGGCTCCGGAAGACAGCGTGAGTCTTGCAATTCGTTTTGTGGACACCAACAACCGATACCAGGCACTCTCTCTGGAAGAGGATGACCCGGCGGTAGGCGCAGAGAGGGTCTCCGTTCTCATCCGCGATCTACGGGATGGGCCGGAAGATCTGCGGAGGAGGGCTGCCCAGGAAGACTATCGGGCGGAGCAGTACCAATCCCTGCTGCAAGAGATCGACCTTCGACTGGGGGAGCTTCGAGAGGACCGGGCAAGGGACCGGACAGCCAGGGACTTCATGACCGGTCTGGACCGTTATGGAGACACCCGGCTTCCAGTGGTGCCTCCTGGGTCGCGGACCGGACCGGAGCGGACATCGGGGCAGGGTGCCCCTGGTGCCGACACCACCGGGGCCGGCGGGCGCTCCCTGACCCTGGAGGAACGGATCCAGAACCTGGAGACCCAACGGGGCCTCGCTTTGGAGAGGATTGGGGAAGCCCTGGGGAATGCGGCGCAGTACCGGCGCTGGGCCGGGGGGAGTGGGGCATGAGAAGACAATGCCGCAAGGACGAAGGCCGGGTCGCCCGGTGGATCCTCCCCCTGGTTGCCGCCCTCTGGACCACGGCCCTCCCGGAGCCTGCCGAGGGCCAGCTGAAATGGCAGGACCTGGTATTCACCGGGGGTTTCTCCGCCGAAGGGTACCGGGGGAACCTCCCCGCCGTGACGGTTCCAGCGGTGGACAGCACCGATCATGCGTCGGCGGTGGCGGGTGAGATGGGTGCCCGGGGGGTTGTGTCTCTTTTCACCCGGGAGAACCGGACCCTCGGCCTTGAGATGGATGCGGGATTGAGGCAGTTCGCCGCCGGCGGGTTCGAGGTCCGGGACTATGCCCCCCGGGAATGGGTAGCGCGACTGGATCTGGCCTACCGGCACTCCCTTACAAGGACCGGTGTCCTGTGGATTGAGGCTGGCGCGGGAGGGCGAAAAGTGGAAGACCGGCCGCCCATGCCCCTGTTCATCCAGCCGGGGTATCTCACGGTGGACGGGCGGGTCAGGATGGACTTCTATCCGGTTCGGGGGGTGTTCTTCGATGCCGAGCTGGGCGGTGAGGCCGGGGACTATCAGACCTCGGTGCTCACGCCCCAACTCGATCTCCTGGACCGGAAGTCCTTTGGCGGGGAAGTGGGAGCAACCTGGGGGGCAAGCTGGACCGTTCGCCTTCACACTGGCTTTCGGGCCCTGGCCTACAAGAACCAGGGGACGTTCGATCCCAGCGACCCCTACCGGCGGGACCGGGCGTATAGTCTGGGTGCCACCTGGGCCGTCCGTTCCAGCGTGCGAGCCCAGATCGGCGTGGAAGGCACCTTCAACCGCTCCAACTCCGATCGCCCGGAGTACAATGCCCTCCGTCTGCAGGCGGTGGTGGCGGCACCCCTTCCCGGTGGTCTGAGCTTGAATCTGTTCGGGGCCCTGACTAGGAAGGACTACCTCATCGAGACCGACTTCGCTCGGTTGGTCCCCGGCGAGGAGGCGGACAACGCCTCGCAGGTCTACCTGGAGTTGGCTCGTCCCCTGCTTGTCAACCTGGACGGCGCCCTTCGTTTCGGGTGGACGCGGGCCGAAACCGACATCGGCGAATCCTACTTCCAGCGTTACGGCGCCAGCTTTCTCCTCCGATATCGGCCCCGGGCAAGGTAGTAACGGGGCCGTTCCCCAGGGATACCATACGCCGCTCAGGGTTGGAGGACGAAAGCCCAGGCCAGAAAGCCTCCGTGGTGGGAGAGGGAAAGGTCCACCGGGGCTTCCCTCCCGTCCAGGAGAACCAGGGGAATCCGTCCCCCTGGCGGGCCCGGCCGGCACCCGACCTCCAAGCGGGTTTCCTCCAGCCCGAGGGCAACGGCCAGGGCCTGGCGGGTTGCAAGGCGGGCCAGAGCCGAGTTGAGGTGGGAGACGCATGCCCACTCCCGGAAAGAAAAGCGCTCCCGCAGCACGACTCGCCAATCCCCCGGCATGGCCTGGGCGGGGCCGATGCCTCTTCGTATGAGGGGGGTGCTTCCACCGGGATCCCTCGTCCACGTCTGAGCGTGGAGGGCGCTCCCGTTCCTTTCCACCTGGAGCGCCAGGACGAACCCCTGATAGCGGGCCAGGCCGGAGATGATCGGGGAATCCCCCGGGTCCCCGACGATCTCCACACGAAAAGCGGAATGGTCGAAAAAAGGGGGGGTTCCCAGGGCTTTGCTTACGCTCTTGAAAGCGGCTTCCTTCCCCGCCCACCGCATCCAGAGGCCCATCTCCGGGTCGGCGGACTGCCGAATGGCATTCTCCTCCTCAGGGTCGAAGACCCTGGCCAGGAATCGGTCGTCCTCGGCCTTTCCCCTGCACCGAGGATCAGCCAGGTCCAACACGTCGTTTCCCAGGTGCCAAACACTCGGCATGAGCACGGATGCCCGGTTGAAGATGGAAATGGGGTTCAGCCGACAGCTTCCTGCACGGCCCCGAGCGGGCGGCCGGGGTGGATCATCCAACGGGTGTTGGGGTTGACTCCTCCGAGCCCTGATCCCCAAATCATGAGCGGCCCCGGAAGGGGGCGCAACCGCCGGAGAGGCTTCGTAAAGAGATGACCAGGCTGGAAAAGACCCTCGAACGCTTTCGCTCCCTGGACCGGGAGATGCGCCTCCAGCTTCTCCTGCAATACGCCAAACGGTTCCCTGAGCTCCCGGAGGATCTCAGGGCGGCCCGGGACGCGGGATTGAACCGCATTCAGGAGTGCCAGACTCCCCTCTTCTTATGGGTGGCTGAGAGGGGGGGGGTGGTGATCCTCCACGCGGATGCCCCCAGGGATGCCCCCACCGTTCGGGGGTTCATGGGCTTTCTCATGGAATCCCTGAACGGGGCGTCGGCCGAGGAGGTGGCTGGGCTCCCGGCGGACCTGCTGGACCGGATGGGGCTAGGCGAGGTTCTGGGGGTGATGCGCACCCAGGGGCTCGGCTCCGTCATCCAGAGAATCCGGAAAGATGCGGCGCGCGTGGCCGGGCACCCCCCCGCCCATCCATCGGCCTGATCCTTCGCTGCCCTGGGCGTTCCTGCAGCCCCTACTCTCCTCGGTAGATCACCTTCCAGATCTTGCCGGCACGGCTGTCCGCGACGTAGAGGGATCCGTCGGGCCCCACGGCCAGCCCTACCGGCCGATGATCCGCACCGTTCGGGCTCAGGTCCCGCCCCGCGAATCCGTCAGCGAATACCTGCCAATCACCGGTCGGAGCCTCTCCCTGGAAGGGGGCGAAGACCACATTGTACCCGGCTTGGGGCATGGGGGCCCGGTTCCAGGAGCCGTGAAAGGCCACAAAGGCCCCTCCCCGGTACGCAAGGGGAAAGAGGGTCCCCGTGTAGAACTCCAGATCGTTGGGGGCCCAGTGTGCCGGGAAATCGATCAGGGGGTTCTCCGCGAGGGCGCACCGTCCCACCGTCTCCCCGTTTCCGCCATACTCGGGGGCCAGGACCTTGGTGTCGGTGGTGGGATCGAAATAACAGTAGGGCCAGCCGAAGTCGTCCCCCTGGTCGATCCGGACGAACTCCTCGGCCGGCTTCTCGGCACTCTCCTCCTCGGTGAAATGCTCGCTCCAGAGGGCGGAGAGCTGATCCCTGCCATGCACCACCCCGAAGAGGGCTCCGGAGGGATGCGTCCGCAAAGCGACGGTGTTCCGCAGCCCGGTTGCGAACCGGACCCCGTCGGACTGGGCCTGGCCTGTTCGCTGAGAATCGAAGCGCCAGATGCCGGCTCGGTTCTCGAGCTGGGGGCAGGGATCAAGACCCCGTACGCCTACGGCCCGGGGCTTCTCCTGACAAGCATTGGAGGGAGATCCGATGTTGACGTAAAGGGCCCCGTCGAGCCCCAGGGCGAGGCTCTTCGCTCGATGGTTGTCCGTAGCGGGGAGTCCGTGGACCAGGGTATCCGGCGGGCCCGCAGGGCTGGTGGAGCCCTTCGGGAACGGGTATCGGAGCACTGCATCGTCGGTGGCGAAGAACAGGAAATCTCCGGAGAGGAGGACCTCGTTCCCACCGTTCTCACCGAACCGATAGCGCTCATCGGCTCGCCCATCCCCGTCCGTGTCCCTGAGAAGGGCCACCCCTCCCGGAACCAGGGAGCGGTCGGAGCCGCGGCTGTTGTTCAGGGCGAGCAGGACGTCTCCGTTTTCCGCTACCTCGATATGCCGGGCCGGGCCCACCGATTCGGCCACGACCAATGCGCAGAACCCCGGAGGTAGCGTGATCCCGCCGTTGTCCGGGTCGCATCCAGGAAAAGATGCCTCCGCCGGGTCCGCTCGGCAGGCAGTCACGGCCGGGCTCAGAGCGCTCAAGCCGACAAGCAGGTAGGAGCGTGACAGGAGCTTCCATTTCATCGGGGCGTCCTCACGGCGGCCATTTCGGAGGCTGGCGAGTTTAAGCTTGAAATAGACACAGAGAGGGAGTTGTCCGTCAAGTCTCGGCCTTCCTCGCCGGCTCGCTCATGGGCTGGGCCCCGGGGGGATCATCCCGGGGGCTCCGTCGGGTTTCCCAGATCCATGACCACCTTCCAGGAACCGTCGGTCTGCCGGCGCCAGATGCTCACGTAGAGACCCTGGGTCCAGCTCTCCGCGCCCGCCGTGTCACCTCGAACGGACTCCCAGCGGCCCACGGTGAAGCCCAGATCCCCGCTCCGGGAAACCTCTGCCCTGAGGGGTTCCCAGGTGAGGCGGAGGGAGGAATCGGAAAAGGCCGCCTCCATCCGTGCGCGGATGGCCTCGGGCCCCCGTATCTCTCCGACTCCCTGGCTGATCATGGCGCCGTCGGGGGCGAAGAACCCCACCCAACCCTCTGTCCCCAGACGTGCGGTGGCATCGTTGAACGCCCGGTCGGCGGCCATGAGCTCGCTCTCCCATGTGGCCTGCCGTGGTGCATCCGTCCCCGTCCCCTCTTCGGGGGTGGTACAGCCAGAGAGGAGCCCGAACGCGTTCATGAAGCCGGTGCCGAGGAGTGGGATGGTGATTGCCCGGTGCAGGAATCGGGTCATGGCGGAACCTCCCAGGTGGGTGATGCTCGCCCGGAAGTCCAGGCTGGCGCATTCCAACTTCAGGTCATACGACCCAGACTGGCGTAGATTTCGTGAACGAGGTGGGGAACTGTGTTTCGCAGGGCCAGCGCAGCAGGAGGGCAGCCGTGAGGATCGTCGAAGAAGATGATCTGCGGAGGATCGTGGGTGAACCAGAGGCCCTCGCGGCGGTGGAGATCGCGTTCAGGGCCGTGGCTGAAGGTCGGGTGACCCAGCCTCTCCCTTTTTGGATGGAGTTGGAGAAGGTCCGGGGCGAGATCCACGTGAAGGGCGCCTTCCTGGAGGGGGAGGCGGTGTTCGCCATCTAGGTGGCCTCAGGGTTCTATGAGAACCCAGGGAGGGGGCTTCCCACGGGATCCGGCATGGTGGTGGTCTTCGATGCCCTGACCGGTTTTCCCCTGGCGCTCCTCCTGGACAATGGGTACCTCACCGAGCTTCGTACCGCCGGGGCGGGGGCCCTTGCGGTTCGGCTTCTGACCCCGGAGCGCCCCTTACGGGTGGGCGTGATCGGTGCTGGGTCCCAGGCCCGCTACCAGCTCAAGGCCATGGCCAGGGTCAGGGAGCTGAATGAGGTCCGAGTGTGGTCCCCCGTCCCGGAGGAGCTTGTCAGCTCCAGGGATGAGATGGAGCCGATCCTGGGGGTCGGGGTTCAGGGCGTGCCTTCCGTGGAAGCGGCCGTGTCGGCAGCGGACCTCGTGGTCACCGTCACACCCAGCAGGCGTCCCCTGGTGATGGCGGAGTGGCTGAGGTCCGATGCCACGATGGTGGCTGTGGGTGCCGATGGTCCCGAAAAGCAGGAGCTGGCTGTGGATGTCCTGGGCCGAGCCGGGAAGGTCGTGGTTGATTCCCTTGCCCAGAGCCGTCGCTTGGGGGAAACCCACCATGCCCTCTCCGCAGGGGTCCTCTCCCCGGAGCGAATCCATGGGGAGTTGGGCGATGTCCTGGTGGGAAAGGTATCGGGGAGGGAGGGAGGAGAGCTTATCGTCTGCGATCTGACAGGGGTGGGCGCTCAGGACGCAGCCATGGCCGGGGAGGTTTGGCGGATCCTGGAAGCCGCGGCGGGCGGGTCCGGATGAGGGCGACCGACGGCGGAGGAACCCTCCGGGGATCAGGACGCCTGATCTCCCGGACTCTTGGAGTCCATGGGAGCGTCCAGGGCTCTCCGGGCCGCCCTCCCCAGCTCCTCCGCAGAGAAGGGCTTCTTGAGGAAATGAGGTTTCCCTTCCCCCGGGTGTTCCAGTTCGACCAACTCCTCCGGCGCCTTCCCGGACACGAATAGGATCTGCACCTGGGGCTTCACCGCGTGGATGCTCCTGGCCAACCCGAAGCCACTGGCGTCGGAAAGGACGACGTCCATCACCACCAGGTCCACCCGGGCGTTGGTAGCGATGGTGAGGGCCCGATCAGCGAACTGAGCCTCCAGTGTGTGGTACCCCAGGCGATCCAAACACCGGACCATGAAGCGTCGGACCTGGGGATCGTCGTCAACCACCAGGACCGATTCGGTTCCCCGAGGCATGGGCTCCCCGTCATGGGTCGGGGAGATGTGCTGATCGAGGATCTTCCGAACGGCGAGTGACAGCTCCTCGCTGGTGAACGGCTTCTGGATGAAGCCGACAGCGGTCCGGGATTCCACCCGGTCGTCCAGCACCTGTTCAGAGGCGTAGGCTGACATGTAGAGGACCCGGATGCCTGGGCGGATGGTGCAGATCTTGTGCGCCAAGGCCAGGCCGCTCACGCCGGGCAGGACCACATCCATGATCAGGAGGTGAGCGTTGGAAAGGTTCGCCAGATGGAGGGCCTGGTCCGGGTCCGCAGCCTGGAGCACCTTGTACCCCAGCCGCTCCAGCATCCGGGTGGCCACGGTACGGACCGGGTCCTCGTCTTCGACAAGAAGGACGGTCTCGGTACCGTGGGGCAGTTGGCTTTCCATTGCGCGCGCCTGCGGAAAAGGTCACCCGCCTCATCCTGTCTTGCTGGATCAGTTGGCGGGGTCCTGCTCCTCAAGAATGGAATCTTTTCACCATTTCATCCAGTCTTTCCTGGTTCTCCGCTCTGGGGGGCTCGTGGTCAGACCGTTGAAGAGCTACTCCAGAAGGGCGTCGACCTTCGCGGCGCAGATGAAATCGTTCTCCGTCAACCCTTCCACCGCATGGGTGGAATACACCACCTCACAGCGGCTGTATCCCACGGTGAGGGCCGGATGATGGTCCTCCCGGTGGGAGATCCAGGCAATGGCGTTTGCGAACGCCGTCACTTCGTAGTGGTTCTGGAAGGTGAAGATCCGCCTCAAGGCCTGGCCGTCGTCGATGACTTCCCAGGAGGGGACCTCTCTCTGCATCGCCACGGCCTCCTCCATGGTCATGGGAGGAATGCCACCTTCGCAGGGTTTGCACTTCTTCGTCTTCAGCTTGGTCATGAGTTGGTGGGTCCGGGGACTCTTCACAGTGGGTGGAACGGATTAAGGGAGCTCTGAAGAGTATGCCTGAGGACGAAGGGAGTTCCCCGGATGGGGCTTTCCGGCCCTTACCGACGGAGAAACCGGCCGCGGAGTGCCTCGGTAAACTCACGCTCCGGAGGGCCCCCCGCCCCGGGAAACCGGGCGGCGATCTCCTTCAGAGGAAGGGCAGAGGAAGGGAGGACGAGATCCGGGGCCAGCTCCAGGAGAGGCAGAGCCACGAAGGCCCGGGAACAGACGTCCGGATGGGCCGGAGCCGGCGGACCTTCCTCCGGAAGGTGGAGAAGGATGTCCACGTCCATGGTCCGGGCGCCGTACCGGCTCCCTCCCCGCACCCTGCCCAGAGCGGTCTCGATTCCGCCAAGGAAGACGGCCAACTCCTCGCGCTCCAGCGGGGTCTCCACTTCCAGGACCCCGTTCAGGAAATCCGGGTCGGGGGGGTGCTCAGGGGAATCCAGGGAAAGCGCCGGGGTCCGGAAGAAGGTGGAAATGCCCGTGAGTGTGATGGACGGGTTCCGGGTGAGAAGCTCAAGAAGGGCCCAAACGTTCTTTTCCGGGTCCACGTTGGATCCCACGCCGAGATAGGCCCTCCCGCTACCCACGCTGTCGCTCCACCTCCACACCCACGCTTCTGGAGAACCGAACGGCTCCGGGCTTTTCCACCCTGACGCGGGCGACGGTCACGCGGGCATCCTCCAGGCAGATCCGGGCGACCTCCTCCGCCATCTTCTCCACCAGGTAGAATCCCGAGCCCTCCACCAGGGCGATGATACGTTTGCTCACGGCCCGGTAGTCCACCGCGTCCCTGAAGTCGTCGCTGAGGCCAGCAGGGCGGCAGTCGGCCTCCATCTCCACATTGATCAGGATGTCCTGGTGCTTTTCCCTCTCCCAATCGTGGATTCCGATGATGCCCCTGAGGTGGAGGTCCTTGATGAGGATCCGGTCCGTCATGTGCTTCCTCCCAGGCGGATGTGGCGCCCCCCGTCCACGAAGATGACCTGCCCCGTGACGAAGGTGGTGCCCAGGAGGTAGAGAACAGCCTGGGCGATGTCCTGGGGAAATCCCCGTCTCTTCAGAGGGAGCTCCCTGGTGAGTCCTTCGAGGTAGGCATCGTCCAGACCCTCCGGGGGGAGGACGGCACCTGGGGCCACGCCGTTCACCTGAAGCTCGGGGGCGAACTCCAGAGCCGTAAGGGAAGTGATCTCCCCCAGGAGGGCCTTGCTGAGGTGGTAGGGGGCATGGGCCAGATCGCCCCCGACGAGGCGTGTGTCCAGGAGGTTCACGACGGAGCCCCGCCCTCCGGTCCCCCTGATCAGCCGCCAGAAGGCCCGGGTGAGGACGAAAGGGGCCCATGCGTTCACCCTGAGGTTGGAATGGAGCTGCTCCAGCTCCATCTCCTCCAGACGGCCGGGTGGGAAGATGGAGGCGTTGTTCACCAGGAAGTCGAGTCCGCCGAGACCCTCCCAGGCCGCCTGGAAAAGGGGCTCGAGCGTATCGGCGTTCTGCAGGTCGGCCTGAAGGGGAATGGCCCTGACACCAAGGGCCATGAGCTCCCGGCACAAGATCTGGGCCGGGAGCTCCGACGCATGGTGATGGACGGCCACGTGAACTCCCTCCCGGGCCAGGGACAGCGCCGTTTCCCGGCCCAGGCGCTTGGCGCCGCCCGTGATGAGGGCGCGTTTGCCCCGGAGGTGGTCGACGTGGCTCACGAAGGACTCCAAGGTGGATTGCTGGTCTTTCTACGCCTGGAAGCTCCTGAGGACCTCCAGGACCCGATCGATGTCCCCTTCGGTGTGGTCCGCGTTGACCTGGAAGCGGATCTCCTCGCTCCCCTTGGGAACCACGGGGAAGGCAAGACCGGTGGCCAGAACCCCGTTGGCGTAGAGGTGTTTCACCAACGCCCGGGTCCTGGAGGTGTCTCTCACCATGAGGGGAACCACCGGGTGGTCGCCGGGGATCGTCTCCAACCCCAACTTTCCGAGCCCTTCCTCGAACCGCTTGGTGAGGGCCCGGAGACGCACCAGGAGATTCCTGCCCAGGGGGCTGTCCAACAAGCTGAGCGCTGCCAGGGCAGCGTTGGCTTCTCCCGGAGTGATGGGATTGGAGTAGATGTAGAACGGCGCCGATTCCCTCAAGAAGCGAATGAGGGCAGCATTGGAGGAAACGTACCCTCCATTCACGCCGAAAGCCTTCCCCAGGGTTCCCACCAGGACATCGACCGTGGGGGAGGACGTATACTCCTCCGTTCCCCTTCCGGTTTCGCCGAAGGCTCCCACTCCATGGGAGTCATCCATGACCACCACCACGTTCTCCGGGTAGTCGGGGTCGTGCTTGGCGGCCACGGCCATGATCCGGTCCATGGGGGCATGGTCTCCCCGCATGCTGAAGATCCCGTCGGTGATGACCACCGCCCGCTTTGCCTTCCCCTTGTATTCCTCGAGTTGGGCGTCCAGGACCGCCAGGTCCAGGTGGGGGTAGACCCGTTTGTCCTGGGGACGGGAAAGGCGCACGGCGTTGATGATGCAGTTGTGGTTCAGCTCATCGCTGATGGCCACGGTCTCGGGGGTAAGAAGGGGGCTGATGGTGCCCATGACGGTGGCATAGGCCGAGGAGAAGATCATCGCCCCTTCCCGTCGGTGAAAAGCCGCCAGGGCCCTCTCCAGCTCCACATGGATGTCGTAGGTGCCGCTGATGAAGCGGACTGCCCCGGGGCCGGCGCCATACCTGGCCGTTCCCTCTTCCTCGGCCCTCATGATCTCGGGCCTGAGGGACATTCCCAGATAAGAGTTGGAGTTCATACGCAGGAACTCCTTCTCGCCTTGCCCCTCAAGATGGAAACGGGGTCCCCGCTCGGTTGTGGGAGGGATGACCCCGGTCACCACGGATTCGGCGCCCTTGGCGGTGCCCTTCTCCTCCAGCCCGGTTACGTGGTCCTTCAGAACGGCGGTGAGTCGATCGAGTGGCATGAGGGTCTTTCCTTTTCCCGTCAATGACCAGACCCCTCCCTGTCGAGGGGTCAGTCCGGTTATGCGAGTTTCTTTCGGAGATTCTCCAGCATGTCTGCCACCATGGCGTCCAGGTCATAATCCGGCGCCCACCCCCACTCTTCCCGGGCCGCTGTATCGTCCAGACGCCTGGGCCAGGACTCGGCGATGGCCTGGCGCATGGGATCCACGTCATAGTCGAGCACGAAACCTGGAATGTGCTTGCGAATGGCCGCTGCCAGGGTCTCGGGAGTCAGTTGCATGGCGGCGATGTTGAACGCGTTCCGGTGGCGTAGCCGGGCCGGGTCCGCCTCCATGAGGTCGATGGAAGCTTTGATGGCGTCGGGCATGTACATCATGTCCAGCTGGGTGTCCGCCTTCAAGAAGCACGTGTATCGTCCACCCCTGACCGCTTCATAGAAGATCTCCACCGCGTAGTCGGTGGTTCCCCCGCCCGGAGGTGTCACGTAGGAGATGAGGCCAGGGTAGCGGACCCCGCGGGTATCCACCCCGAACCGGACGTAGAAGTAGTCAGCCAGAAGCTCCCCGGCCACCTTCGTGACTCCGTAGATGGTGGTGGGGCGCTGGATCGTGTCCTGGGGGGTTGGGTCCGGCGGAGTGGAGGGGCCGAAGGCGGCGATGGAGCTGGGAATGAACACCGCGCATCCCCGGCTTCGGGCGATCTCCAGCGTGGTCTCCAGCCCCCCGAGGTTCACGGCGTAGGCCCTGTGGGGGTCCCGCTCCCCGACGGCCGAGAGGATGGCCGCCAGGTGGAAGATCGTATCCGCTTGGAAGCCAGCGACGGCTCGGTCCATCTCATCCTGGTCCGTGCAGTCCACCACCTCGAACGGACCACCCGTGGCCAGAGCTCCCTCGGGCTCCCGAATATCGGAGGCCAGAACGTTGTCGACGCCGTACCGCTCTCTGAGGGCGGGGACCAACTCCGAGCCCACCTGCCCAGAAGCTCCGGTAACGAGTATCCGTTTCATCGGTTCCCTTTCGATCCAGGTGTCGTTGTTTCGGGGGGCCACGGCCCGTACCGCCCGCTCGGATTGTTCCACTGCCGGAGACGGAGAGGGAGATCCCCTCAAGGGGGGGGCGCGTGCGTCCCCGGAGTCAGAAAGGTCAATGTAGGGGGCGGCACCAGGAGCGTCGAGAAGGGCCCCGAGGCGGACAGGGGACTATCGGCCTGCCAACCTCACCCTCCCCTCTCCCAGCCCCGCAGGCCATGCCACCGTCACCGACTCTCCCTGGACGGTCTCATCGAATCCCCGCTCGGACTTCGAGAAGGTGGAGATGGGGTAACGCCAGAGGAGGCCCCCCGGTTCAGGGGATACGCTGGCCTCTGCCCCGAGGGAGATCTCGGTGGTGAAGAACGCCTCCGGCGGGAAGGCATCGGGAGCCCATCTGAAATGAACCTCGACGCTTCCGGTTGGATGGAACCAGAGGGTCTTCACAAGGGCCGGGCCCTCGATGGCCTCCAGGGTGATGTGAATCCCCGTTGGGTCTTCCCTGAGGACACGGACGGCCATGGGTTGCCCAGCCCAGCTCCATAGCGGTTGGAAGCGTCCGGTCTCGTATTCCGCCAACTCCAGCCCCCCGGGAACCACCCGTTCCAAAAAGAGAGCCCGGTCCTCGGAATCGGCAGGAGGAAGCTGGATGAAACGAAGGCCGTCCTCCAGATCGTGGATGGAGGGAGTACCCTCGGAGCCTCCTGCCGGCCCTCCTCCACCTTCGTTGCCCTCCGCGCCGTTCCCATTCAACAGGTGGTAGGCCTCCCGGCGCCGAGTGAGCGTGTTGGCGAAGTTCTCTCGGGTATTGAACAGCGTGAGCTCCTCGATCGCCCCTCCCCGGTCCGGGCTCAAGAGGGCGGAGAAAGCCGAGGAATGGACCCAGATCTCTTCGTGTCCATCCAGATCCAGATCCCGGCGTTCCCACTGGAGGGGTTCCCCAGCCCGGAGGAGCCCCTCCGCTTCGGCGAGGTTCGCCCAGTTCGTGTCTCGAAGGTGCCGCAGGTAGAGGCCTCCGAACACCCCATGCCAGTAGGCGTCGTTGCATTGGGCTCGACCGATGGCTCGGCGGGCCGCCTTTGGGTTCCCCCTTTCCCGACACAGCCGGGAAAGGGCCAGCATCTTCTTGTGCATCCTGTTGGCTTCGGGGTATTTCACGAGGAAATTCCGCCAGTGGGATCCCCGGATCAGGGGGCTCTCTCCCCGTGCGAAGCGCTCCTCTCCCAGCTCCTTCTTGAGCTGGGTAAGACGCTGGATTGCCTCGGTGGGAAGGGACCACTCCTCCATTTCCCGGTAAGAAGCCGAAGGAAGATAGGCCAGACCCCCGCTGGGGAGCTCTGCGAGAGCCTGCCCGAATGTGGCGATGCGGATCTCACCCGCCGACTCCAGTTCCTTCATGGTCCGAATGAAATTCTCCAACCATCCCCTCTCGTAGACCCATTCCCGGGTGCCAGGCCAACCGCCGAACTTCTCGATGTCGTCGGCAGCCACCGCAAGCCGTTTCCCTGAGGCTCGAAGCTCCCTCAGATAGCTGGCGGTGTCCTCCGGAGGATGAAAGGGGATGAGGTAGCGGAGCTTCTCGTCGATGGCGAAGACGGCAATGCTCCTTCCACAGGCCTCGGTGCGGAACGGAAGATGGAGCTGCTTTCGGTCGAAACCCGCCGCGACGAAATGCCGGTCGTCCACCAGGACGTACTCGACTCCAGCGTCGCCCAGCTCGGTGGGCAGGTCAGGCTCCCAGACCCGTTCGGTGAGCCAGAGACCCCTGGCTTCCGCTCCAAAGCGGCGCTTCAGCGCCTCCTGCATCCACCATATCTGCTCCAGGCGGTCCTCCCGGCAGAGCGAGGGGAGGATGGGCTCGTAGTAGCCGCCCAGCAGGAGCTCCACCTGCCCGTCGGCTACCAAGCGGCCTACCATATCCAGGTACCGGGGCCGGTTGGCTTCCAGCCAGTCCAGGAGGGGACCTGAAATGTGGAGGGTGACCGGTAGGAATTCCCCCTCGATGGCCCGGACCAGGAACGGTTCATAGACATCCCGAAGGTGTTCTTCGAAGACGTTTCCGAAATTGCCTACAGGCTGGTGTGCGTGGAGTCCGAAGGTGAAGAGGACGGGTGGCCGGGGCTGATCGCTCATGAAGGAAGCACAAACCCGAGAGGTTCACGAAGGACCCCGAGGCGGCGCTGCTCCTCTGGGGACGAAGCCTGGAGGATGCGGTAGAAATCGGTTTGGGCGTCGAAGGGAATGGGAAGCCCCAGGAGGGTCTGGAGGCGGGCCAGGTCCCGGACCTTGGCAAGAGCCGGGTCTCCCTGGTCCCTGTCCAGGGCCTGGATTGCGGTTACCAACTCCTGGGCTGCCAGTGCCCGGAATCCCCCTTCGTCCTCCACCCCGGCTGCGGAGAGGGTTCCCGGGGCCCAGGTCTTGAGGATGACTTCCCGGAGCCCCGTGGCCACCGGTATACGGAACGCTTCGGGGAGATCGGAAGCCTCAAAGGAGAGAGGGTCGTGTGCCTGGCCGGCCGGCCATACCTTCACTTCGATCCGGCTGGGCTCCGGGCGCAGGACTTCGTAGCCGAGCTCCCATTGCCTTCCGGTCCGGCGGTGAGAGACCGCCAGGTGCCGAGGCTTCTCCACGACCGCACGGTATCCGGGGACCTGTCTGTATTCGGCCCTCCCCAGTGCGTGTCCCTGGATCTCCTCCTCCAAGGCATGCAGGGCGGCGGCCCCCGCACCCACCGCCAGATGGGGGCGGATGGACGGCCTCACCTCCTCCTGGAACAGTGTGCGGCCGTTCCGGGGCGGTTCCTCATTGGTTCTGGCCTTCGCCAGGGTAGAGAGGAACGCTTCCTCCAGGACCCATCCTTCGGGTCCCGCGAGCTCGATGGCCCTGGCAGCGTACCTCAGGACCTGAAAAACCTCGATCCCGGCCAGGTCGTCGAAGAACCACCCGCAGGAGGTGAAGAGCCTCAGTGCGTTCCTCTCCATCTCCAGGAGCTCCGCCGCCCGGGTTTCCTCCTGGGGTTCCAGGTGCCGGGGGGCGCGGGCCCGGACGAAAACCCCCAACGCCTCGGGCTCTTCTCCGACCACGGATCCATAGTCGTCCCGGGCAGCCCAGGGATCTCCCAGGAGGGGAGGGGCCTCCTCCAGGTAGATCCGGTGCAGCCCCTCCGAAAGGTCGTCCATCGCCCTTCGCAGGGGGGTTCTCCACTCCTGCTGCGTGGGCTTGGAGGGGTGCATTCGACACCCACACTCCGTCCGCCAGCGCTCCACCCCGTGGGCACAACTCCAGGAAGAAGGCTCGATCAACCGCACCTCCTCAACCGGAGGGTTCCGGTGGAGGAAGCTGGAGAAGTTCTCCAGCCGAACGCCCTTGGTAGCGCCCAGACGCCTCAGGACAGCCGCGAGGGCCATTTCGCCGAAGCGGTGGTGGTGACCATATGTCTCCCCATCGGTGGCAATGGCCACGAGTCGGCGTGCCCCTCCCTCCCCCATGGCCCTTCCACCGGTTGACTCCCCGCTCCCCACCATCGCTGCGGCCCACTCCCCGGCGTCCCTCAGGAGTGACCCGAAGGCCACGCCATGGGACAGTTTCCCGTCATAGACGAAAAGGGCGATGGATTGCCCCCTACTGGTCCGAAACAGCCCCGGTAGACCCTCCCCGGGTACGGGTTCCACCTGGTGGGGGGCGACAATGGTGAAGGCGATTCCCTCCTGGGCCAGGATCTCGAGTGTCTCGCCATCCACGGCGGTCTCGGGAAGCCACATTCCCGCAGGGTCCCGGCCGAAGCGACGGCGGAAGTCCGCGATTCCCCAGCGCACTTCCGTGACTTTCTCGCGGCGGGAAGCCAGGGGCAGGATGGTGTGGTGGCACGCCTGGGCGATGGCGTTTCCATGACCGGCCAAGCGGGCTCGGCTTCGCCGGTCTGCCTCCAGGATCGCCGAATAGGACCGGGGCGCGTTCTCGGCCATCCACTGCAAGAGCGTGGGCCCGAAGTTGAAGCTGATGTGCCGGAGGGTGTTTCGGATCTCCTGGATGCGACCCTGGGGCCCGAGCACCCGGGCGGTGGCGACCGCCCTGTAGCACTCCCGGTCCACGCGCTCGTTCCAATCATGGCGGGGGGCGGCGGACGGTTGGGCCTCCAACATCTCCAGCCAGGGATCCTCTCTCGGAGGTTGGTAGAAGTGGCCATGGATGACCACTGACCGGGAGGATTCCGCCATCGAGGAGTCCGGGGATCGCCGTCCTGGAACGTCAAGTCCGGGCAAGGACCAGATCCAGGGCCTCGAGGATGTCAGGGAACAGGCGGTCTCGCTCCTCCAAGGCGCGGGTCAATCTGAAGGCATCCACCAGCGTTGCCTCCGATGCCTCCGGGTCGAAGGCACCCAGAAGCAGCTCCAGGTCCCCGCAATGGAGATCGAAGCGTCGCTCGGCATAGTCCGGCACCGCTCCCGTGGAGATCATGAACTGCCAGTCGGAGGACTGAGCGAGAAGAAGCTGCCGGGCGGCCTGGGCCACGATGGGTCGGATTGCCGTGCGCGTGATGGCCCCCGGGAGGCTGTCCCAGAACCGGTCCTCCAGGGGCCAGAGCCGCTCCCACGTCCACCGGGTGCCCTCGTTGAGCCACATGCTGAAGTCGCCGTCGGCACCCCAGGAGCCTTCGAGGGGACGGATGGCCTGCTGTGGCGGAAAGGAGTCCAGGTGTTGAGATGCGGTGACCGGCACCACTCCCTCCCGACCCGGTAGCCTTCGGTACATCTCCCCGAGGAAGCTGACCCCCTCATACCACCAGTGGCCGAAAAGCTCCGTGTCAAAGGGGGCCATGGCGACCCCACCCGGACCGACCTCCTCCTCCCTTTGGATCTGCCCCAGCAGCCAGGAGAAGTGGGCAGCATGCTCTTTGAGATGGTCGAAAGCCACATCCGGGCGGTAGGCGACCTTCTCCCCGAGGTCCACGTCAGGACCGGTCACCCGCCAGAACTTCAGCCCTCCGGGCCAGCGGATCTTGTGGAACTCCAGATACCATTCGTCCCCCGGGTACCCGTGGTGGCGGCTCCAGACCTGCATGGATGACCGAGGCTCACGCACGAAGGCATGGACCCCGGGATCACCCGGTCTCCCTGTCACCAGGTAGGCCTGATATGGAGAGCGTGCGGGGATGGCCGAGGTCAGTTGAGTCGCGCCGGTCCAGGCGGCATCGAACCGCTCCACGCCGTGGGGGACGTCCCCGTAGGCTCCAAGGGAATCCCCCGCCTGGGCCATGTGGGTGTCCATGAAGAAGTATCGGAAACCGGCTTCCGCCAGGTGGACTTCCAGCCCTGGGCGGTGACCCCTCCGGGACACGCCGGGGATGGGATCCCAGCTTCCGCCCGGGCGGTAGGCGCACTCCGGAACCCAGCACCCCCGGGGAGGTCTTCCGAAGAGACGCCGATGCTCCTGGGCTCCAACGAAAAGCTGCAGCCGGATGCTCTCCTCCCTTCCCAGAAGAGGAAGGAATCCGTGGGTGGCGGCGGAGCTCAGGATCTCCAGGCGGCCGGCGTCCTCGAGGCGCCGGAACTCACCCAGGAGGTCTCGATCAACATGCCTGAAAAGGGTGCGAAGCTCCTCGAACCGACCTCTCCAGTAGTCCACCAGAGGCAGGAGATGCTGGTCCCCGGTCAGGGCCAGAGAGGATGGAGCCTCTTCGCATGCCTTCAGGCGCTGTGTGAGAAACGCCTCCAGTTCCTCTGCGAAGAAGGGGCTTGCCAACTGGTTGGCCAGAACCGGCGTGATGCCGAGGGTCACCGGAGCCCCGATCCCCTCCTCTTCCATCTCCAGCAGCATCGCCAGGAGGGGGAGATAGGTGTCCAGCGCCGCCTCGCATAGCCAGTCACTCCCGTGGGGCCAGCGGCCGTGGTTCAGCACGTAGGGGAGATGGCTGTGTAAGGTAAGGACGAAATGCACGTGTTCCTCAGCTCCCGTGGCCGCCGGGCTCATGGCTCCGGCGAGAGTTCGAACCGGGCAGGTTCCACCCGGACATCATCACCCAGAGGCCAGGGCTTCCGTCCGGGCCTCTATGGCGTGGTCGTATACGTCGTAGTATCGAACTACGGCTTGCTCCCAGGAGAAGTCCTGAACCATGGCGGTCTCCACCAGGTCAAGCCATGCATCATGCCTGGAGAACCGTGCTACGGCCCGGTCGATGATCCAGTCCAAGCGCTCCGGCTTGTAATCGTCGAACAGCAGGCCGGTGGCGCCGTCCTCGATGGTATCCCCCAACCCTCCGACCCTCCGGGCCAGAGGCACCGTGCCGTACCGCATGGCTCGCATCTGGGTGAGCCCGCAGGGTTCATAGAGGGAGGGCATGAGAAGGGCATCTGCTCCAGCGATGACCCGGTGCTCACGTTGTTCCGTGAACTGGAGTTGGACGGCGATGCGCTCGGGGTGGGCCGAAGCCATGTTCAGGAGGGCCTTTTCGTAGCGGGATTCTCCGCTACCCAGGAAGATGAACTGGGCGTTGGCCTCCCGCAGCGCACGGCCTCCCAGCACAAGGTCCATTCCCTTCTGTGCCACCATCCTGGCGACCATTCCCACAAGGAGGCGCCGGGGATCCTTGGGAAGCCCGTATTCCTCTTGCAGGGCGGCTTTGCACATGGCTTTTCCGGAAAGATCATCCACCGTGAAATTGGCCGGAATCTGTGGGTCGGTCTCCGGGTTCCAGATCCCGTGGTCGATCCCGTTCAGAACCCCCACCAGGCGGTCGTGAAGCCCGAGGAAGGTGTGATGGAGTCCGAACCCGCCGTCCTCCGTTCGGAGCTCGAAAGCGTGGCTGGGGCTCACCGTGGTGGCCATGTCGGTGAAGACAAGCCCCGCCTTCAGGATGTTCGCCCTCCCATACCACTCCATCACTTCCATCCGGTAGAGGTCCATGGGGAGACCCATTCCGGGAAGGTTCTCCGGGGGAAAGTGCCCCTGGAATCCACCGTTGTGGACGGAGAGAACCGTCGTGACCCCATCCGCATAAGGATCCCCTTTTGCCAGGTTCCTGAGGAATACCACGGCCAGGGCGGTGTGCCAGTCGTGCATATGAAGGATCACGGGTCCGGGAGCGACTTCCGGAAGGACCTTCATGGCCGCAGCGGTGAAGAATGCGAACCGGCGGTCGTTGTCGGGATAGTCATGATCCCCCTCCCCGTATACCCCCATCCTGTCGAAGTAGGCCGGGTTTTCCACCAGGAGGACCCGCGGGCCCTCCGAACCCCTGGTTGCTCTCCAAAGGCGGGCGGTTTCGTTACGGGGGCCCACGGCCACGGTGAAGGGATCGCCGACGGGTTGGAGGCCGTAGTCTCCGTCCCAGATCTTCTTGAAGAGGGGGAGGATCACCGTGGTTTCGGACCCGGCCCGGCTCTGGAACGTGGCCATCCCTCGCACGGCCTCTCCGAGGCCGCCGGTACGGATGTAGGGCCAGTACTCTGCGGTGAGGTGGACGATCCGGGCCTCCCGGGCGGGGCTTCCCCGACGGGCGCGCCTCTTTCGGGCTCCTTTCGCCGTCTTATTGTGGCCTGGAGGCATGGGCCCCTCAGAGAGTGGTCACAGAACGTGGTCGGGCCGCTGGATCAGGGAGAAGGTGGCGGGTCGTCCCCCTCCATCATCCCCTGGAAGGCCGGGACATAGAACCGTTCCACATACTCCCGCACCATCCGTGCGGCGGTGAAGTGGGTACCGGCCTCCAGGAGAGCGTGCTTCATCCGGAGAATCCAACCCCTGGGGATGCCGTGGGCGTCCCGGTCATAGTAGAGGGGCACGATCTCCTTCTCCAGCAGGTCGTAGAAGCTCGCGGCGTCAATGGCATCGGGATCCGGCGCTCCGGCGGAGAGAGGAAGCGCCCATCCATTCAACCCCGAGTATCCCTCGGCCCACCACCCGTCCAGGGTGCTCACCTGGGGAATGGCGTTCAGGGCCGCCTTCATTCCGCTGGTACCGGATGCCTCCATGGGAACCACGGGCAGGTTCACCCAGAGGTCCACCCCCTGGAGTATTCGGTCCGAGGAGTTGAGGTCATAGTCCTCAACAAAGGCGATGCGCCCCTCGAACCGGGGGTCCCGCGTGAAGGAATACACCCTCTGGAGCATTCGTTTTCCCGCGTCATCGGCAGGATGGGCCTTGCCGGCAAAGATGATCTGCACGGGTCGCCACGGGTTGGTGAGGATCCGTCTGAGCCGTTCCGGATCCCGAAAGAAGAGGTCTGCCCTCTTGTAGGTCGCGAAGCGCCGTGCGAACCCCAGGGTGAGCGCGTTGGGGGCCAGGAGCGTACCGGCGCCGACGAGGTGCACGGCCTCCTTCCACTCGTCGCGCCACCGCTGCCGGGCCTGCTCCCGAATGAAATTGAGGAGAAACCCCTTCATCTGCTTACGGATCTCGCAGAGCTTCCGGTCATCCAGATCCAGGACTCTCGACCAGAAGTCACGGTCGTGGATCTTTCCGATCCAGTCCCGGCCCAGGTGGTCGTCCAGGAGGTCCATCATTCGCCAGCCCATCCAGGAGCTGAGGTGCACACCGTTGGTGACATGCTCGATGGGCACCTCCGACACGGGCCGCCCCGGCCAGAGGGCCATCCAATTGTGCCGCGTGACGTGGCCGTGTTTCTGGGCTACCCCGTTGACGTAGCGGGAGAGGCGCATACCGCACGCAGTCATGTGGAAGGTTCCCGGAGCCTCGTCGGGATGAGCCCCGAAGGACAGGAAGGTATCCCGGTCGATCCCGGATTCGGCCCAATAGTGGGCCAAGGTGCTATCAACCTGACCGGCGGAGAAAGCGTCATGTCCGGCAGGGACGGGGGTATGGGTCGTGAAGATCCCGCTGGATCGTACCTGCGCAACGGCTTCCTTCAAGGGTACTCCCTCGGCTGCCAGTTCCCTCAGCCGCTCCACCATCATGAAGCCGGCATGACCCTCGTTGGCATGCCACGCGTCGGGCTGGATTCCCAGGGCCCGGAGCACCCTCACGCCGCCGACGCCCAGGATCCATTCCTGACAGAGCCGGTCCTCATTCCCTCCCTGGTAGAGTTTCTGGGTGAGGTCCCGGTCCTTCGGCTGGTTCTCCTCCAGGTTCGTGTCCAGAAGGATGATGGGGGTCCGGCCCACCAGCATCTTCCAAGCGCCAACCCGGACCTTACGGCCGTACAGGGTGACCTCGGCCAAAGAGCGCCCGCCTCTTGGATTCGGCAGGGGCTCCAGGGGGGTAAGGGCAGGGTTGAATGCCTCTTCGTTGTCCTCCTGCCAGCCTTCCAGGGACACGCGCTGGTCGAAGTACCCCTTCAGGTAGAGGAGACCCACAGCCACCAGGGGGACCCCCAGGTCGGATGCAGCCTTGCAGTGGTCGCCGGCCAGGACGCCCAGGCCACCCGAATAGATCGGCACGGACTTGTGGATTCCGAACTCGGCGCAGAAGTATGCGACGGTCTTGCCGTCCAGTTCCGGGTACCTTTCGGCGAACCAGGTTCCCGTCCGGGACTTGTCCGTGGCGGCGGCGGCAATGACCCGGTCGTACAGCTTCATGAACCGGGGATCCCGGGCCAGGGACGTGAGCCGTGCCGGATCTGCTCTCCGGAGGAGCTCGATGGGATTTCGCCCCGAAAGGTGCCACAGGATGGGGTCGATCTCCCGGAACAACTCCTTCCCGTAGCGGTTCCATCGCCAGGAGAAGTTCAGCGCCACGTCCTCAAGGCCTCGAAGAGCTTCGGGGAGGTAGGGGATCTTCGTGGAATTCGGTGTCATAGGAGTCTGGTGACCGTTGAGTGGCCCCGCTCCGGACGGGTGCTCGGAGGAGGGCGGGCGGGTCAAACGCCGAGGTTCGGGCTCGGTCCCGGTGGGGGCTAGCTTATCGAAGCCGTGGCCGAAGGGCCAGAGACGGAAAGAAACGGACGCCCGGCGCGACGACGATCCCGGGAGCCTCCGAGCCATGTTCTCTGATAGCCGACCTCTTCTGAAAGAAGCTCCGGCGGCAGGACTCGAACCTGCGACCCGACGGTTAACAGCCGTCTGCTCTACCAACTGAGCTACGCCGGAATCTCTCCCCAACAGAGAAGACGAAAAAGCTACCCGGAGTCGGAGGCAGTGTCAACCGAGCCGCCTACCTTGCCCTCGACCGTATCTCTTTGTCCAGCAGGGTCTTTCGGGTGGGTGATGATATCCGGCCAAGTGATGGAGAGGGGATCCTGGTTCCCGGGTCGGGCCGGGGGATGGCGGCCAATCCAGCTCCCTTCTCGGCGACGCGACGCCCGCTCCAGGAGTCTTCGGATCGCCGGGCCGATGTCGTGGGCTTCTCCCCAGATCCCGGCGAAACGGCGGGCCGCCACCAGGGCCTCCTCCCTTCCGAACCAGGCTGCCCAGGCCGGGCCCCTGTGGGGAAAGGGTTTCTGGAACCAGTGCAGCCCCACCAGAACCGCTGACGGCCCCCCGTCTGCGGTGAACACGGAGAAGTCGGGAGACCACCCACCGAGAGGCGCGGACCTGATCTCGAGGACTCCCTGTTGAAGAAGGCCCAACACCCTCTTCAGGTTCTCCCGCTTCTCGGGGTCCACCAGAAGGGCATAGGCTTCCTCCTCCAACGTTCTGGCGCTCACCTCCGCCACCAGGACACGAATCCGCCTGAGAGGCGTCACCTCTTCGGCGGAGAGATCCACCGCCCCAAGCCGGATTCGAAGGATCGCGGTATCGAGGCTTTGGCTCCGACGGAGCATCTCTCCGAAGAGCGTGCGAAAATCCGTGGGGCTACGCTCGTCCAGAAGACCGGCTGAGGGGTTGAATCGGGGTGTATCCATGCCCTGAAGATCGGATCTGATCCAGGGCGCTCGAATAGCGGAAAGGGCCTCGATCTCAGGAGGATTCTCGCGATCGGATCTCCAGGAGTTCGACCTGCGCCCGGTCCAGCGCCGGCACTTCGTGGCATCTGCGACAACGCGCCTCGTAGGTCTCGGACCCCCCCACCTGGATAGTGGGGCCTTCAGCCGGAGCGGGGCGGCCGTCGATCAGGCGCTGGTTCCGGGTCGCCAGGTCACCGCAGCGCACACAGATGGCATGGAGTTTGTCCACCTTCTCTGCGATAGCCAGGAGCTGGGGCATGGGGCCGAAGGGCTCCCCTCGAAAATCCATGTCCGTTCCGGCCACGATGACCCGTATCCCCTTGTCGGCCAGGGCATTCGCAACCTTCACCACCCCGAGGTCGAGGAATTGGGCCTCGTCGATGGCCACCACATCGACCGCATCCTGGATTGCCTCTGCGATCTGCACCGACGAGGACACAGGGATGGCCTCGGCCCTCTGGCCATCATGGGAGCTGATGCTGAAGATGCCCCCGTACCGGTCGTCCAGTTGGGACTTGAACACCTGTACGCGCCTCTTGGCGATGAGGGCCCGGCGGACCCTCCGGAGGAGCTCCTCGGACTTTCCGCTGAACATCACCCCGGAAATGACTTCGATCCACCCGTCCTGAGCGCCGTGGTACATGGTTGCGCAAGCGCGGCGACCGGTCAGCCGCCGGCCACGATGACCAGGGTCACAAGACCGGTGACGAGGGAGAGGACGCCGCCCCAGAACAGGACCTGCTCCCTGATCTTCGATCGCTCGGCAATGGGGATGTGGATCCAATCTCCGGATTGGATGGGGAGGGTGAAGACCGAGGGATCGGAGGTGTTGGGTCGAAGGTCCAGGACGAACAGCTGGCCGTTTCTGACGAAGCGGGAGTTGGCGGCATCGGAGGCGGCCTGATATCCAACGTCGACTTCGGGCCCGACGCCTCCAGCCCGTGCCATCGCGTCGATGATGGAGCTGGAGGGATCCAGCATATAGTGTCCCGGAGAACGCACGGCGCCGGTCACGTTCACCTTCAGGCGGGAAATCACCTCGACCACAGGATTGGAATAGAGTCTTGAATAGGCGTCTGCCAGGTGCTGCCGGAGCTCCGGGGCGCTCATCCCCGCCACCCGGACCGACCCCACATACGGAAGATAGATCTCCCCGTTGGGGTCAACGATGCGGGTTCCGGATACCTCATCCAGCCGGGCTCCGGCGGCGGTGAAAAGGCGGATCTCCACCTCATCGCCTGGCCGGACGCCATAGCTGACCTCTTGCAGGGGCTTTTGGCCGGCGAGGGAGAAGGGCAGGAGGAGGAAAGCCAGGAGGAGGAGACCCAGGGATTCTCTGGACATTTCTTCACGGGGGGACAGGGGCTGGGAAGCCTGGAGTGCGCCTTGGTTACCGATAGCCAAGTTTACCTTTTCACCCGAGGGCTGTCTAGTTGAAGCCACCGTTCCTAGCTTCTCTTCATTCTCCGGGGGCTTCTCCCGGTGAGGGCGTTTCAGCGGGTGGGGTGTGCGGTAGCATCGTTCCGGCAGGAGCCGATCTTGGACAGGAAGTCCCTCCTCAGGAAACTCCGGGGTGCCATGCCTCTTGCTGCGCTCCTGGTTTCTTCCTGCGTCGGGCGAACCAGCGAACCCCCGGCTCTGGTGGTGTTCGTGGTGGTGGACCAGCTCCGGGGGGACCTGCTGGAGCGCTATGACTCGCTTTTCGCCGGCGGGTTTCGCCGGCTTCTCGACGACGGGTTCCGGTTCACGCAGGTCACCCACGACCATGCCAATACCGCCACGGCGGTAGGCCATGCAACCCTCGCAACCGGGGTGTTCCCCTCTCGGCATGGAATCGTGGGGAATGATTGGTTGGAGCGCACCCCCGAAGGGTGGCGATCCGTCTATGCCCTCGAGGACACGCTGAGCCTCATTCTGGGCCGCCCGGCCATGGAGGGCAGGTCCCCGGGAAACCTGCTCCGGGGCGGGCTGCCCGACTGGATGGTGGCGGCTGACTCCGGGACCATCGTGGTTTCGGTCTCGCGGAAGGATCGCGCCGCCATCACGATGGCCGGGACTACCCGGGGCCATGTGTATTGGATCACGGAAAGGGAAGGCCGATTCGTCACTTCCGACTTCTATGCCGAGGATTACCCATCCTGGGTGGAGCGGTTCAACGCCCAACAGATGCCCAGGATCTTCGCAGACTCCATCTGGGAACAGACGATTCCCCCCGGGGCGCGGAAGTGGACCCGGCGGGATACGGTGCCCTACGAAGGAGATGGGATCCACACGCATTTTCCCCATCGGTTCCGTGATGAGACAGCAGACCCGGATCGCCCCGGAGCATTAGTCCGCTGGGCATATTCCCAAACCCACCCCGATGCGGCCGTTGGGGCCTTCTCCCAGGAAGCCATCCGGTCCCTGAGGTTGGGCCAGGACGACGTCACCGACTACCTCGCACTTTCCTTCTCCCAGACGGATGCCCTGGGCCATGCCTATGGCCCCCGGAGCCGTGAGCAACTTGAGAACCTCCTGCACCTGGACCGGGTCCTGGAGGAGCTCATGGCTTCCCTCGATGCGAATGTGGGGGCGGGAAGATGGCTCATGGCTCTTTCTGCCGACCACGGCGTGATGGACATCCCTGAGTTCATGGTTGAGGAGGGCCGGGAAGCGACCCGCGCCACCCGGCAGGACCTCGCGCTCCTCCGGGGTGTCTTCGACCGCTACCGAAGCATGGAAGGTGACCCCCTGGATGTGGCGGAAGCTCTGGTCGTCGAGCTGGAAGCGCTTCCGATCATCGCCGATGCCCTCACCTTGCCCGAGCTCACCAGCGGACCTGCGGCAGACTCCTTTGTGGTGCTGATGCGGAACTCCTACCACCCAGACCGGTGGATTGGCGGTTTCGGAAGCCAGGGATCAGGGGTGATGCCCCGATTCCCGGAGGCCTTCGCTCCGGAGGTAGACCCTCACGGGGCCGATCATGGGTCGCCCTATTACTATGATCGGTGGGTGCCGCTGGTCTTCTTCGGACCAGGAATCCCACCGGGCGTCTCCACGGCCGTCGCCAGGTCAGTCGATGTCGCACCCACCCTGGCTCATCTTGCCGGGATCCCCGTTCCTTCCGACCTCGATGGAAAACCCCTGTTCCAGTAGGTGACATCCGGGGTTCCGGGCGGTCCCGGATTGGGTGTCCCTGGCATAACCAACCCCTGGAGGTCCCTGTTTCCGGAGTGGGCCTTCATTTGTTCCTTGACAGGGTACATCCAGGGGGCAATAGTATGTCCGGCAAGGTGTAAACATTTGATTCCTGCTGCCTCCAGGGTTGGTTCTACTGGAAAAACGCCGCAGGAGTTTTGAAATTCTCGCGGCAGGAGTCCGCTCCCACGGGCCCCCCGGGCCCCCTTTTGGCCGCCTTTTGGCGGTAGGCGCGTCCGTGGCTCTTCACGTCGAAGGAGTAGCACCCGAGCCGGGTTGGACAATCCAGCGAGCCGAAGACCTCCTCAAGTCCCTTCAGGGGGTCATCTCGGCGCGAATCGTGGCTCGTCCCGGTGGGGAAATCGAGGAGATCCATCTCCTTACCTCGACCGAGGTATCGCCGAAACAAACGGTACGCAACGTGGAGTCGGCCCTCAGGGCTCAGTTTCACCTGGAGGTGGATCACCGGAAGATCTCCGTGGCGCAGACCTCGGAACCTCAGGCGCCGAAGGCCAGGGAGACCCCTGAGCCTCCGGCCCGGGTGCTGGTGGAGAGGCTTCCAACTCCATCCGGGCCCCGGATCCTCTTCTTGCGGCATCAGGTTGAAACGGAAAGGGACCAGGGGGTTCGGGTTTCAGTGAGCCTCGGTTGGGAAGGCTCGCAGTACGTGGGGGAGGCCACTGGAGCGGACCTCTCCAGATCCCGATTGGAGACGGTAGCTAAGGCGGCTTTGGCAGCCATCGAAGAGATCTTGAGCGAGGTCGAGGTGACCCATCGGAAGGCAGGGGTTTCCCTCGCTCTGGACGGCGTGAAAGTGGTAGAGGCGCTGGACCGGAACTATGTGCTTGTGGGCGTGAACGCGATTCACGAAAGGGAAATCACTGTCCTGGCTGGAGCCTCGGCTGTGGAGGACACGGCCGACCGGGCCGTGATCCTGGCTACCCTC
Source organism: Gemmatimonadales bacterium (assembly GCA_041309685.1). Taxonomy (GTDB): domain Bacteria; phylum Gemmatimonadota; class Gemmatimonadetes; order Longimicrobiales; family Gaopeijiaceae; genus JBFYZD01. The sequence continues at coordinate 16,170 of JBFYZD010000058.1, read as the reverse complement.
CAGGCCACCGACCGCTGGGTACGAGGCCGACTCTAAGTACCCTGGCCCGGGCGCCCCGAAACAGAGACCAAGTAGCGGGATTGTTCATAGAAAAGGAGAATACCCCTCGGCCCACCACGAGCGAAGCGTGAGCGGATGAGCGGAGCGCAGCAGCTTCAAGCGGAAAACGAAGCTGACTCCATACATGAAAGGGGGATCTGCGCATGTTCGCGAGTCTGTTCGACTTTATCGGTGTCCTGCTGACTCTGGTTCGTGGCGTCACCGGCTGGTGACGACCACTGAGGGTGGGCTGAGGGTTCCCCCAGTATGAATAGGCGAGCTGTCCGGATATACGTCTTTTTTGTGGTGGCCCTCGCTGTGGGGGCTGCCCTTGTTCAGGATTGGTCCGTCTTCGGCCAATTTGGCCTTCAGGACCGTCTTGGCTGGACCATCTTGCTCGTCTTGGGATTGGTCTCTGAGTCGCTCACTCTTCCGATTCAGGTGGGCCGGACCGCCGGTTCCACCTCTTCGATCGTTTTCATCCCCCAGTTAGCCGTTCTACTCCTGTTCGGGCCGGCGGCGGCCGTGCTGTTCATGGCCGTGACAGGGGTTGTGGGCGAATTCATCATCCGCCGCAAGCCCGCTTTGAAGGCGATCTTCAACTCCGCACAGTATGTCTTCTCCACCTTCGTGGCTGGTTGGATCTTCCAGTATCTCGGTGGTAAACCCCTTGCACTAACCGACATTGGAATCGCGAAGGGATTTCAGTCGGAGTTTCTTGCCTTCGTCGCCTTTGGCATCGCGTTTGTGGTTGTCAACAACGCGGCTGTGGCTGTTGCGGTTGCGTTGAGCGAAGGGGCAAGAGTCGGCAGGGTTTGGCACCAAATCGTCGGTCGATCGGGAACGAATCTATTCTATGACGTGCTAGTCAGTCCGATCGCGTTTGCCGTTGTTGCTCTCTACGTGGTTCTACCGATTTTCGGACCTTTGTTGGTTGTGCTCCCCCTGCTGTTCATCCGTTTGGCCTACCTCACTATTGTCCAACTCCAGCAAGCGAACCGGGACCTGGTCACGGCTCTGGTGAAAGCCATCGAAACCCGGGATCCCTACACTTCAGGCCACTCAATCCGAGTTAAGGGCCTATCGTCGCGGATCGCGGATGCTCTGGGTCTTTCGGCTAAGAAACAGATCGATGTCGAGCAAGCTGCACTCCTTCACGACATTGGCAAGATCGAGGCCGCCTATTCGGAGATTCTCAGGAAACCTGCTGGCCTTACGGAGGAAGAACGAGAGATTATTGAGTCTCATGTGATGAAGGGAGTAGAACTTCTTCAAAGCCTCTCCTCCTTTTCGAGAGATGTGGTGAGTGCCGTGAAAAGCCATCACGAGAGAGTGGACGGAAGGGGATATCCGGATGGGCTGAAGGGAGATCAAATCCCGATCGCAGCGAGGATCATCAAAGTATGTGATGCAGTCGATGCCATGCTTTCAGATCGACCGTATCGAAAAGCCCTGGCTCTAGAGCAGGTAAGGGAGCAATTGGTGATCTATGCCGGGACCCAGTTCGATCTTGAGGTGGTGAAGGCGACGATCGAAGGGAACCTCCTCGAAGCCCATCAAGCTGAGATAATGCTGCAGAAGCCACCTGAGAGAATCCCCCGAACTGATTCCTCCATTCCCCGAAGGGTCGGAACCTCACCTTCCTGACCTTGCGTCCCATTGAGCGCCCTTCAGGCCTCTCGACGCTTCCCCGTCGTCCCCAGACTACGACTACAGGGATGCCAGTGAACGTTCCGACAGAGTGTTGAGAAGCCCGAATCGCGGAAGGGAACACCAGATCGCTGGGGTTCGCCCTCAGCGAGCAAGGGCACGAAGCTGACTTAGCCTCTCGGTCAGGCCTAGCCTTTTGGCTATGTCAATCGCGGAAAGGAGGGCCTGCCTGGCTTCTGTTAGGTCTTGCCGACGCCGAATCTTGCCCCTCTCAATTACGAGCTTCACCCAAGCGGTGACCAACCTCTCCCTCACCCCCTCTGCCACCGAAGCAAGAAGCCGATCGGCACTGGCCTTGTCTCCCCGCCTCATGAGCATTCGGCATTTGAAAGACACGACTACACTGGGGTCGAAGGCCCAATAATCAGGAAGTGGGGGCAATTCCTCCTCTCGGTGCCGTGCTTCTGCCAACTCACCTTCATGTAGGGCGCAGATCCCCTGGCCAGCGGAAATGATCGTCCGGAAAGCCACCGGAGAGGACGTCCCTATCAGACTCTCAGCCTCGGAATACTTGGCCCTCGCGAGGGGAACATCATGAAGGGCGAGGAGCGCCTCACCCATGTTGAGCAATAACAGCGTTCTCGCGTGTCGGGCCTTCGAGTCTCTCAACAAGGGTTCGACCGTGAGAAAGCCAGACATCGCCTCTTGGTACCTTCCTATCTCGAGGTGCCACACGGCCCTATTCTGTTTCACAAAGAACTTCAAATTGAGGTCACCAGAGTGCTTTGAGCGCTCTTCGGCTTTCAGGAAGACCTCGGCACCCTCCGGGGTACCCAGTAGTCCCTGGTAGAGGAGGACTACAATCAACCGGTTCAAGGCGTTGAGTTGGAGGTTGTTGTCGGAGGTTTCCTCGGAGAATGCTACTGCCTCTCTGGCGGCTTCCAGGGCCTTCTGAGGAGAGCCGTAATAGACGTTTAGTGCGAGGATTGTGCGAGCCGTACACCTGGCATGGGGCCCTCCGAGGTCAGCACAACCCTCCGCCTCAAGAAGAACTTCTCTTACACCCGCTAGGTCGCCTTTGTGGTCGTATTGATGTGCTTGTACATCTAAGGCTTTCGTCAGGATCTTCCAGTCACTGAGACCTCGCGCTTCTTTCTTGACACGGTCCAATTCGTCCATCCACTCCCGCCAAGGCAAGCTGGCAGTCTGCGCAAGTGAATCCAATCGTTCGACTTCCCATTCGAGAGCCTGGGAGATTCGACCAATCCTCCGAAACCTCCCCACCGCCAGTTCGAGCAGGGGTGCTGCCTCTTCGAGGTTTTGGTGGAGGTAGTTGAGGTGCCCCATGCGCCCGATCAGCTCGGCCACCTCCTCCGGGTTCTGGGAGTGCTCCCTGGCGATTCGGAGAAAGCGAAGGGTCTCGGGGATGGCCCCTGAGCTTTCTGCCCGAGCCGCCGCTTCAAGTGCATACTCCCGTGCTTCCGCTGCCAACCCGGCGCGGTCGAAATGAACCGCGAGTTCATCGACGGGTGGCCGCTCTCGGGCCTTCAGCAGGTAATGACCGATTCGTCCGTGGAACCAGGCCTTGGTGGGCTCCGGGATTGCCTGGTAAACCGTGTGTCGAATCAGTTCATGACGAACAGCGACATCGATCCCTCGGTTGGTCACCAGGCGGAACTGGCTCAACTGGTCGAACCCCAGCATACAACGGGAGATGGGAATCCGGGCAATCTTCGCAATCCCCTGCATACCAAGGGGGCGGCTGTATACAGCCAAGGATCCCAGGACCCGCTCGGCGTCCGGGGATAATTGGGAGAGACGGCGGCCAAGAACCTGTCGAATGGAGAGCGGGATCTGGAGGGGCTCTCTGGGACCGGACTCCGCTTCCACCCGTCCAGCCAGGAACTCCAGGGTGAGCTCAATGAGGTAGAACGGGTTGCCGCCAGCGAGGGAATGAAGGTAAGCGATGTCCTCATGGGCCAGGGGCCTGGAGGTGATGCATCGAATGAGGGACTCACTGGTAGGACCGTCGAGTTCGTTGACGGCAATCTCCAGGAAATCGCCATGCGACCGAAGGATCTCCATGAAAGTGGCTAGAGTAGGATTCCGATGGACCTCTTCAGCCCTGACCGAGACCAGTAGCTGGAACCCACCCTGGTCCCACCGTCGAATGAGGAACTCCAGGACGGAGAGGGTAGTCTGGTCGGCCCATTGCAGATCTTCCAGCACCAGGATCACCGGGTTCATGCGCACCAATCCAAGCAGGAGTTGGTGGATTGCCTCGAACAAGCGCCGAGGGACACTCCCCGCCTGGATTTGGGGAGCTTCCGGGATCGGTCCCTCCCCCAGGTAGTGAGCGGGCATGACACCGAAGAGGACCGTACGCCATGGCTCATCCAAGCCCCGGAGGGCAGAGCCGACCCAAGGTGGGGCGCACGCTTCGATAAGGGGGTTCAAGGGAATCAGCTGCTCCAACTCGGCCGCATTGGACGAGAGGACCCCTTGCCCCTCCATTTGTATCCCCTGGAGCGCCTCCCCTATCAGCCGGGTCTTACCGATCCCCGCTTCCCCGATCAGGAGGATTCCTCTCAGGGCTTGGTGGGGAATCCGCCTGAGGGTCCGCCGAAGGAGGGCGCGTTCGTTTTCTCTGCCGATGAGCGGCGGGTCCTCCTCCGAGTGGAGGATCTTGGTAGCTTGAGGTTTCCCTGCCGGGGATTCGAGGGATCGGATCTTGACCAGAAGTTCAGCGGTCTCCCTCTCGGGGACCCAGGGGGTCTTACCCGGTCCCACGGCTCGGGACTGGAACTCGCGAAAAGCCGCCTCAGCTTCGGTGAGGAGGCCGGCCTTTCCTCGGGCTTCCATAAGGCGGCGGAGGTGGCCTTCGTTCCCCGGATGCATCGACAGCAGGGCCTCTCCCGCGATGGCGGCGCCCGCCCACTCGCCGTTCCTTTCACATTCGATCCACCTCCTCTCAGCGCGACGCCGCAGCTGGTTTCGCATCTCGGCCCTTCGGTCCTGGACCCAGTCGGAGAAGTCCCTGGTGATCGCTCCCTCCAGGTCCCGCAGGAACCCCTGATCCAGAAGGGCGAAGCAGGTGAGGAAGCGGCTCGCTTCGAGTGCCTCCTGGAAGTCGTCCAGGTCCGTACGAATGACCTCTGGTGCCCTGAAGATCTTCTCCCTTCTCGCATGGATGAGGAGTGGTTCGCCAGCCCGCTGTTTGAGGGAATAGATGAGTTGGTTCAGCCGCTTCCGCGCTTTCGTGGCGTCTTCGTCTGCCCAGAACCGGCCCAGGATCTCGTTCCTGGAAAGGATGCCCTCGGACCCGCCCAACAACAATCCGAGGAGTGCGGCCTGAAGCGGGGAAAGGTCCACCACAGTCCCATGCCGAAACAGGACCGGTCCGCCGAACATCTGAAAACGTGAACGCTCCCCCGCAGGGGCATCCTGTGGCATGAGAATCTCCCCGGATCGGGTACGGCAGTGGAAAAAAGTCAGGGTTCCGGCCGCCTTCATGGCAATCTGGACCACCCTCGCCGTTCGGTGCAACGCATCGCCTTCTTCAGGAGGGTGGGGGTCGATCCCCAAGGGGTGCGGGGAGCGTGGCTCCCTCCGCCACTTTCATCATGGGACTCCGCCGCGGATCTGATAGGCTTCCCTCGGTCGTCTGAGCCCGGTCAGCCTCTGCCAGCTTCGGAAAGAGGGAGCGGCGGAGGAACGGGGAGATGCTGCCTGCATGGGCCTCTCTGTAAAGCCAGGCTTCCACAATCCACTCCCAACCGAAACACTCTCGCATGATGGACGGGCGGAGACCCGTCAGTCTGCGCATCTGGTTGCTGAGGGAGAACCCGTCCGGGTACCCGAGCTCGCATGCCACGGCGAACAGGGTCTCCTCGCTGGCCTGGAGACGAAGGGATGCCCGGAGAATCCGGCCAAGATGGAGCCAGTGCGAGGGGACCGGCAGGCCGCGGGTCATGAAACGCCGCCCCAGAGCGCGCCGGGACATGTAGAGGGCTCGGGCAAGCCCGGCCACCGTGGTGAGATTCTCCGAGAGCTCCAGGGTCTTGCGGATAAGGCGGCGGGTGTCCAGATCCACTTCCACCCCCCTCCAGGTGAGATAATCCGTCACCTCCAGGGCGAACTCCGATGGGAAGTGCCTCAGGATAGCCGTCAGCTCGCCTGGTTCGACCTCCTCAAGGAAGGGGAGGACGCTGTGGGGCCGGCAGTTTTCGATCAACTCCAGGAACTTGTCAGTCCCCTCCAACTCCGCTGCCGGTGGGAGAAGGACCATGAGGGCCACCCCGGGCGGCCGGTCCCGCACCGCCCGATACCCGCTTCCCCAGTCACCTTCTCTGAGGTTCCAGAGGAGAGCTGCCCCCATCGGTGGGGCAGGTATCCGGGGGATTTCCCTGGGGTGGTCAATCGGCTCCAGGGTCCGGTAGGGGGGGAAGAACCCGAGATAGCGCTGGCCTTGCAATGGGATCCTCATGGCTGACCTCCAGGATTTCGGTGGGCCGACCGGGCAAGGTCCATCCTACGGGCGCAAGATCAGTGAGCTATCAGCGGGAGTTCGAGTCCCGGGGCGATGGGAAGCGGCTTCGGGACCCGCCCGGGGAGGCAAGGGGTAGGGTCTGGTCACCCGGGGCGCTGCGACAGAAGCAAACGGCCCTGCCAATCATCATCCTCTTCATCGGGTGTCCTTGTGGACCCGTTCATGCCCTCCGTCCCCCTTCCCTCCGCCCTGGCCCCTGCCCGGTTTTTCTAGCGCCGTAAGCGGACGAAGCCTGCCGGCGTCCGGGATTCCGGACGTCGCTGTCGAGTTGGACTGGATCGGGAGGAGCTTGGGCCGCAGGTGCCGGCGGACGTGGGCTAGGGGAAGGGGGGTCAGCCCTTCAGTGGCATCGTCTCGGGAAGACGGGCCTGGAGCAGGGAATCGGCTTCGGGCGGAGTGGCTTGGGAGCGGAGCTGGTTGCGGGGAGTCCCGGACAGGATGTCCTGAGGAGCCGGCGTTACCCCTTCCAGTGTCATCTCCTGGACGGTGGGCGCTCCCTCAGTGCCACCCACCGGGCCCCGAGCTCCCGGTACGCACACCAACACCAGCGGCAATGCCAGTGGGACCATGAAGAGCGACCACGAGGAGTGTCGCATGGTCCGGGGTGAATGTCGCATCTTCCATCACTCTCTTCTGCGGTGAACATCTGATTTCTGCTGAACCGTACGGAAGGCAACCCGAGAAAGTTACAGGCCTTCCAACGCCGTTCGGTCAAACCTTGGACGGCGGGAGCCGTGCAAGAGTTGCCTGTTCTACGAAGATTTGTTGGGGGGCCTTCAACGGGAGGGGCTCCCGGGCGAGGGAAATCTGCCCGACTGCCCACCGTATGACAGGAAGAGCCCTTTCCTCCCCGGGGCGTGGTTTTTCAGGAGGGTGCCCTTGAGCCGCAATCGCGTTTCTCCCCGGTGCCCGGCGGGCTTGGCCGGCCGCTCCAGGAGGGCGCTGGGCATTTCGGTGTCTCTCGCCCTTCTGGCCGGGTGCGGGGACCTCCTGGGGTCGGGAGGGAAAGACGGGGCGTTTCGATTCGAATCCAGCGATCCTCCGGCGGGCGCCTCCGGGGTCTCTGCACTGGAACCGGTGATCCTGAGCTTCTCCAGGAACGTTGATCCCGCCAGCGTGGCCGAAGGGGTCTCCCTGCAGGTCGAGGGGCGGCCTTTGATGGTGGAGTACACCCTTCTGGGTGGGGACAAGGTCCGCCTGAATCCCACCGATCCCCTGGATTTCGGGACGGGGCATGAGGTGCTGCTCACCGGGGCGCTCCGCTCCGTCGCCGGAGATCCCCTCTCCGAAAGGGCCTCCGTGGCCTTCACCACAGAGGGACGAACCCTTCCGGCGGTCTCCGCCGACAGCTTGCTCCGCCACCTGGAGGCCTTGGCGCATGACAGCATGCGGGGTCGGGGGTCGGGGTCGGGGGACGAGCTCAGGGCGGCTGAGTACCTGCGAGAACGATTCGTGGCCTACGGGCTTCACTCACCCGCTGGCGGAATGATCCAGGACTTCAGCGCCACCTCCCGGCGGGGCGACACGCTCCTGTTCTCGAGGAACGTTCTGGCGGTTCTGCCGGGCAGGGGGTCTCTGGCGGAGGAATGGGTAGTGGTGGGGGCCCACTACGATCACATCGGGTTCCGCGACCTGGCCGACGAGAGCCAGGGGCCGAACAACGGTGCCGACGACAATGCGAGCGGCACCGCAATGGTGCTGGAGATGGCGCGCCTCTTTCGGGCATGGGTGGAGGCGGGTGGCTCGGCACTGAAGCCCCGGCGCAGCATCCTCTTTGCCGGGTGGGGCGCGGAAGAGGAGGGGTTGCTGGGCTCGTGCCATTATGTGTTCGAGGAGCCCGCGGTACCGCTGGCCCACACACGGGCCCTCCTGAATTTCGACATGGTGGGACGCCTCCGGGATGACGTATTGGTTGTGAGTGGGGGGGAGACCTCCCAGGTCTGGTATCCCATGGTCCAAAACGCGAATGTCTCCGGGCTCACCCTCTACCGCCCCACCTCCAGCTCCCCCTCGGGCACGGACCACGCCTGCTTCTGGATGGCGGCCATTCCCTGGCAGGGTTTCTTCACCCGGACGCATGCCGAGTACCACCGGCCGGGGGACGACACGGAGTTGATCAACGTCCCCGGAATGGTGAGGATCGGGGAGCTGGCCCTCCGGGTGCTCGCAAGAGTGGTCGTCATGCCCGAGGCCCCCGCCTTCCAGGGGCAGGCACCGGGGTAGAACGGTGGGACCGTTCCCGCTCCAGGGAGGGGGTGGGGAAAATGGGTTGATGACCGCCTTGATATCCTGCCCCCTTTCTATTAAGTAGAATCAATATTCTGATTCGAACCTGCCCGGAGCTGAGAGGAAGGGATCCGCCGTGCCAGAGCGCTCCGACCCCCACTTTCGGCCCCCCCGGCAAGGCCGGAGCCGGAAGACGCTGGATCGCATTGCCGTTGCCGCCCTCCAACTCATCGAAGCCGGGGGCCCGGAGGCAGCCACAGTGGCGGCCGTGGTGGAGCGGGCCGGATCCTCCATCGGTTCGTTCTACGCCCGGTTCCCGGGAAGGGAGGACCTTCTTCGGTACCTCCAGGACCGGGTGGGGACCGAGGCACGGGAGAGGTGGGACCAGGCGTTCTCTGCTCTCGATTGGCCAGCTCTCTCCCTGCACGGGGTGGTGGAGGAAGTGGTGGGGCTGTTGGTCCGCAGTCATCGGGCGGATTACAACCAGCGCCGTGTCCTCGGGCGGGTCCGGAACCAGGATGGGGAGGGGGGAAACGTGGTCCGGGCGTTCGACGACCACGTGCTGGGGACGGTAACACCTGTGTTCCTGGCTCGTAGACACGAGATGAGCCACCCCGACCCGGAGTGGGCGGTGGAGTTGGGGTACCGGATGGTAGTGCTAACGATCCAAGACGTTATTGAACGGGGCGAGGATGAGGGACGCCCGGGCCCCGGTGGGGTGGGGCCGGTACGATCCCTGGAGGCTGTGGCTCCGGAGTTGGCCCGGGCTTGGGCCGCCTACCTGACCTCTGGAACGCCCCGCAGGGAATTGTCGGAGGAGGGAGTCGTGGACTTCTTCGACCCCTGGGGGGATTCCGTTGGAACCCCATGAGAAAGCCGACTGGGGGAAGGACCGAACGAATGGGTCGAACCGTCTTGTTCGCGGCTACCTTGGCTCTGGCAGCCATGGCTTCGGTGTCTGCCGAGGAGGCCCGCGGCCAGACGGGGGAGCCGCCTGCTTCCCTTCGTGGCCGACGAATCCCAGAAGAGGCTGGCCGGACCCTCCACCTGGACGGGATTCTCTCCGAGTCCTTCTGGGCCGACGCCCCCCCCCTTCTTCACCTCACCCAGCAGGAGCCGGCTGAAGGGGAGAGGGCTTCGGAGGGGATGGAGCTCCGGGTCCTCTTCGATGAGGAGAACCTCTATGTGGGGATCCTGGCCCTGGACTCCGAGCCGGGCCGGATCGTGGGTCGGATCCTCCAGCGGGACCGGGTCATGGTGAAGGATCCCTTTACCGGCCGCCCAGGGTTTGCCGGCGACGACGCGGTGGCGATCCTCATTGATCCCTTCCACGATCACCGAAACGCCTATGTCTTCGCCACAAACCCCAACGGTGCCGAGTTCGACGCCCTTCTGGCGGACGAGGGAAAGGAATTCAACCTGGACTGGAGGGGTGTGTGGGAGGTAGCGGGAGCCCGGATCCCGCAAGGCTGGTCGGCCGAGTTCCGCATTCCCCTGAGGACTCTCCGCTACCCCGATGGTGCCTCCGGGCCTTGGGGCTTCAACGTGTTCCGGATGATCCGCCGAAAGAACGAGAAGGCCCTCTGGCAGGGATGGTCCCGGGACTCTGGAGGTTTCCACAGGGTGAGCCTGGCGGGACACCTGGAGGGGCTGGAGAACCTGGCGCCGGCAGGCCGGAACCTGGAGGCGAAGCCCTACGCCCTGGGGGGGGTCCGCCAGAGCCGGAATGACGCCGGGGCCCTGGAACGGACGGCGGAGGCGGAGGTGGGGCTTGATCTGAAAACCGAAGTCAGACCAGGGCTTGTGCTGGACATGACCTTGAATACGGATTTTGCACAGGTAGAGGTGGATGACGAGCAGGTGAACCTCACTCGCTTCAGCCTCTTCTTCCCGGAGAAGCGGGATTTCTTCCTGGAGAACTCGGGGATCTTCGATTTCGGCTTTGCCGGGAACCCTTTCGAGCCCCCTTCCTTCCAGATGTTCTTCAGCCGCCGCATCGGCATCGAGGAGGACGAGGACGAGCTGGTCCCCTTGCTCGGAGGAGCCCGACTGACCGGTCGGGTGGGGGGCCAGACGGTGGGGTTCCTGACGGTCCTCGCCGACGAGGTGGAGGGGCTGGTGCCCCGTGAGAGCTTCTCCGTGGCCCGCGTCAAGCGGGACGTGGGGGAGAACAACTACCTGGGCCTCATGGCCACGGACCGGCGGAGCTCCGACGAGGCGAACACGGTGGTGGGGGCGGACGGGGCCTTCTACCTCACCCCAAGCCTGAACGTCCAGGGGTGGTGGGCCAACACCTTCACACACGGCGACGGTGGGGATGATCTGGCCTTCGGCCTGGCGGCGGACTACGCGACGGACCTCTGGGGGATGTTCGCCCGTTACGTCCAGGTCGGACCCGATGCGGTGGCGGGTGGCGGGTTCATCCACCGGGAAGACCTACGGCGTAGCGACTTCTTCGGCCGCCGGAGCTTTCGGCCCGAACGACACGATATCAGGAAGATCGATCTGTATGTGGGGGGGAACGTTTTCACAGGGGTGGATGGGACGCTCCAGGATTTCGGGGTGGGCCCGATCCTCTCCGCGGAGCTCGAGTCCGGCGACAACTTCACGGCCTTTGTCAATTGGGCTGAGGCCCGACCCGGCGAGGACTTCCACCTGGCCGACACCCTCCATGTGCCGGCGGGGAAGTACGATGGGGACGTGGCCATCTTCATGCTGAACACGAGCCCGGCCCGTCCCCTGGTTCTGAACGGATCCCTACAGGTCGGGGACTTCTACGGTGGCAATCTGCGGGCCGGCGGTGGGACCCTTACCCTGGCACCCAGTCCTCAGGTCTCCCTGGGCCTGGGCTTCAACCGGAACCGGGCGGAGGTCCCGAGCGGGTCCTTCACCGCCGACCTGATATCCCTACGGGCCGGCTACGCCTTCTCCACCCGTCTTCATGCGAATGCTCTGGTTCAATACAACTCCCTGGACCGTTACTTCTCCACAAACCTCCGGGTGAGCTTCATCCACCGTCCCGGCAGCGACCTCTTCCTGGTCTTCACCGAGGAGCGGGAGGAAGAGGCCTCCGATTGGCGCCTCTCGGATCGGGGAATGGTGATGAAGGTGACCTACCTGCGGCGTTTCTGAGGCAAGGGGGCCAGCCGGGGCCGGCCCTGCCTCGGGGAGGGAATACCATCCAACCCTCGCTTTTCTCGGGCGGCGAGGCTTCCGGCCAGCCGCTCCAGCACCTCGGGAAGGGCAGCCCGGACCTCCGGCGTGAATCCTGCCGTCAGCTCCGCATACTCCTCCAGGAGGTCGTTGAGGATGCGGCGCGAGGTCCTGTGGCCTGCCTCGGTGACCTGGAGGATCACCACCCGGCCGTCGGATCCGGGAGACCGTTTCCTTACCATGTCCTTTTCGAGAAGGGAGTTGGCCAGGCGGCTGGCCGTGCTCTTTTCGAGGAAGAGGTGCGCCGCCAGGCCGTTCACGGTCATGGGTCCGTGGCGCACTAACGCCTGGAGAGCATGGCCCTGGCTTGCCGAGAGGCCGTGGGAGCAGGCCCGGTCCCGGTCCCTGAACCGCACCACGGGAAGGAGTCTCCCGAGGGCCTCCTGGAGCCGGGTGGCATCCTTGAGGAGATCGGGGCAGGGGTTCGGGAGGGTGTGGTCCGGCATCCGGGCGCTCGAAGGGTCACTGGAGCGGAAGCAACGTGTTTGTATGCTGCTAGTTGTACTATACAACTACCATGGGTTTTCGCAATGGACACAACCTTTCTAAGGATGCCTTCCGAGCCGCTTCCCATCCCAGGAGGGCTTGTTTGCGAACCGACCCCCATCGGTACCCGCCGAAGGTCCCCATTCTCTGGATGACCCGGTGACAGGGGATGAGGAAGGCGATGGGGTTGGACCCCACGGCAGACCCCACCGCCCGGGCGGCGCGGGCCCGGCCGATGGCCGCGGCAAGGCGGCCATAGGTCGTAAGGGTACCTGGCGGCACGCGAAGGAGGGCGTTCCAGACCTTGAGCTGGAAGTTCGTCCCCTTCAGGAAGAGAGAGAGGGGTTTCAGAGGAGGGGGGGCGTTCCCGGGAAAGAAGATGGATGTGGCCAGCGCCCCGGTTTCCCTCGATGCCTCCACCCTATCCGCCCGGGGCCAGGCCTCTTCCAGGCTTCGAACGGCTTCTTCCTTGCCGGCGGCGGTGTCCGTGGCAAGGAAGGCCAGGTGGCAGAGTCCCCTGGAGGTGGTGGCGAGGAGGGCCGGACCGAAGGGGGTGGGGTGGATCCCCCAACGCAGCCCCACGTCCATGCCCCGGGCTTTGAACTCCCCAGGTGTGACCCCTTCCACCGTCACGAAGAGGTCGTGGAGGCGTGCCGGGCCCGAAAGGCCTGAGGCGAACGCTGCCTGCAGAACGGGTTCGGACTCCCGCAGACGGTTCTTGGCGTCCTCGAGGGTGAGGAACTGGAGGAAACGTTTGGGGCTAACCCCAGCCCAACGGGTGAACAGGCGTTGGAAGTGGAACGGGCTCAGCCCCACTTCCCCGGCCACCTCGTCCAGGGTGGGTTGGTGGCGGTGGTTGGCTTCCAGGAACAGGAGGGCCGCGGCGACGGTCTCGTAGTCTGATGAGGCACTCATGAGGTCCGGGTCCGGGATCGGCGTTGGAAGGTGTCGGGGGGCGTTGGCATCAATCTCGCCGGAGCCCCGAACCGAGGCGACCCGATTCTTGCGCGGGAGGACCCAGGGCCTGACGGCCCTGGGCCTCGCACGGGCTCAACCCGGGACCCCCGGAAGGTCCTCCTACTCCCAGCCTCCGCCCACGTCCATCCAGAGTCCGGCGCTGGGTCCTCCAAACCACCACCGATCCAACCAGTCCATTCCCGGATCTCCAATGGGACTCCCGGGGGGGGTGGCGGGAGCTTCGATAACGGGGATGGGGGCGAGGGGACGATCCAGAAACCGCCGCATGTCCTTGCAGAGGAGGGAATAGTGGGCGGCCGTTGCCTCATCCGTGTGGCCGGCACCCTCCCTGATGCGCTGGTCCAGCTTCTCCAGGGCCTGGGTGGCCTGAGCCCGGACCTGGGCCATGGGTGCCTGGCCGGACAGCATGATCACGCGGTCGACCAGGACCCGCTGCGTGGACCGATTCACCTCGGCCTCATACCCGTCCCGAAACCGAAGGCCAAAGACGCTTTCCACGACCCTCCCCAGGACATCGTCCAGCCCGGGGAGGTCCGGGTCGAGGGCTTTCTGCTGGACCATCCTTGCGGCCCGCTCGGGGTGGAGGAGGAAGGAAAGCGTCATGTCGGCCGCCGCCGTGGCGGGGGCGATGGCGTCGAAAACCAGCCCCGTGTTCCTGTTGAAAAGCTCCTGGTGCTCCGGGTAGCGGAAGGGTCGGGGAGGAATCAGGTCCAGCACCGGCCGCGGAATGGTGAGCTGCCCCGGGTCCAGAGTACGCAACAGGGCGTCCAGGGCGGCCCACTGCTCCTCTGCCGGCACGAAGCGGAGGGGCTCCTGCCCATCTCCCCGGAGGGCGTAGGTGTAATAGAGACCCGCCACCACCTTGCTCGTCGCTTCGGTCTGATATCGGTGGTGGAGGTACAGGGGAACCAGGACCTCTTCCAAGGTGGCGAGGGGCATCCCCTTCTTGATGGCGGCTTCCCCGAAGTCGTCCAGGGCCACCCGCCGCACCTCCAGCATGCGGTTGAGCTCCTCGGCGGAATTGGCTCCGTTGTCCCACAAGTGAACGTTGGGGTGGGCGCTCCCCGCGGGGCGGGCCGCCTCGTCGCTGATGAAGGTGAGCCCTTCCGCAGCGGCCTCCATGAGGATCCCTTCCAAGGCAGCGTCCTCATCCGTTCCCGGGGGAAATTCGGTGTAGCCGTAGCGGATCCAGTACCTGTCCCATTCACCGATTCCGGAAGGGTATGCGTTCTGGAGCTCCACGGCTCCATCCTCGCCCAGCTCGATCAGCGGGTGGGGGTAGTCCATGACCGAGTACCTGGCCGCGCCGGTCTGGGCGCTGGACAGGTAATTGTGGGAGAGGCCGATGGTATGGCCGACCTCGTGGGCTCCGAGCTGCCGGATCCGGGCCAACGCCATCTCCCTTACCTCCGTGGGGTACTCGTCCCCATCCGCGTAGGGCGAGGTGAGGGCCTCGCCCAACAGCCAGTCCTGCCGTACCCGCAGCGACCCCAGGGTCACGTGCCCCTTGAGGATCTCACCGGTGCGGGGATCCACGAGGGAGTTCCCGTAGCTCCACCCCCGGGTGGAGCGGTGCACCCACTGGATCATGTTGTAGCGGGCATCCATGGGGTCGGCGTCCGCCGGAAGCATCTCTACCCGGAAGCCGTTGATGAAGCCGGCGGCCTCGAAGGCCTCGTTCCACCAGGCGGCTCCCTCCAGCAGCGCCGATCGGATCGGTTCCGGCGTACCGGGGTCCAGGTAGTAGACGATGGGCTCGACTGGTTCGCTCCTGGCGGCGCCAGGGTTCCGCTTCTCGATGCGGTGCCGGGCGATGTACTGCTTCCGCAGAGGCTCCCCGAGCGGGGCGGCGTAGTCCATGTAGTCGATGCCGTTGAAGCCAGCCCGAGGATCGGCCTTGCGCATCTGGAAGGGCTCCCTGGGGAGCTCCACGAAGGAGTGGTGCTGGCGGAGGGTTAGGGCCTCCGCCGTCGGGGTGACCGTCCGGATAAGATCCCCTGGCTGATCCGCGGAGAAGGTGAGGGTCACCTCCACCTCCGTGTTCTTGGGGAAAGCCCTGGTCCGGGGGAGGAAGAGGGCGCTCCGGCTCCCCTCCAGCCGGTAGATGCCCTGGTTGGTCCGGCGAAGAGTGTTGATGACCCCATGGGCATCCCGGAGGAAGAAGTCCGTGGCATCCACCAGTGCCGTGTCGCCGCTCTGGGCTGCCGCCTCAAAGCCCCAGATCACTGAGGTGGGGAAACCGTCGTCCACGCTCTTCCGCTCCAGGGGATCTTCGCTGACGGCGCGGTAGGCGTAGTTGGGCTCCACCATGAGGATCTTGGGTCCCACCCGTTGGAAGGTCACCACCATGTTCGGCCCAAGGTCCCCCCGGTTCAGCCCGATGTCGTTCTGTCCCATCCCCGCCGGGAGGGAGACGTAGTAGAGGAGCTCTTCTCCGAGGCGCCCGATCTCCAGCCACACCTTCCCGGTCCTGGCGTCCCAGAAGAGGGGAATGAACCCGTCCATTCGCTCCATCCCCTGGGTCTTCTCGGCGATGGATGGAAGGGGCTGGGCGTCCTGGCTCCGGGCCTGCGCAGCGGCAGGGGCAGGGTAGGAGGAGAACGGAGCGCTCAGAGCCAGAAGTGCGACCAGGGAGTGGAAACCACGCATGGTGCTGTCCCTCCAGATGGAGATCGGCGAAGCAGGCCTGGTGTTGGAACGATCGGGAATGAAGGAACGTGGCGACACGCACCCGACCTTCCTTCAACAGCCGGCCATCAGCGGAGGGGGAAATGTGTGGAGAGGTGGTGGAGAGCGCCAGGATCGGGACCTCGCGGATGGCTGCTTCCCGTTACTCCTCCAGCCGCCTTTTCAGCAATCCCAGGGTGGACTCCATCTCGCCCTTGTAGGCGGCTTCCAGGACCGGTCCCGGCACGAACCGGAGGACCCCCCCCACCTTCCCCTCGAACCGCAAGGTCACCCGGGTCCCGTCTTCCACCGGCTCCCAGCGCACTTCGCCTCTGGCCTGGAGGACGGAGTCGGGGGGGGGG
>JBFYZD010000057.1:0-6485 GCA_041309685.1 Gemmatimonadales bacterium | reverse complement strand
GCCCACCGGCTTGGCCTGAGCGAGGAGATCGGGGGCCTGGAGCGGCAGCTCATGGAGGACGTCGAAACCGCCCTGGACGACCTCCTCCCGGAGGCTTTCGCCGTGGTGAAGGAGGCCTGCCGCCGGAACGTCGGGCGGGAGATCGTCGTCACCGGGCAGAAGCTTACCTGGGACATGGTCCCCTACGACGTCCAGCTCATCGGGGGGATCGCGTTGCACCAGGGGAAGGTGGCGGAGATGGCCACGGGGGAAGGGAAGACCCTGGTGGCCACCATGCCCATGTATCTGAACGCCCTGGCCGGCCGGGGGGCGCACCTGGTGACGGTCAACTCCTACCTGGCCCAGCGGGACGCCGAGTGGATGGGGGTGATCTACCGGTTCCTGGGGCTGGAGGTGGACGTCATCGACCTGCACGAGCCCGGCACCGCCGAGCGCCGGGCCGCCTACAACGCCGACATCACCTACGGGACCAACAACGAGTTCGGGTTCGACTACCTCCGGGACAACATGGTCCACTCCCTGGAGCAGCGGGTCCAGCGCCAGCACCACTTCGCCATCATCGACGAGGTGGACTCCATCCTCATCGACGAGGCCCGCACCCCCCTCATCATCTCGGGGCCGGTGGGGAAGGACTCCAACGCCCCCTTCAAGCAGTTCTCCTCCCTGGTTTCGAACCTCTACCGCAAGCAGACCCGCATCGCCACCGAGCTGGTGGCCGAGGCGGAGAGGCTCCTGGAGAGCGCCGACGAGACCCAGGAGTACACCGCCGGGGAGAAGCTCCTGGCGGTGAAGCGGGGGATGCCCAAGCAGAAGAAGCTCATGAAGATGTTCGCCGACGAGCCCAGGCTCCAGAAGCTGGTGCAGCGTGTGGAGGCGGACTACATGCGGGAGAAGCGGCTCCACGAGATCGACGAGCAGCTCTTCTTCGCCATGGACGAGAAGGGGCACAACGTGCACCTGTCGGACATGGGCATCGAGGAGATGAGCCCCGGGGACACCGATGCCTTCGTCATCCCCGACCTGTCGGAGGCCATCGGGGCCATCGAGCGGGACGAGGGCCGGTCGCTGGACGAGAAGCGGACCGCCATTCAGGAGCTGGAGGCGGCCTACGCCGAGAAGAGCCAGAAGATGCACGTCATCCACCAGCTCCTGAAGGCGTACACGCTCTTCCACAAGGACGAACAGTACATCATCGGGGAAGACGGCTCGGTCATCATCGTGGACGAGTTCACCGGCCGGCAGATGTCGGGGCGGCGCTGGAGCGACGGGCTGCACCAGGCGGTGGAGGCGAAGGAGGGGGTGGAGGTCAAGGGCGAGACGCAGACGCTGGCCACCATCACCATCCAGAACTACTTCCGGATGTACGACAAGCTGGCGGGGATGACGGGAACGGCGGAGACGGAGGAGAACGAGTTCCACCAGATCTACAAGCTGGCGGTCCTGGTGATCCCCACGAACCGCCCCGTGGTCCGGGACGACCGCGACGACCTCATCTTCCGCACCAAGCGGGAGAAGTTCACCGCCCTCATGGACGAGGTGGAGCGCCTCCACCGGATGGAGCTGCCGGTGCTGGTGGGGACCACCAACGTGGAGGTCTCGGAGACGTTGTCCAGGATGCTCAAGCGCCGGGGCATGAAGCACAACGTCCTGAACGCCAAGCACCACAAGAAGGAATCGGAGATCGTGGCCGAGGCCGGGATTCCCGGGGCCGTGACCATCGCCACGAACATGGCCGGCCGGGGAACCGACATCAAGCTGGGGAAGGGGGTCACCGACCTGCGGACCGTCCGCTGGGCCCGGGAGAAGGGGTTGAAGGTGGAAGAGCTCCTGCCGGTGGATCCGGTCCGCTGGAAGGAGCCGGAGAAGCTCACCGACGACGACGTCCTGGAGGTGGGCGGCCTCCACATCCTGGGCTCGGAGCGCCACGAGAGCCGGCGCATCGACCGGCAGCTCAGGGGGCGGTCGGGGCGCCAGGGGGATCCCGGGGCCAGCCAGTTCTTCCTCTCCCTGGAAGACGACCTCATGCGTCTCTTCATGACCGACCGGGTGGCCGGGGCCATGGAGAAGTGGGGCGTCCAGGAGGGGGAGGTCATCACCCACGGGCTCGTGACCCGTTCCATCGGCCAGGCCCAGAAGCGGGTGGAGGGGAACAACTTCGAGTCCCGGAAGCGACTGCTGGACTATGACGATGTCATGAACCAGCAGCGGGAGGTGGTCTACGACCTGCGCCTCTTCGCCCTGGAAGGGGGCGAGGACCTCAAGGGCGAGGTCTGGGAGATGGTCGAGCACGCCGTCCGGGGCTTGGCGGAAGGATACTGTCCCGAGGACGAGCGGCCGGAGAGCTGGGACGTCCCGGGCCTGAAGCGCCGGCTCCTCCTGGACTTCTTCATCATGGCCGGAAAGCTCCCGGAGCGGGTGGACCCCGACGCCGAGGCCGCCTTCCAGCGCCGGGAGGACGTGGTGGCGGTGGTGTTGGAGGCGGCCCGGGAACACTTCCACCGCAAGATCAGCGACTTCGGGGAGCACGGGGAGCGGGTGATGAGCTACATCATGCTCTCCACCCTGGACGACAAGTGGAAGGACCACCTCTACGACCTGGATCACCTCAAGGCCTCCATAGGCTTCCGGGGATGGGGGCAGAAGGACCCGCTGGTCGAGTACAAGAAGGACGCCTACGAGATGTTCGTGGGGCTGATGGCGGACATCCGCAAGAGCGTCACCTCCCTCTTCTTCCGGGCCCAGGTGGGGCTGCCCCAGGTGCGGAGGATGCCCGCTGCCGCCCAGCGCCTCATGTACTCCGGGCCCGCGGAGGGAGCGGGGGAGCGGGGAGGCGCGCCGGGTCAGGGTGGGCGGAGGGTGGCCGGGCCCGCCGCCGCCGCCCCGGGTCCGCCGGTGGACGAGATGGGGATGTCCCGGGCCGCGTCGGTGCGGGAACCCGCGGTGGGCGGGGTGGCGGTGCCCTCGGGCCCCAGCGGTCCCGACGTGCGGCAACTGGCCACCAACCGGGGAGAGGAGCGCAAGCACACCCCCGTCACCACGGACGAGGGGCCCGGCCGCAACGATCCCTGCCCCTGCGGGAGCGGGAAGAAGTACAAGAAGTGCTGCGGGAAGAACGCATGAGGGACGTTGTTGAGGGGCCGCTTGTTGGGTACCTTACCCCTTCCGGGCGGAGGCCGACGGCGGTCCCGCTCTCGTTCTCGGGCGAGTCGGTCATCCTTCGCCCTGACCCGGCCCCTCCACGGCACCTGACCATGCTCAGTCGGGCTCTTTCAACAGTCCTGCTTCTGGTCCCGGCCCTCTTCGCGCCGGGGGCCCTTCCGGCCCAGGCCACGGATACCCAGGTTCCTCCCCCGTCGGGCCGGCAGGTGGTGAGGCCCGGGGACATGATTCGCCTGGGCATCTGGCGGGAACCGGACATGTCGGGCGAGTTCCAGGTGGACGAAGCCGGGGTGGTTGTATTTCCGCGGCTGGGGGAGGTTCGAGCCGTCGATTACACTCCCGAGTCGCTGCGGGCCTATCTCCTGGTTGAATACCGGCGGTTCCTGAGAAACCCCTCCATCGACATCGTCGTGCTTCGACGGGTCCGGATCATGGGAGCGGTGCAGAACCCGGGGCTCTACTCCGTGGATCCCACCGTTTCCATAGCCGATGCCCTGGCCATGGCCGGCGGGGCGACCCCGCTGGGGGATCCTACCCAGATCCGCCTCCTGCGTGACGGGGGGGAGCTTCGAGCTACCGTGAGCGAATCCACCCCGATCTCCGACTCCCCCATCCGATCCGGAGACGTGATCTTCGTCCCCGAGCGGAGCTGGTGGCAGCGGAACCAGAACCTGGTCCGGGGCATCATTGCCGCCGCCGCCAGCCTCACGATCGCTCTGTTCCTCCGATAGTCCGACGATCTATGCAAGACCCCATGCTCCGCCCCTTGACTGAGCCGGTGGAGGAGATCCACCTCCGGGACATCTGGAACCTCCTCCTCCGGAACTGGCTCTACATCGGCCTCTCCCTGATCCTGGTGGTGGGGGCCACGGCGGCCTACACCTTCACAGCGGTCCCCGTGTTCCAGTCCACCGTCGCCGTCCGGATCGACGAGGAGAGATCCAACGTCCCGGTCCTGGACATTCTCCAGAGCCTCTCCACCGGAAGCCAGGTGGAGACGGAGATGGAGGTGCTCCGCAGCCGGACCCTGGCGGAGGCCGTGGTCTCGGACCTGGGGCTCCAGATCGGGGTGGAGAGCCCGCGGGGGGTGGCACGGAACCGCCTCCTGGCCAACATCTACGTGGAGCGGTGGGCACCCCAGGCCGGGTACCGCCTGGAACGGGGAACAGGCAGCCAGTACAACGTCTTCGACGACGAGACCGGCGCTGCTCTGGGGGCCGTGTCCGTCACCCAGTCCGCCGTGGTCCCGGGGGCTACCTTCACCCTCCAGCCCTCGGCGTTGGATTACGAGCGGATCCTTCTCACCGTCCGCACGTTTGAACGGGCCGTGTCGAGCCTCGGCAGGTCGATCATCGTGTCCCGGCCCAACCGGGAGGCGGGGATCGTGACGGTGCGCTACGAGTCGGCGGACACCCAGCTCGTCCACCAGGTCCCCAATACCCTGGCCGTGCGCTTCATCGGCCAGCGGCGGGACCATCGGAAGACGGAGGCCCGGAGCACGGTAGCCTTCCTGGAGGAGCAGATCGACACTCTCCGGGTCCAGCTCACGGCGGCGGAGGAGGATCTCCAGACCTTCCGGGAGGAGGGGCAGGTGGTGAGCCTCGAGGCCGAGGCTTCCGCCCAGGTGACCCAGCTTGCTCGCCTCCAGGCGGACCGGAACCAGTTGGACGCCGAGCGGGGGGCGCTCCAGCAGCTCGTGGACGAGATCGAGCGGGAGGCCGCGGGTGCGGACCCGGAGGCCCCCTCCCCCTACCGGCGCCTCATCTCCTTTCCGAGCCTCCTGACCAACAACGCCGCGTCCCAGCTCCTCCAGTCCCTGAACGTGCTGGACCAGCAGAAGGGCGAGCTCCTCCAGCGCCGGACGCTGGAGGACCCGGACGTGATGAACCTCTCCAACCGGATCAAGGACCTGGAGGAGCAGCTCCGGAGCGTCGCCACGACCTACCTCCAGGGGCTTACGAACCAGGTCCGCTCCACGGACCAGGGTCTGGCCCGCTTCGGCAGGGAGCTGGAGCGCATCCCCGGCAAGGAGATCCAGCAGATTCGCCTGGAGCGCCAGCGCCAGGTGCTGGAGGAGATCTATACCCTTCTCCAGACCCGCCTCCAGGAGGCCCGGATCGCCCAGGCCGTGGAGGACCCGACGGTCCGGGTGGTGGATCCCGCCGTGCTCCCGGTGGAGCCCATCAAGCCCCGGACGAACCTGAACCTCGCCCTGGCCCTGGTGCTGGGGGGGATGCTGGGGGTGGGCTTCGCCTTCACCCGGGAGTACCTGGACGACTCGGTCCACACCAAGGAGGACATCCAGGCGGCCTCCGGCGGCGCCCCGGTCCTGGGGCTCATCCCCAAGATCAGGGGGGCAGGGGTCACCAACGGGCAGAGGGAGAGAAGGAAGAGGAAGCTCGCGGCGCCCTCCACGCTGGACGCCCTGGAGGGGCGGCTGGTGACGGGAAGGGACCCCCGGAACCCGGTGTCGGAGGCCTACCGGAGCTTCCGGACCAACATCACCTTCGCCAACCCCGACAAGCCTGCCAAGACGCTGGTGTTCACCAGCCCCCTCCCCCAGGACGGGAAGTCCACCACGGCGGCGAACCTGGCCATCACCATGGCCCAGCAGGGGACCAGGGTGCTCCTGGTGGACGCCGACCTCCGCCGGGGCGTGCTGAACTCCGTGTTCGGGAAGGAGCGGACCCCGGGGCTTTCGGACCTGCTCCTGGGGGGCATCGGCCTGAAGGACGCCCTCCAGGTGGTGGACCTGGGGGAGAGCGGGAGCCTGGACTTCCTGCCCACCGGCACCCTGCCCCCCAACCCCGCCGAGCTCCTGGGGTCCCAGCGCATGAAGGAGCTCCTCGGGCACCTGGGGGGGCTGTACGACCTCATCATCCTGGACACCCCTCCCCTCACCGTGGTCACGGACGCGGCCGTCCTGGGGACGAAGGCCGACGGGGTGATCCTGGTGGCCCGGGCCAATGCCACGGACAAGGGCGCGGTGACCTACGCGGTGGAGCAGCTCCGCAACGTCCGGGCCAAGGTTCTGGGATCGGTCCTGAATGACGTGGACTTCCGGCGGGACGGCCGCTACTCCAGCACCTACGGGCGCTACGGGTACTACTACCAATACTACTACGGCGACGCCGACAAGAAGCGGGCGAAGCAGCTCAAGAGGGAGCGGGCCAAGGCCTAGGAACACCCCGGGGGTTCGGGGTGGGGGCCCCTGGCCTCCGTCCCGCCGGGGCATGGAAGGGCCCACCGGAACCGGCCATCCTTCAGGATGTCCGGTTCTTCTTTTCCGCCCAGAGAGTTTGGGGACGCCTCGACCGTGGCCCCCG
>JBFYZD010000056.1:0-5829 GCA_041309685.1 Gemmatimonadales bacterium | reverse complement strand
TTGGGGGGGGGGGGGCGGCGCCCCCCCACCCCCTATCCTCTTTCCGGGCGGGGCCGGCGGCCAGGGCTTGGCCGCCGGCCTCCTCGCCCACAACGGAGCCCCCCATGACCATCCGACCGATCCTGGTCACCGCCCTCCTCGCCCTCGTCCTCCTGGCGGCCGGGGCATGCGCCTCCACCGGAAGCACCGGCCCGCGCAGGGATTCCAACGTACTCACCCCGGAGGAGATCGCAGAGGCGCCGGTGTCGAACCTCTACGAGGCCGTCGAGCGCCTCCGGCCCCGGTGGCTCCAGATCCGCTCCACACGCAGCCTCAACATGCAATCCGAGGTTTCGGTCTTCCTCGGCTCCTCCTATCTCGGGGGGCCGGATGCCCTTCGCCAGATCGGCCTGGACGGGCTGGTGCGGATCCGCTACCTGGACAGCGCCACGGCGTCGGCCCTCTACAAGGTCCCGGACGGACGGGCCATCGAAGGCGCCATCATCGTGGAGGTGGGGAGATCCGACTGAGGGCCGGGGACCCGCGCCGGGCTCAACGGGTTTCGCCGCCCCGCTTGGTCCAGAGCACGACGACCCCGCAACGCGCCTCCGGGGTGAGGAACTCCGCCGGCACCGAGCTCAACCCCCGGTAGATCTCGATCCCCTCCAGGGAGGCGGGAGAAGCCAGATCGTCCAGAGGAACCGCCCCTCCCCCCCGGGAGGCGAGGATCCCGTCCACAAAGACCTGCACAGGACAACGTCCCCCTCCCGCCGCCAGGAGGGCTCGGCCGAGAGTCACCGCCCTCGCCTGGCCCGGGTACCCGGGGGCGTTCTCGAGGCGGACCCCCGGGAGGTCGACCAGGAGGTCCGTGATGCGCGAGGCATGCCTCTGTTCGATCTCTTCGCGATCGAGGAAGTACCCCCCGACCGCGTCCTCCCTGCGCCGGTAGAATCCGGACAGGACCGGCAGGCGCCGTTGCGTCAGAGCGACCACCTCCAGGGGAGCCAGGGGGATGGCGTCAGGGCTGAGCCACACCACCACGTCCAGCACGTCCCCGACCTGGACCCACCAGACGGGGGTGGTGGTCTGGAGGAACCCGAGCTGCGTGACGCGAAGGCGGAACGGACCCGGGGGAAGGCGGGAGAGGACGAAGAGCCCCCCGTCATCGGCGACGGTCCTGCCCAGCACGCGCCGGGAGCTGTCCAGGAACTCCACCTGGGCTCCGGGAAGACCCGTGCCGGTGATCTCGTCCACGACCCTTCCCCGGATGGTGCCGTCGGCCGGGCTCTCCTGAGCCGCAGCGGAGGCGGCCCACAGGAATGGGAGAGCCAGGACGCATCCCGCCAAGGCTGATGTTCGGGCCCAGCCACCGCAGACCGTCATTTCAACCCCGCCCGCCACGGTCCATGCCTTCGGCCACGGGAAGGTCCCGGGACCGGGGGGTCCTCCGCTCTCTTGCGTAAGCTCCCTGGTATCCACATATGGTGACATTGTTCCTGCTCGGTCTGCCCCGCGCAAGCGACCCCCGGCGCCTCCGGCCCGCCTCGCACCGCAGCAGACCGCGTTCGTTTCCGGGATCCCCCGGACCCACCGGAGTCGATCCGGATGTCGCGCCTTCGGAGGCAAGCATGCGTCATGCTTCAATCGTACGACGAGGGGTGGTAATCCTTGCCTCCCTCCTCATCCTCCTCCGGGGCGGGGAGCTAGAGGGGCAGGCCAATCGCCGGGCCGACTTCGAGGGTGGCATGCGGACGGGCATCGGCTATTCCGCGGTGATCCCGGATGTCATGGCGGGCGTCGGCGCCTGGCACCTGTTCGGCTCGGGGAGGTTCGGGGTCTTCGCCGACGCCAAGAAGTCCTTCCCCGGCCTGGAGGACGATGGGGATTATTGCCCCCCGGCCATCCCCTCCTGCACGGTCCCCGACGTGGAGAGGGACAGGCTCGACCCCAAGCTACGGGATGTGGACGAGTACCTGATCTTCAACCTGGGGGGGGTGATCAGGGTGGGTGGGGAGATCGCCTTCCTCCTGGGGATCGGGCCCGTCCGCCACGCCAGGTTCCGGGAATACTTCGACTCGGCGAACGATCCCGAGTTCCTCATCACGCAGGACGGCTCCTACTGGGCCCCTCACGAACCCGCCTCCGAGTGGACCGCCCAGGCGGTGGTGGGCACGCTCATCCGCCTGAGCAACAGGATTGTGCTCCGGTTCGGCTATGAGCGGGGGCCGGGGGGGATCTCCTTCGGGGGTTACTGGACCCTGTCCCGTTGACCTCTCCACCCCCCTACACGTTGAAGCGGATGTTCAGGATGTCGCCGTCGCGCACCAGGTAGTCCTTCCCCTCGATCTGGAGGAGGCCGGCGGCCTTGACCGCCTCCTCCGAGCCCTGGGCCATGAAGGTGGCGTAGGGGATGACCTCGGCGCGGATGAACCCCCGCTCCAGATCCGAGTGGATCTTCCCCGCCGCCCTGCGCGCGTGCGTTCCCCTCCGCACGGTCCAGGCCCGTACCTCGTCCGGCCCCACCGTGAAGAAGGAGATGAGATCGAGGAGCCCGTAGGCGGCCCGGATGAAGCGCGAAAGCGCCGACTGCTCCATTCCCATCTCCTGGAGGAAGGCCGCCTGCTCCTCGGGCTCCAGCCCGGCGATCTCCGCCTCGATGCTGGCTGAGAGGGCCAGCCCGCCGGCGCCGAGCGCCCCCAGCCGGGAGACGAGATCGGCCGCCAGCGGCTCGCCGGCCCGCTCCTCGGCCCGGTTGACCGCCACCAGCAGCGGCTTGTCGGAGAGGAGGCCGAACCCCCGCAGCGCCTCCCGGTTCAGCGCCTCGGCCGGGAGGGTCCGCAAGGGGCGCTCCTCCTCCAGCGCCCGCAGCGCCGCCTCGAAGGCGGTGATCTCGGGACCGGTCGTTCGTTCCTTGCGGGCCCGCTCCAGGCGCCGCTCCACGATCTCCAGATCCGCGAACACGCACTCGGCCTGGAAGGCCTCCAGGTCGCCCGGCGGGTCGGCGGCGCCTTCCAGCGCCGGGTTGGGGAAGTCGCGCAGCACCAGGCAGAGCGCCTCCTGGTCCCGGATCTGCTGGAGCGTGCGGGGGGAGAGCCCCTTGCGCTCGGCGCCGTGCTCTCCGGGAAGGTCGCAGAAGGCCATCTCGGCGTAGATCGTTTTGCGGGGGGAGTAGATGGCGGAGAGCGTGTCGATGCGGGGATCGGGCACCTTCACCGTCCCCACCCGCACCTCTCCCCCGAACCCCACCGGGACGTCGAGCCCCGTCATGGCGTTGAACACGGTGGTCTTCCCCGACCCCGCGAAACCCACCAGACCGATCTTCATGATTCTCTTCCCTTCCCGGGCCGTCTCCCTGCCGCCAGGCCGCCATGGGCCGGGAAAAGTTCGCCGCGGCAGGCCCGGCGTTCAAGGGAAGGAGCCCGGCGGAGTCCGGGCGGGGAGACCGGAATTGAATTCATTCTTCCAATGTGTAAATTCATTCCATGACATCCCGCGTTCGAGAGCCCATCCAGGTGTACCTGACCCCCGAGGAGCGGGGGGAGCTGGACCGCCAGGCCCAGCGGCTGGGGGTATCCCGCTCCGAGCTGCTCCGGCGGGGGATCGCCGCCGTGGGACGCCCCCCCCTGGAAGGTCCGCTCGGAGAGCTGGCGGAGGCGGGGCTCCTCACCCCCCCGCTCTCCCCCCGGGGCGAGCCTCCCCGGGGCCCGCCCGTGGTCACCCTGGACGCGCTTCTCAGCGAGTTGGACGCGGACCGGGAGGGAGCTTGATCTACCTGGACACCTCGGTGGCCCTCGCCCACCTCCTGGCCGAGGATCGGATCCCGCCGGCACGACTCTGGGAGGGGGAGCTGGTCACCAGCCGACTCCTGGAGTACGAGCTCTGGAACCGGATCCACGCCCGGGGGCTCGCCCCCTCGCACGGGGACGCCGTCCGCCTCCTCCTGGCCCGGCTCGCCTTCCTGGAGCTCCACCCCCGCGTCCTGGAGAGGGCCCTCTTCCCCTTTCCCCTTCCGGTGCGTACCGCGGACGCGCTGCACCTGGCTTCGGCGGGCTTCCTTCGGGAGCGCGGCCACGCCGTTCGGGTGGCCACCTACGACCGCCGCATGGAGGAGGCGGCCCGGGCGCTGGGGTTCGAGATCGAGCCCCTGTAGGGGAGGCGCCGGGGAGGGGCGGGCGGCGCCGGCCTTCGCCGTCCCGCGAAACCCCGGCGGGCCTGTGTCCGTCCTTCCTCTTTGCATCCCGCCGGCCTATCCTATCCGCAGCGGCCCCTTCCCTCCAGCGTGAGGCATCCCATGGACCCCAGGCAACTCGAGCTCCTCGTCCCCATGGTCATCATGGTGGTCCTCACCCTGACCATCGGGGGAGTCATCCTCCTCAAGCCCATCGCCAACAAGCTGGGCAACCTCCTGGAGGCCATGGCCAAGGAGCGCTCCGAGCCCCGCATCGGGAACGAGATGGAGAGGATGCACGACCTCCTGGACACCATCAACGGGAGGCTCTCCCTCCTGGAGGAACGGCAGGACTTCACCGATGCTCTCCTGGCCGATCCGGAGCGGAGGAAGCTGCGCCTGAGGGCACCCTCGGAGGAGGGCCGCCCGGACCAGGCGTGAGCCCGAGCGGGCGGCCCTGGAGGGGTGCCGCCCTCAGCCTTCGCGGCGGGCCCCCACGCCCCCCCCGCACGCCTTCTCCATCCACCCTTCCATGGGACACCACCTCGTGAAGCTGGACTGGAAGAGGTTCAGCCCCACGAAAGCCGTGAACAGGAAGAACCAGGGGGTGACCCAGTAGCCGAGGGCGAGAGAGGCCAGGACGAACAGGCCGGCCACGCGCCGTATGATGTAATGCGTGTCGTTGCTGCACATGGTCAGATCACCATCTCCGCGTCCAGGATGAATGCCTTGAGTCCCTCTTCCTTCCCCGCGCGCTCGCGCAGGGCGCGCAGGTCCGCGCACAGCGTCTGGCAGATCTCCCCGCCCACGGCGGTGAAGAAGAGGTTGTTGGAGCCCGGAAAGGCCCGGCTCCCCAGCTTCCTCCCCGTCTCTCCCTTCCCCAGCACGTTGGGCACCTCGGTGTACCCCGACACGTTGTGCCGCTCGAGGATCTCTTCCACGTCCTTCTGGTGGTTGGAGTCCACCAGGATCATCAGGAGCTTCATCGGTTCTCCATCTCGAAGTAGAGGAGGGGGATGGCGACCAGGGTCAGCGCCGTGGCCACCACCGCCCCGCTGATGAGGGCGATGCCCAGCCCCTGGAAGATGGGATCGGAGACCATGACCAGCCCTCCGATCACCACCGCCAGGGCAGTGAGGATGATGGGGCGGGAGCGGATGAGCCCGGAGGCGATCACGGCCTTGCGCACGGAGTGGCCGCGCTCCAGCCCCAGCTGCACGAAGTCCACCAGGAGGATGGAGTTCCTGACGATGATCCCGGCCAGCGCGATCATGCCGATCATGCTGGTGGCGGTGAAGAACGCCCCGGTCATGGCGTGCGCCGGGAGGATCCCGATGAGGGTAAGCGGGATGGGGGCCATGATGACCAGCGGGATGGTGAAGGACTGGAACCAGGCCACCACCAGCACGTAGATCAGCACGAGCACGGCCGCAAAGGCGATCCCCAGGTCCCGGAAGACATCCAGCGTGATCTGCCACTCCCCGTCCCACACCACGAAGGGCTCCTCCGTGAGGGTGGGCGACCCGGCCCAGTGCACGTCCACGCCGGGCAGGGCCTCCGCGAGCGGGCCTCCCATCTCGATCATCGCGTAGGCCGGGCTCTCCAGCGCCCCGGCCACGTCGGCGGTGACGTACACCACCGGGCGCAGGTTCTTGCGGAAGATGGGCTGGGGGGCGGCGACG